>DASRMS010000001.1:0-1981 GCA_035647835.1 Oscillospiraceae bacterium
CATACAGGCTAAGTGGTTGCTAGAGGGCACGTTGCCCCGTGCTGCATTGCCTCGCTGGAACGCTTGCCAGCGTTATCTAATTGACCGATTGAAGCCAGCAGGTGCAGACGTAGGCGCTAAAGATGCTAGTCGGGTACTTCGTCTGGTCGAAACAGTAAACAGTAAAAGCAATGAAATCTGCCGCGTTGTTCACGTTGAAAACGGAGCAGACGGCCAGCCTGTACGCTATAACTTTGAGTATTTAGCAGAAGTGCTTTTGCCGGTTGCCAGATGGGATATTGAAAAGCAAAAACAAGAGCGTGACGAACGCCAGAAGCGTAAGCAGCTTAAATTGCTGGATGGTTACAAGGTCAGCAGCAACCTACGGGGCTTTAGTGGCCGCCAACTCGCATGGCATAGGCTAGAAGACCTGCGCACCTTAGCCACATTGCGCGGTGGTGTGGCCGAGGGCGACAGAATGCGCCACTTGCACTGGCAGCTAAATTTTTTGCTGCTATCAGGTGCAACAAACAGCAGCTTGATGTATCACGAAGCTGCAGCATTAGCTCGTGAGATCAATCCTGGTTGGGCATATAACAGTAAAGAGCTGATGTCGCTGTACTCAAAAGCAAGACAGTTTGAGGCAGGTGAAAAAATCAATTTTGGTGGAAAAGATTATCCACCACTTTACACTCCGCGCAACGACACATTAATCAATCTGTTTGAAATCACTGATGACGAGCAGGCTCAATTACGCACGATCATTAGTAAAGATGTTGCTGCATGTCGTCACAAAGACCGCGAGACAGTCCGTAGGCGTGCAGCAGGAGCTGTAGATAGAGAAACATATCTAAATGCAGCTAATGAACGAGAGAAGCAGGCCCACGAACTGAGAGGCCTTGGTTACACTGTCAGAGGTATTGCCAAGCAGATGGCTGTGTCCGTTGGTGCCGTTTCGGGTTATTTAAAAACCTACGTATCTGCAGTAGATAAAGAGACAGTAATTGCTGCAAAGAATGTGTGTTCAAAGTCCGTGCGTATTACTAATGGCGTAGCCTAGGTGCTCTAGTGACTTAGCTCTTAGGCTTCTGAAAAGATATTTATATCTGTTGTTAGGAGCGAAAGTGAGTGCTCGTTAGTGTTGGTCAAGTCAAACACATATAACTGGTTAACAGGCTGTGTGTTTGGCTTGTAATGGTTAAAAAAGGGCCGGCTAGGGTTTGTATGGGTTGCCTTGTTTCGTTGCGTGTACGGCTTTTTGGAGCGCTTTAGTGGTCAGCTAAACGTATTCACCAGCGTAAAGTGCACAATTCAGGCTGAAAATATTAAGTGTTCAAAGTCCATGCGTATTACTAATGGCGAAGCCTAGGTGCTTTATTGATTTGGCTTTTAGGCTTCTAAAAAGATATTTATATCTGTTGTTAGGAACGAAAGTGAGTGCTCGTTCTAGTTGGCGGCTGGTTCAACACGCATAACTTATTAACTGGCTGTGTTGTTTTCTTTCCTTAGCTGTTTTGCAGGCTAAAGCATGCGCTGGCTAGGGTTCGCGTTTTGGTGGTGAGTGTACGGCCTTCCAGGGCCATCTAAAGTTCTCGCGTATTACTAATTTGATCTTTAGGGTATTTGGTCTCTTTGCTTGCTGGCAAAAGATAATTCTATTTCATATTGCTAAATAATAAGAATAATAATATAATTCTTATTATTCTTATTATTCTTATTCAAGGTGCCTGACATGACTAAAAGTAATATTCCTGTAGAAGTTAGAGATCGTATTATTGCTGCTGCTGAAGAGATTTATGAGCAATTAGGGCGCGAAACATTCCCTACAGTAGATACTGTTCGCCGTGCTGCTAAAGCTGATATGAATACGACAAGTATGGTTATGAAGGATTGGCGCAGACAGCAAACGACGCAGGCTGTCCCTGTTGCGGTAACTGTTCCTGAAGCTGTAGTGCAAGCTAATACTTCTGCGCTTGCTCAGCTGTGGGCAGAAGCTCAAGAG
>DASRMS010000002.1:0-11254 GCA_035647835.1 Oscillospiraceae bacterium
ACTACCGTATTATTAATAGTGATTGCCTTAACAGCACTTGCGTTTTCATTAAATGTGGGTGCACGCGTCTACCGCTTATTTTATGGTGTTAAAGCTGGTGTGGTTTTAGAGGAAATACCGATGGAGCGGCTGTTAGAGAAAGAGGTCCGTGAAAAAGTTCGGCAGATGGCTGGAGCTATTGATCAAGCACCCCAGAATGCGCGCTTTGAGCAAAGTACGATGGAAGTTACACCAGAAGTTGTAGGGATAAAAGTGGATATAGAAACTACGGTTGCCGCTGTAATGCAGGCTGCCGCAGAGGAAAAGGTTGCCTTGGTTGTGATTCGTTTAGAACCAGAGGTAACAGCGGCCGTCTTTCGCTCCATTAATACAAAGATCGCCTCCTATCATACTAGTGGCGGTGGCAGTGCGGGTCGTACAGACAATTTGTATATGGCAGCCAAATATATGCATGGTACTGTGCTGGCACCAGGAGATATCTTCTCTTTTAATCATGTGACGGGACCCCGTACCTTTGAGCGTGGTTACAGCATGGCGCCTGTGGTCGGGGGATTGGGCATTGGCGGAGGCGTCTGTCAAGTCGCCACTACTGTTTACAATGTAGCGTTGATTGCCGAAATGGAGATTGTGGAAAGGCACCCGCATAGCATACGCGTAGGTTATGTACCACCAGGGAAAGACGCTACAGTGACCAACTATATTGATTTTAAATTTCGCAATTCTACGGATAAGTTTGTCCAAATTCGCTCAGGTGCTGGCGGTGGTTCTGTGTGGGTGGAACTATGGAGTCAATAGTCCTGCAATATTGACAAAACAAAACAAAGGCAGTAAGCTGGGGAAAACTATGCCAAAGGAGTATTACGATGTGTAAATTATTTGTGCAAAAACTTCCCCATGCTGCTGATTTGCCTTTACCGGCTTATATGACAACAGAAGCGGCAGGAATGGATCTGCTGGCCGCCCTAACCGAACCTCTCCCTTTGCTGCCAGGAAGCAGAGTACTAGTGTCTACAGGTCTGCAAATGGCCTTGCCTAGTGGTTTTGAGGGACAAATACGTCCACGCAGTGGTTTAGCGCTTAAACATGGCATTACTGTTCTTAATAGTCCCGGGACCATTGATGCTGACTATCGGGGCGAAATAAAAATCATTCTCATTAATCTAGGGCAAGAACCCTATACCATTTCTCCTGGCGAACGTATAGCGCAATTTGTACTAAGTCGGGTAGAAAATGCTACTTTAGTCTTATGTGAGGAGCTGCCTGCTAGTGTAAGAGGCGGCGGTGGTTTCGGACATACAGGTAGATAGGAGGACTGCCGATGCCGATCGCTGATGAGGCTCAACTGCAGGTACTGCAGGCAGCCTTAGCGACCGCTATCTGGAAAAACGAAGGTATTATAAGTTGTCCCGAAGTTATTAGCATTAGTCAGGAGCTAGACCAACTGATAATAAAGCTCATGCGTGCTGAAAGGGATGAACTTGTTTGACCCTGCTCTTTGTTTTAATCGTGCTGCTCAGCTGTTCACTTTATCTGCGGATGGCAGATCAAGTGCGTACTTATGCCTCTCAGCTGCCGGAACATGCCAAGTCTTCTCCCTTTTCTGTGGCCCTACAGGAACTTCTTGCTCAGTCCGGTGGAATTTATTTGTCTTTAGTCCTCTTGGTTTCATTTTTAAATATAGAAATTGCGGATAAATGGAGAATTATGGGTATGGACACAGAGCCAATAGCTTTATTGGCTTTAGTAGTTGCTGCACTGCAACCTCTTTTTTTAAAGATTTATCGTATGTTTAAAGGGAGATGAAATTAATGGAGTTATCACAACTGTCACGTAAAGAAATTATTAATCTTCATGATGGCTCACGACTTGGCTTTGTCGGTGACTCTGATCTTGTGATTGATGATCAATCTGGTTATATTCAAGCAATCATTATTTATGCTAAAGGTGGTGCCGGAAAAGTTACTAATGCCCGGGAGTTAGTAATTCCTTGGGAAGCAGTAAAAATAATAGGTGAAGAAGTTCTAGTGGTTGATATCGCGCCTGACCATGGTTCACGCAAGTATTCACGTTATGAATAATGCATCTTTTTCGGTTGATACTAGAAAAGAAATTAGCATCAACTGAAAGAGGAGGATTCATATGTCAACAGTAGTTGGTTTGTTTCGTTCTGAAGACCAAGCAGAAGAAGCGATTCGTGAATTAAGAGCGCGTGAATTTGATGATCTGGATGTCTCTCTGGTTGCCCGTGGTGAAGGGGATGACAGAGAAGCGGATAATGCCAGCCTGAACTTTGATCGCCAAAACTTAACCGATGGCACAGCAACAGGAGGTGCCATCGGAGGTTTAGCTGGCCTTTTAGCTGGTGCTGGTGCTCTGTTGATCCCGGGGCTGGGACCGATCATCGCCGTGGGTCCGCTGGCTGGTGCCTTAACGGGAGCCGTAACCGGTGGTATTGCCGGTGGTTTAATAGATTATGGTATTCCGGAAACAGAAGGAGAGCGGTACGAGCAAGAAATTCAAAAAGGTAGTGTGATGGTAGCAGTAGAAGCTGATGAAGACCTCGAAGCTGAAGTAGCCGCCGTATTCCGTGAAAATGGTGCCTTTGACGTAAAAACTCACGACTAAAAGAAAAATCTGGCAACTGCCAGATTTTTTTTTGCCATATTATCACCCTTTACAAGCCCCCTCTCATATATTGAATTACATGGAACGTTGAGGGGTGACAGGATGCAGCAGCCAACTCTAAAAGGTTACGATATCGCCATCATCGGTGGTGACAGACGTGAGGTATTTTTAGCAGAAGAATTATTAAATAGGGGAGCAAATGTGTGGTTATATGGTTTCTTACAGTTTAAATTACCTATTGAGCAGCGCATAAAGCAAACTTTACCTAAAAAGGTTGACATTATTATTTTACCGCTGCCTGGAGTTCTTGCTGATCACAGTATCTATAGTGCCTATACCACTGAAAGGATATATTTTGCCGAGCTAAACCATTTACTTCAGTCTGGTGTCTTATTGTTTTGTGGTAAAATGCCTGATTTTTTACGGCAGCAGTTGCAAGAGCAAGGTCTTCACGTCATACTTGCGTCTGATTTAGCAGAGTTAACTATTTTTAACGCTGTTCCTACGGCAGAAGGTGTACTAGAAATAGCAATGCGTGAGTCACAAATCACGTTCAACAATAGCTCTGTGTTAATTACCGGCTTTGGCAGCTGCGCACAACAGCTAGCTAGAATTTCTTCAGCTTTAGGAGCCAAGGTCACTGTTGTGGCCCGTAAACAAAAGGATATAACCGCAGCAAAAGTTTTGGGCTATGATGCCTTAAATTTTACAGAACTGACAGCACTGATGTCAAACTTTAATTTTATCTTCAATACTGTACCAAATTTAGTGTTAAACAAAGAAGTATTATTACACGTGAGAAAAAGTGTTTTGCTCTATGATATTGCCTCGGCACCCGGCGGTACAGATTTTGCCGCGGCTCAGGAACTTGGTTTACAGGCAAGACTTTTACCGGGCTTACCTGGTAAAGTAGCGCCGCTGACAGTCGGCAAACAATTAGCTGAAGTTTACGACTATTATATCAACTTACATAGAAAGGAGGATTAAGACCATGAGGCTTAAGGACAAAAAAATCGGTTTTGGCATTACCGGATCACATTGTACATTAGAACCCATTTTGCCGGAAATCGATAGATTGATTAAAGAAGGAGCGGAGGTCTATCCAGTAATTTCACCAGCAATTGATTTCACAGATACGCGCTTTGGTGATGCCATTGAATGGAAGACTAAACTGGTAAAAGCCACGGGACGTAAATTAATCAATAGTATTGTCGGTGTAGAACCACTAGGACCAAGTAAACTGTTGGCTGCTTATGTCATTGCACCTTGTACGGGAAATACCTTAGCGAAAATTGCCAACGGTATTACTGACACAGCTGTGCTGATGGGAGCAAAAGCACATCTACGTAATCAAAGACCTTTGATTGTAGCAATTTCTACAAATGACGGGCTTGGTTTAAATGCTAAAAATATCAGCACTTTATTGATAGCGAAGAATGTCTATCTGGTACCATTTGGGCAAGATCAACCTTTTACAAAACCCAATTCACTGATTGCCAAGATGGAGCTGCTGGTGCCAACAATTTTAGCTGCTTTGGAAGGGCGGCAGCTACAGCCGCTATTAATAAATCATGCTCAAGAAGAATTTCAATTAAAAAGTTAGAAGGTGGATTTATGCGCCTGCTTGTGCAAAAATTCGGTGGTTCTTCCTTAGCCACTCAGGAGCTCAGACAGCAGGTTGTAGAACATATTGTCACGGCCAAACAAGCAGGATGGCAAGTGGTGGTGGTTGTTTCGGCTATTGGCCGCCAAGGTGATGCCTATGCTACTGATACTTTATTAGATTTTCTCTACCAGCTTACAACAACACCGCCGCCGCGGGAGAAGGATTTACTGCTGGCTTGTGGGGAAATAATCGCAGCTGCAGTTACAGCAGCTGCAGTAAATGAGGCGGGTGAAGAGGCAGTCGCTTTAACCGGCTGGCAGGCTGGGATCATCACCGATGGCGCGTTTGGTCAGGCGGAAATAGTAAAAATAAAAAAAGAACGAATTTTGCGACACTTGCAGGATAATCAGACGGTTATTGTAGCAGGATTTCAAGGAATTAGTGATGACGCCGAAATTACAACCTTAGGACGCGGCGGTTCTGATACCTCTGCTGTGGCGCTAGGTGCGGCTCTAAATGCAGAATTAGTAGAAATTTATTCTGATGTAGATACAGTGATGACGGCAGACCCACGTCTGGTGCCTGAAGCTCAACCGATTAAAAATATTGGTTATCAGGAAGTTTTACAAATGGCTCATCAAGGAGCAAAAGTTATTCATCCACGTGCTGTTGATTTGGCTTTACAATATAATTTACCTTTGCTGTTAAAGAAAACAGGGGCGTCCGCACCGGGTACACTGATTACCCACCATAAATTAGGTAATGGTCAAAGATTACGCCAAAGTAGTAATGTTGTGACAGGAATAACCCACACTAACAATTTAGCACAGGTCTGTGTGCAAGCTCCCTCTACTGATGGTTACCAGTTAGAAGAACTGTTGAAAAAACTTTCAAGCGCGGGTATTAGTATAGATTTGATAAATTTCTCACCACAAGAAAAGATGTTTACAGTCTCCGCCAGCCACCAAGAAAAAGTTAAACAAATTTTGCAGGAGCTTGGTTACAAAGCTCAAGTGGCCCCTGGATTTGCTAAAGTAACAGTGGTAGGATCAGGTATGCGTGGGATTCCCGGTGTGATGGCCCGCATTGTGTCAGCGTTAAATAAAGCGCAAACACCAATTTTACAGACCGCGGATTCGCATCTTAATATATCTTGTTTAGTGGCAGAAGATAACGTAACGGCAGCAGCTCGTGCTTTGCACTTGGAATTTGGTTTACATGAAGATTCTATTTGAATATTTTAACTTCTATGATATAATGTCATAACTAGGTATAAATAAAACTTTTAGAGGAACTAAAGCTGGAGGTGACTTTTGTTGATTGCACCTTTTGGTGAAGTATTAACAGCAATGATCACACCGTTTACAGATGACGGTGAAGTGAATTATGAGGAAGCCGTTAGATTAGCTACATATCTGGCGGATAACGGCAGTGATGCCATCGTTGTGGCCGGAACTACCGGGGAATCTCCGACCTTAACAGATGAAGAAAAAATCAAGTTGTTCACGACTGTTGCAGAAGCCGTCAAAGGTAAGGCGAAAGTGCTTGCCGGAACCGGTGCTAATTCCACCAAGCACTCTGTGGAATTAACTAAAAAAGCTGAAACAAGCGGCGTGGACGGCATTATGTTGGTAGTGCCCTATTACAACAAACCTACTCAGGAGGGTTTGTATCAGCATTTTGCGGCCATCGCTAAAGCGACAACGCTCCCGGTGCTGCTTTATAATGTGCCAGGTCGAACGTCACTAAATATGGCTGCGGAGACTACCGTTCGTTTAGCCGCTGCGGTGACCAATATTGTGGCGATCAAAGAAGCCAGTGGTAATTTAGAGCAGATTGCCCGCATTCGCAGTACTGCGCCGCCGGACTTTGCAATTTATAGCGGGGATGACGCTCTGACCCTGCCGATCCTTGCTGTGGGGGGCTGTGGTATCGTCTCTGTGGCCTCACACGTTGCCGGCAAGGAAATTAAAAAAATGGTTTCAGCTTACCGGGCAGGTGACACAGCAACAGCATTAACTATCCATCTTCGTTTGCTGCCCTTGTTTAAAGCAATGTTCATGGTGACTAATCCTATTCCGGTTAAAACTGCCATGCATATGCTTGGCTTCAAAACAGATGTGCTGCGACTGCCGCTAGTGGCACCAACTTTAGTGGAAAAAGCACCATTAGAAGAAGTATTAACCAGGATGGGTTATCTATAGTCAGCAAAACCGTGTTCGGCACGGTTTTTTTTTTGCTAATTTAGGAAGCCAGCGCCTCGTAATAAACAAATGACTAGAGACGCCCTTCTAAATGGCATGCAATCTGAAGAAAACGCAAGCTTTCTTTAAGCTGCCTTGCATATTTTATGCGGACTTGCATCCGCTTCTTCAATTCAGTTATAATGGTAGCTAGTGATATTTGGACGGAAACAAATTAGAAGGAGGTGAAGTATTTTGAGTAATGGTCAAAGTAGACGCAGAGCAAAGGTAAAACATGTGGCAAATCCTACCAGAAAAGTGCAGGTCATTCCGATTGGTGGTATCGGAGAAATCGGTAAAAACATGTATGTCATTCGCTATGAGGATGAAATAATCATTATTGATGCCGGCATGTCATTTCCGACAGAAGAAATGTTCGGGATTGATGTGGTCATACCAGATATAACATATCTGCTGGAAAATCAAGATAAGATACAGGCTGTCCTCTTAACGCATGGTCATGAGGACCATATTGGCGGATTACCATATTTTTTACAAAAGATCAATGTGCCGGTTTATGGGACAAAATTAACTTTAGGCCTTGTTGAGGTTAAATTACGCGAGCACCGGATGTTAGCTGACTGTACCTTACATACTATTCAGCCTGAGGATAAGCTTGAACTGGGTTCTTTTAAAATTGAATTTTTCCGCACCAATCACAGTATTCCCGATTCCGTTGGCATGGCAGTTAAAACACCAGTCGGCACGATAGTCCATACTGGCGACTTTAAGTTTGATCAAACTCCCGTCAGTGGTCAGGTCACTGATTATTATCGCTTAGCAAAATTAGGAGAGAAGGGTGTGCTGGTAGCACTTTCTGATAGTACTAATGCCGAGCGCCCCGGTTATACCTATTCTGAAAAAGAGGTTGGCAGTGCGATTATGGATATCTTCCGTACAGCTCGCCAACGCATAATTCTTGCTACTTTTGCTTCTAATATACACCGTATTCAGCAAGTGATTGATGCCGCTACACACTACAAACGAAAAGTTGCAGTAGTCGGCCGCAGTATGGTCAATGTCGTTTCGATCGCGCAAGAACTTGGTTATCTGCATGCCGAAGCAGGCACGATTGTAGAAGTAGATGAGATCAACAAAATGCCGCCGCATAAAGCAGTAATCCTTACTACGGGGAGTCAGGGTGAGCCGATGGCTGCCCTAACACGGATTGCCAGGGCTGAGCACAGAAAAGTCGAATTAATACCTGGCGATACTGTTATCATCTCGGCGTCACCAATCCCGGGTAACGAGAAACTGGTGTCGCGTACTATTGATAATCTCTTTGCGCTAGGAGCCGACGTAATTTATGAGCGTGTTTCTGGTGTTCATGTCTCAGGTCACGCCTCGCAAGAAGAATTAAAGTTAATGCTAAATCTGCTTAAACCCAAATATCTAATTCCTATTCATGGTGAATATCGACATCTTATTCACCATGCGCAAGTTGCTGAAAAAGTAGGCATTCCTAGCGATAACGTGTTTATCATGGAAAATGGGCAGGTATTAGAGTTTACGCCTGGATCTGCTCGTATTGTCGGCAACGTGCCGGCAGGACACGTACTAGTAGATGGTTTGGGTGTTGGTGATGTCGGCAGCATTGTCTTACGCGATAGAAAACTGCTGTCTGAAGATGGCATTATCATGGTAGTAATGACGATCATGAGGGAAAACGGCGAAATTATGGCTGGCCCAGAAATCTACACACGTGGTTTTGTCTATGTGCGCGAGTCAGAAATCTTGCTGGATGAAGCACGTGAGCATGTTTATAAGTCCATAACAAAAGCACTTCAAGGTAGAAATACCGATTGGTCCAGTGTAAAAGGTCAGATGAGGGAATCCTTGTCCCGCTATATCTGGGAAAAAATGCATCGGCGTCCAATCATCTTGCCGGTGATCATGGAAATTTAAAGTCTGCATGGAATTCTCTAGTTCTGGGTGCGTGCGAACATTAGCTTCAGTATAAGAGTCAGTCTGGGCGAAATACTAGTACAGAGATTCTGATGAGGATGTGAAGCATAATGACTAGTAATCACCGCCGACAGCGCACGCCCCAAACTACACGCAGACCCCGCACTATGCCTGCCACAGCGCCAGACATACCTGTCAAGCCAGAAGCAAATCATGAAAATGCTCTGCAAAACATTGAACAACTAGGACAAACAACTGTTCCTGTTCAGCCTGAAGGAAATATACATACTATCTCTATCATCGGGCAAATCGAAGGTCATCTGACATTGCCGCCACAGAATAAAACAACAAAATATGAACACATTATTCCCCAACTAGTGGCGATTGAGCAAAACCCTAAGATTCAGGGACTGCTAATAATCCTTAATACAGTAGGCGGAGATGTGGAGGCAGGTTTAGCCATTGCGGAAATGATTGATACATTAACTAAACCCACTGTTTCATTAGTGCTCGGAGGTGGCCATAGTATTGGTGTGCCCATTGCTGTCAGCACAGATTATTCTTTTATCACCGAGACAGCAACCATGACCATTCACCCTATTCGCCTATCTGGTCTGGTTATTGGCGTACCACAAACTTATGAGTACCTTGATAAAATGCAGGATCGAGTAATAAAATTTGTTACTAATCATTCTCGTATTTCGTCGGAAAAATTTCGTCGTTTGATGTTCTGTACTGATCAGCTGGCACGAGATATTGGCACGGTGATGGTGGGTAAGGATGCCATCGAAGATGGCTTAATCGATGAAGTGGGAGGCCTGGGTGCTGCTATTGCCAAACTGCAGTCATTAATTGATGGGCATTATCCAAGTGAGGTGATCCACTAATGCTGTGGACTGTCATGCCGCTGGAAATGGTCATGGAGGGAAGCGACAGTTTTGCACCTACATACACCGAGATTTCCTGGCAGGAAAGTACCTTAGTAGTTGAACCGTTGGAGATGAACACCGCCAGAGTGGTAAGAATCATCTCTACTAACCCGGAAGACTATTTGAACCCACAGGTACAGCCAGGCAGCATCATTCAAATCAGAAACAACCAGCCTGACCTTTCATAGGTCAGGCTATTTGTTTCTAGACAATTAGTTGCAGATAGTTTTCTAGCCGACAAACTAGCAGCGAACATCATTAGGCTAAGAAAAGCACGAAAGGTGTAATAATTTGCTATGGATGTAAATAGAAGAAAATAAAGGAAATAGCTGCTATGGTGTTTAAAATAGATATAAAGAAAGCTAAAGGTGATAAGGGGGAAAACTGCGTGCGTGGCAAAGCGTTGTTGATTCTATTGTCGATGCTGTTAGTCTTGACTGGTTGTGCAGCACCATTTTCAGAGGTACAGGTTGCTGAGGAAATCGCGGCATGCTACCAACTGCTATCACCAACAGTAGTAACCATTAATTTGTTAGCAACATTACCGCATCATGGCAATTTACTGGTGTTAGTAGCAGATCATAGTGCTGCAGAGGCACCTTTGATGGATTTATTCTTATTAAACACCAAGGGGGTGGTATCCTTAGCTTCAGCACCACTGACAAACAAGATAAAACTGCACAGTTTAGTAGATGGCAATGAAACGCTCCTTTATGGCCCTTTGCCAACGGCAGCAGAAGATGGTATTCCTGTCGAGAATTTGCCGGACGCTATAGATACCCTGCAAACTATCACTGGTAAGGCAGCCATCACTTTGAATAGTTGGAAGATTATTGAACAGCAACTACCAATAGCAAAAGGTTTTATCCTAGCTTTAAAGCAAAAAAGACAGGCAGAAGCAGTCAACCTTTATGATGAAACGGGGAAAATACTGGCACAGTTTGCCAAGTTAAGCAAAGGAGCAATGAAAGAAACAAGTTTTACTGCCTGGGATGAACTGCCTCTTCCTCGGGAACTAGAGCAGGAAAATATGGCCGCAGTGCAAGTTGCAGCCTCAGTCTTGGCAGCAGAAGATGAAGGCGTTAGTTTAGCAGAGGAAGAGGTGCGTGAGCCTCTGATCGCAGCCTTTAACGCTTGTTTGCCAGAATTAAGGAGAAAGGGCAGCGAAGCTGCAGACACTAACCTTGTGGTAACTATTCACTTAAATGATGGAAGCTCTGTACTCATCAAACAACATAACAGCAACTTTACGATTTCTTTTGAGCGTGCTGAAGTTACCCTTAACTATGAGGCTAGTTCTTCAGAGTTAGCAGCTTTGTTTAAAACATACAGTAAATTGTTGAAATTATAACTTGATTATTGATAAACAAAACGAAGATCAGCCTGAGATAGTCTATGGTACAATTTAAATTCATCTTGCTGTGCTCTTTTTGTGATAAAAATATCGGTAAAGAAATCCCACAAAAATACCCAACCACCGATAAATATGCCTTCCTGGAGGACATTAAATAAAATACCTGTAACTTTGCTTCCCCAAAAGTAGCCGACGGTTAAGAACAGTACGGCCAACAGTAAGGAGGTAACTATTTTTCGATTTAGTTTGTTCATAGTTTTAGCAAGTCTAGCTTGAGCATAATCATAATAATTATGGTAGGCGGAAATCACAGCTTGCTCCTTTTTTTCATCTTGCTTGGCAAGAGGTAAATAGAGCACTATACTAAGCTGGTAGGCAAGCGGGATGTCCTCAGATGAATTATAAATAAAGTCATGAAATTCATCCTCAATGTCCCGTCGTTTGAAGGGTGAGGGATCCCAGCTATCATAAACATCATTATAGCTATCCAAGGAAACTTCAATTAAATAATGTTGACTTTCCTTTTCAAATTTATATAAGT
This sequence comes from Oscillospiraceae bacterium, assembly GCA_035647835.1. Lineage (GTDB taxonomy): Bacteria > Bacillota > Dethiobacteria > Dethiobacterales > Dethiobacteraceae > UBA9865. The sequence goes on from DASRMS010000002.1 coordinate 11,204, forward strand.
TCTGAAAATATCTTTTTTTTCTCATCTGCCACCCTAATTTCTATTCTATCT
>DASRMS010000003.1:0-2015 GCA_035647835.1 Oscillospiraceae bacterium
GAATCATATTATTTACGCTTTTGGCTTTTTCTTACCTCAGCGCTCATGCCAATCAGATACCTAGGTACAATCCCGAAGCATATTGCCAACAGGTTGCTAACTTTTCTGGTGGCTCGTCAATGATATTAAATGGTTGCATTGATATGGAGCAGCAAAGCTATAACAATCTTAAGAGAATCTGGGCTTCAATTCCAAATCGTACCCAGAATTATTGTGAGGAGGTGGCCTCCACTACCCCCTACGTCACACTAGTTGTCCGCTAATCTGATTTTACCTTTATACTAATTAACTTGGGGCGGTCAGGAGTGTTAGATGCCGTCTTATAGCCCAGAATTCAAAGAGCAGGCAGTTAAAAAAATGATGCCACCTCAAAATCATCGTGTCTCTGACCTCAGTGTTGAGCTTAGTGTGGCTCCAGCAACTTTGTACCGATGGAAAAATGAATACCGTGCCAAAGGATTTGTAGTGCCGTCAAAAAAGACTTTACCCGATAAGTGGGACTCTAAAGCCAAGCTTGCAGCCGTGATTAAAACCGCTGCCATGAATGAGGCAGAACGTTCTGAATACTGCCGCGCCAGCGGCTTATATGTTGAGCAGCTTGATGAGTGGCGTGAGTCGTTTGAATCAATGGGAGCTTCTTCCAGTGCTAAAGATAAGGCGGAATTGGCACGTGAGCGCAAAAGGAATAAAAAGCTTGAAAGAGAGCTCAAACGCAAGGACAGGGCTTTAGCTGAAACAGCAGCCTTGCTGGTGTTGTCAAAAAAAGCGCAGGCCATCTGGGGCATAGAAGAGGAAGATTAATTCCTCTTAAGATGAAGCAGATGGCCATAACTCTTATAAATGAAGCAGTGCACACGGGTGCAAGGCAGACCAAGGCTTGTGAGGTCATTGGGATTACTTGTCGTACGCTGCGCCGCTGGCGCAGCGTACACGACCTGACCGATAAGCGCACCTGCCCACAACCACGCGCTTATCCACATGCTCTGACGGCAGAAGAAAAAGACCTGATACTAGACATTAGCAACAGCGCACGGTTTAAAAGCCTGCCACCGTCACAAATAGTGCCTATGCTTGCCGATGAGGGCAAGTACATAGCTTCTGAATCAAGCTTTTACCGTGTGCTAAAGGCTAATAATCAGCTAAACCGTCGCGGCCACGCACTTCCCCCAAAGGAGAATCTGGTGCCAGCAGCATTAAAGGCTACTGCTTCAAACCAGGTGTGGAGCTGGGATATAACTTTTTTACCCAGCGCCGTGCGGGGTCAGTTCCTGCGTTTATACATGATAATGGACGTATACAGCCGTTATATAGTTGGCTGGGAAGTGCAGCACAATGAGTCCTCTGAGCATGCAGCAAGCCTGATTGATAAAGCCTGCCTAAAACATCAAATCAATAAAAATCAACTTGTGCTGCATTCCGATAACGGCAGCCCCATGAAGGGGGCCACCATGCTATCTACGCTGCAACGGTTAGGCATAGTGCCGTCATTTAGTAGACCATCGGTAAGTGATGATAATCCTTACTCGGAATCACTATTTAGGACACTTAAATATACCCCAGCCTATCCTAGCAAACCATTTAATGATATTGATGCCGCAAGGCAATGGGTGCATACCTTTGTTAGTTGGTACAACACCACGCACCGCCATAGTGCTATTGGATTTGTAACCCCTGAGCAGCGTCACAATGGTCTGGATGTTGCAATACTTAATAGGCGCAAGGCGGTGTATGAGTATGCCCGACTTGCTAAACCACAGCGCTGGAAAGGCCGGAAAACGCGTAACTGGAACCACTGTGATACAGTGCTACTAAACCCACTAAAAGAGCATGTAAAAACGGAGAAAAACCTGAAAATTGCTGCATAGAAAACCGGACAACTAGCGAGAAAGACACCGGCTTACTAAACCTTGACCTATCCCCCAAAAACAGTGCCATAAGGTTGATGAGATTTCCATTAAACTGGGACAAAAGGAGATCTCACCATGAAGAAGCGTTACAGCGAAGAACAAATTATC
>DASRMS010000004.1:0-28724 GCA_035647835.1 Oscillospiraceae bacterium
AGTTTACATCTAGTCAAGATAAAGCTGTAGACGAAGAAACTGGTTTAGCCATTACAGACATTGCCAAGTACTGGTTTGCCTTAACGAACGAAGATGATGCTGCTGTCTTTAAAACAAGAAGATGGTATATTTTTCAGGTCATGAACTTTCTAAAGAAACAAGATTTAATCAGCATTCAAGATGAAACAGTAATTATTCCGACCGCCAAGTTTAACCGTCTCGCCGCCAATTATTTCTTGAATTACGAAAGGCTTGACGATATTAAGAGAATCCTTTCTGAAAAAAGGGGTGAGGAAGACTCCCATGCCTAAGTTGAGCAAAACAAGGATTATCAACCTTAATTATAATGATGGTAAAAGAACTATTTACAATGAAGTGTTTGATTATGGCAACGGCAAGGATACTCTTTTCTCCATGGATAACGGCATAGGAAAAACAGTGCTGATTCAGTTTTTTATGCAACCCTTCATTCGCAACAAAAGAGAACTGCAGGGTAGGAAGTTTGATGATTACTTTTCTGGTAATGCCCCAACCTATATTATGCACGAGGTACTTTTAGATAATGGAGAAAACCTGTTAGTCGGCATGCTGATTAAAAAAGACAGCACTGATGACGGCAGAAATAAGCTTAAGATCTTGGCCTTTACCAATAGGTATGCTCAAGCAAATAGCTTTGACATTATCAATGCACCTTTTGTGGAAGACAAAAGAATTTTAAATTTTTCTGAAAGTGAAGAAAGAATTAAGAAATATCAAAGCGGTAAGCTTAACTTTAAATACTATAATTTTAATGACAGCAGCAAAAAAACGGCATACTTCGAGGATCTCAAGTCCTATAAACTGGATTATAAAGAGTGGGAAGATATCATTAGAAACATTAATAATGATGAGTCCGGTCTGTCTAACCTTTATGATAAGCATAAAACGTCGGAAGCTTTGCTCAAGAATGTCATCGTGCCCCTGATTGAAAGTAAATTAAATGGTGAGAAGAATATCATTGCCTCAATTAGAAGCAATGTAAGTAAGTATATTGAAAGCTATAAAAGAAGTAAAGATTCCTTCTTCGAGATAAAACTGCTCAAGGAGTTCACAGGGGACTTGGCGCCTGTGAATCAGCTTTTGCAGGAAGGCGTCTTGCTGGAGCAGCAAAGGGAGGCCTTAGAGCAAAAGCTTGCTAATATTGCCTTGCTGTATCAAAAGGTCTTAGCTGCTAAAGTTGCAGAAAAGCTTCACCACGAGGAATTACGGGAATACTTGCAAAGTGAGCTTACTGAGGTGGCCTATGAGGAGCACTCTCTAAACTACTATAAACTACATGACCAAGAAGAGCGGCAGCTGCAAAAGCTAAAGGACATGAAAGAGGAATTTCACAAGCAGGAAGAAAAAAAGCAGGAGCTGGTTAAGGAAAAATATATCCAAGAATGTGCGGAAGCCTACGGGGAGCTTTGTCTGATTGAGGCCGACCTGACGGAAATAAGAGAACGAATTGCTAATTATGAAAAGGACGATTCAGAAATCGCCCGCAACATCAAAAACTATCAGTTCAGCTTAAAGCACCAATATGGGTTGGAACTAGAAAAATTACGGAAAATAGAAGGGGCCTTCCTTAAGAAGCAGGCAGACGAAGAAAGTGAGCTTAAGGAAATTGCCGCAGCGATTAAGCGTAACGACTTACAGCAGAAAGAAGCGATCAGACTTGAGGAGTCTTATAAAAATAGTATCAATAACTTCGCGAAGCTCGAGGCATCTTTCCAACAAAAGTATCCGGATTTTGTCGTAATTAGAAACATTCTCTTGGCTGAGTACGATGAAACCGAGCTTCATAGTTACCGCTTAAGTATTGCCGAGAGTATGAAGTCTACATCACAATTAGAGGAAAAGTTAAACAAAGAAGCTGCTTTCTTACAAAGGACAAGAACGCTATTAGCTGAAAGCGAGCAAGAAAAGAGTAATCTCTTAACGGAGCTGAAGATAGAGCTTGCCAGCCAAGAGAAAGATCTACAAGTCTTTCAGCAAGAAACTGAAAAAATAGCAGTAATCTTACGTATCAAAAACTTACCTCCTGACCCAGTTGCACAGCGAGGAAAGCTTTTGCAGCGGCTAGAAAGTGAAAATCGTCAGCTGCAAAATGACTTGACTAAACAAAATGATCAACTGCGGGAAGTTCAAGATACCATGCACAGGTATGAAACGGGCTTAATCCAATTACCCGAAGATGTCCTGCAATGCTTTGCCAACAAGGGCATTGAGTTTCAGTATGCGCTCAACTGGCTGCAAAACTATCAGGGGTCCAGAGAAGAAAAGGAAAGTATCGTGAATCATAACCTCTTTTTCCCTTATGGCATCATCTTAAGTGAAAAAGACATCGACCTCCTGAAAAATGAGAGTATAGATGTCTTTACCTCCATTCCCATCCCCATCATAAATTTAAATGAGCTAAATAATCAGCCAGACACTGATCAACATAATGGCGTTTTGACGATCCAAAACCAAGACTTTCTCATAGCTTTTAATTATCTGCTGATAGATGAAGAGGAAAGAGCAGCACTATTAACCAAACTTGCATATGAGAAAAGTAGGTTGGTGTCTGTAATTGAGGATATTCAAAACGCTATCAACAGGAATCAAGAGTACGAAAAAACAGTGCTCGATTATCCTTATCATGGTGATGAAGGTCATGACATGGCCGCAAAGATAAGCAGCTTAATACAAAATATTGCAGAGATCACTGTGCAATTAGCAGAGCAAAGTGAGGAAATAAAGAGCAGCATACAAAGAAGTGAAGCAATCAATAGTGAGCTGCGAAATAATGAGCAGCAGCAGTTTCTCCTCAGGGAGAAAGAGCGTCAGTTTGATAAATTTATCAGTGAACACCGGGAACTCAAGAAAAATAACCAGGCACTTTTAGATGTGCAACATCACCTGAAAAACCTCAACAAGGAAGAAATAAAGTTAAGTGAAGCTAAAGCAGCACTGGAAGATAGTCTTAAAGGGTTAGTACTAGAAATTCATGATATCGAGTTAGCCCTCAAAAGCTGTTTGGCTGACTTGGAGTTATATAAAAATGTAGACTCTGGTATGTTGCTGGCAGAAGATAAGGATGCCCTTGAAGCCAAGCTGAAGGCCTGTGAGGAAAAGCTGAACAAAGATATTAAAAGAGATAAAGACGAGGCAAGAAAGTTAAATGATAACCTGATAAACACTAACAAGAGGCTGAAGAAAAAGGCCAATGAAGGTAACATTTTGCCCGCAGACTATGTTGGTGTTAATTATTATGAGCTTGTCTTAACGGATTTGGAAAACAGCATTAGCAAATTAGAGACTCAGATGAAACTACTAAATGGCCAGATACACAATTTAGATACAGCAGTGAAAATCATGGCGAATGACAAACAACATGAACTTAAAGATATACAAAAGCTGGGCTTTGCTGTGCCGATCGCCAGGGAGAAGATTAAGGATCCCAACTTTAAAGCAAGAGAAAATAAAATCAGTGAGGATTTACAGCAAAACGAAATAATTATTGGCGAGTACCTTGAACAAATTAGTAGTTTAAGCTTCTTAAAGTATAAACTGGAACCTTTCACCGACTACGTACAACAAACAGATGATTTTGCTTTTGATTTTAGCCACATCCCAGCTGCTATCAAGAGCATAAATGCTAACCTCTCGTCAGCGGATGCTGTGCGAAAACAAATCTCTCAGGTAGAGGAAAACCTCACTAGAATGATCAATAGAATATATGAAAACTACCGGGATAAGGACAGGTTCCTTAAAGATCGCCTTAGTGACTACCAAAGCAAAACAAGTAAGATTAGAAATCATAACGAAATAGAGTCCCTGCTCGAAGTAGTAGGACGAAAAATAAACACCTTAGAAATGGCTTTAAAACATATTCACGAGGAGGAAGAGGTAGTAATAGATGAAATCTTGAGATATGCCAATAATGTGCTTGTGGAGCTCAAAACAATAGATAAAAAGTCTAGCATTAAACATGCAGGCAAAACCCAAAAGCTCCTAGAAATCAGCATTCCTGAAGATAGAGAAGAAGAGTCTCTAAAAGAGTACATCAAAGATAAGGTTAGCTATTATGCTAATCTGGAAGAGGATTACACCAACCTGCTGGATCATGATATCCAAAGTACTGAGCTGCTTAGTAAACTAGTAGGCAACATTACCAGAATCAGAATAGACATTAAGAAAATTGAGCGAGCAAGACTGGTAAGGAAAAGTTGGAGTGAAGCCCTAACCCAAAACTCTGGTGGAGAAAGATTCGTCTCTATGTTTATCCTTCTTTCTTCCTTAATGTCTTATATGCGCAGGCGGGCAACAGACATTGATAACAGGGAAGAAAAAAAGATTTTAATTATGGACAATCCTTTTGCTAAAACACATACAGAGCATTTGTTAGAGCCAATGTTCCAGATTGCAGAAAAATACAACATCCAACTAATCTGTTTTTCCGGCATTGGTGGTAGTGCTATATATAATAGATTTAATAAAATCTACGTGGCTAAGGTCATTGAAGATAGATTCAGAAATAAAGAACATGTATCTTTCAAGGCAGGTAATGAAGAAACCCTGGAGCTGTCAGACTTTACAATCACTAAACAGCAATTATCAATGTTTTAGACAGCCTGCAGTTTTGCATATAACAATACACATGAATATGCATCTCTTTAGAAGTAGGATTACCTGATTCTTTAGCAAATGGCTGCAACTCGTCCTCTATTATTAAAGAGCCCATTTTGAGTATGATAAAATTACCGTTACAGGAAATGTGAGGATAGTATGATGAACGAAGTACTAAAACAACTGAAAAACAGAAAATCTGTACGGGTGTTTGAGGATAAGCCCATTGCTGTGGAGCTGAAAGAAGAGATTCTTGGTGCTGCTTTTGAGGCGCCGACAGCAGGGGCGATGATGCTTTATAGTATCATTGATGTTACAGATGATATTTTAAAGCAGGAACTGGCAATAGTGTGTGATGATCAGCCCTTTATTGCGAAAGCTCCTTTGGTGTTAGTGTTTGTGGCTGATTATCAAAGATGGTATGATGCTTATGGTGTAGCGGGCTGCGAAGTGCGTCAGCCTGGAGAAGGAGATATTCTGCTGGCTTGTGCCGATGCTCTGATTGCGGCACAGAATACGGTGGTCGCCGCTGAAGCTTTAGGTCTTGGCAGCTGCTATATTGGCGATATTATGGAGAATTGTGAGAAGGTTAGAGAATTATTAGCACTACCGGACTATGTGCTGCCGGCGGCTATGGTGGTTTACGGTTATCCCACAGCAAAGCAGCTAAAAAGAGAAAAACCGGCACGTTTTAATCAACAGTATCTAGTCTTTGAGAATCAGTATCGTAAATTAAGTGCCAAAGAACATCTGGCTATGCAGGAAGAAAGGCTTAAAAAGCGGGGATTAAACGATGTGGACGGCAAGGAAGAAATTAGAGCTGTTTGTCTACGTAAATATCTGTCTGACTTTACCACCGAGATGAATCGTTCGGTGGGAGAGTATTTAAAGAAATTCAGATAGAAAAAAGGTTGTCTGGCAAGCAATAACTCGCTAGACAACCTTTTCTTATTGATCAACGAAACAAGCAGTCGTAGGTTACTGGCTGCTTGTTTATGCAAGTGAGATAATTTCGTTAGCACAAAAAACACGGAACAATGATAAATTGTTCCGTGTCTGATTTATCTCTATTTCTCATTTGTAAAGCGGTTGAGATTGTTTTATCATTCATCATCTAGTCGCTGTTCTAAGACATCCTTTATTTTAAGTTCGAGCTTATCTAAATCTAAATCGGCTTCTTGTTTAATACTGTTGCGCAGCATGGGACCAACTTGACTGATATCATCTAATAAATCATAAAGTAGTTCAAGGGCAGCGGTGGCGTTGATGATTTCAAGAGGAGTTTCTACGATGTTCGCAATAATTGCTTGTTCTGTCCTCGATGCAATGACGGGGTTTGGCATCTGTTCAATAAAGACTTTAGTCCGGCGTCCAGGCCCTCGGTTCTCTTCAATAGGTTCAAGGGCAATGATTTTATCTGAACGTACAAATTTTCCGTAACCCAATGGTATAATTAGGTGTTCCTTAATTTCCATTACCGACACATCCTTTAAAGATATATTATTAGTCTTTCATTTATAGGAGATATCATTCTTCAGATTAATGATTTGACGTGGTTTTATGCAAGCCGTTGCTGCCATGGCAAATCCATTTCTCTAGACATAACACATGTTTTGAATATATATCGCTTGCAGTTAGCAGGGGGTTAATGTGACTAGTAATGAAATCGACTGATGATTTTTGCCAGGTAAAATGATATGACTTAGTGCGTGACTGTCGTCACTTATCATATGATTTCTTCCTTCAGTATAATGAGTTTAACCTTTATACTATTAGAATACGCAGATGTAGTTGATAATTATTGGGTGCTTTTGTTATTATGTAACTGTGACGGGGCAAAAGAGATGAAGGCATAAAGTGGAGGCACGGGTATGACGGGAGGAGTTTGGGCTTGATTAGAAATTAAAAAAAGGGGAGTTTACAGTGAAGGATGTAATTACGGTTGATCAGTTAAGTAAAAGTTACGGTAACCTTAACGTCATAGATAAAATCTCGTTTTCAGTCAGTGAGGGTGAAATTTTTGCGCTCTTAGGCGCAAATGGAGCGGGTAAAACTACGACACTGGAATGTATCGAGGGAATTCGCAGCTATGATGCTGGGTCAATCACTATAGATGGGACTATTGGTGTTCAACTTCAATCATCTTCCCTTCCTGCAAATATTACAGTTTTGGAAGCATATAAGCTTTTTTGTAAATGGAATCATGTACGCGAAGACCCAGAGCTGCTAGATACTTTTGGTTTAGCTCTGTTAAAGAATAAGCAGTACGAAGCCATGTCCACTGGTCAAAAGAGAAGACTTCATTTGGTGCTTGCTTTAATTAACAACCCTGCTATTATTTTTCTTGATGAACCAACGGCGGGATTAGATGTAGAAGGAAGAGTTGCCCTCCATACTGAAATCAGGAAACTTAAAGAGCAGGGCAAAACCATCATTATGGCAAGTCACGATATGGCAGAGGTAGAAAGCTTATGCGATAGAATCGCTATTTTAAAGGGCGGCGATATCGTATTCATCGGCTCATCTACAGAATTAACAAGCAGGTACGTAGGTGAAAGCAAAATTTTCATAAAAACACAATTACCCATTACGAGAGATGATTTTAAACATAGCACCTATTTAGCAACACATGAAGGATATGCAAGCGTACGTACTGTTTCCATTGGTAATGCTCTGCTGGAATTACTTAATGAGGCAAAAGAGAATGGTAATGAGGTTCTGGATATCAAGATCGAACGAGCATCGCTTGAGCAACGATTTGTAGAAATAGCAACGGAGGGCAAGTAATTATGAGCGCATTTTTATATGGTGTAATTCTGCAGTGGAAACTAGATCTACGAAACAAGGGCGTAATACTGACATATTACGTAGTACCACTTCTGTTTTTCGCCTTTATGGGAGCCATTTTTACATCCATTAACCCAACTGCTAAAGATAGTTTAATTCAATCCATGACTATTTTCGGCACAACCATGGGTGCGTTTCTAGGAACGCCCACACCTCTAGTGGAGTTATATGGCAGTGATATTGTCAAGGCGTATAAAGTGGGAGGCATCCCTGTTTGGATGGCAGCAGTGAATAATTTTATCTCCGCATTTTTTCACCTTTTCATCATGAGCATCATCATCTATTTGCTTGCACCCATGGCCTTTGCAGCCAAAGTACCTCAGAGTACTTTATATTTCTTCTTATCTCTCGCCTTCTTTATTGTAGTTTGTTTAGCCATTGGCTCTGTGTTGGGTTTATTTATTAAAGATATCTCTAAACTGACGATGTTTTCACAGCTAATATTCTTGCCTTCATTAATGTTATCGGGAATAATGTTTCCGGTGGATCTACTGCCCATAGTTCTGCAAAATGTAGGAAAAGTATTTCCCGCGACCTGGGCATTGATGATTCTGGGGGCGAATGAATTCGACTTTACTTTGTTTTTGCCCTTACTTTTTATCCTTTGTCTCGCAGTTTTTGCCAGTGTTTATAAATTATCACGAGTTGGTATAGAATAACAGGTATTTTTATAGAAAAACCTACCATGTCGGAGTTTAGATTTGCGATGCATTCACGGAAAAGGTAGGCATACAAAGTTTCATTACCGTAGGATGTAATGTCGCTACGTTCTCCATTAATACCTGGAAAGAACGGATGGCCAGAGGCCACCCCTTTGTGGAAACGTAAATGGCGGGAGTGATAAGCTGTACTACAAAGGGGCGCTATTTTATGCCTGGGGACGACGAGGCCTATCGTGGCAGGATTACTGCTGAATAATTTCTCTGGCGTAAAGGAGAATAAGTTTGCTTAAGAGAAATAATTAACAATTATCGAACTAATTTTGCCGAATTATGTGGTAGGCAGTTGGAAGGGGTTAGGGATGAAAAAAGATGTGTTGATATGTGATGATCAGCAGGTTTTTATTGAGGAGTTCAAGCAGCGGCATGGTCAGTATTATGAAATCCGGGAAGTAAATGATGTGGGGATGTTAGTTGATAAACTGCATGATATGAAGCATCTGCCAGATTTGCTGTTACTGGATTTATATCATCCCCGGGCACAAGGGGAGGATTTTGAGCAGAAGCGGCAAGTGGCAGAACAGGAACTGGCCAATTTAGATGAGCAGATTAAAATTACTAAGACGGCGGTAGAAGCAGCCTGGAACCCGGTAGGGTTGGAGATCTTAAAAGATATTCGGCAGGACTTTAGTGCTGAGGCGCTGCCGGTGATTATTTATTCGCAGCGGGGGCTCTTTCTCTTAGATGATGAAAAGGTACGTTTAGTCGATGAATATGATGCGCACTGGTTATTAAAGCGACAGTTCGGGCCGATTACGGAAAAGACGCGTATGGATAGAGTAATGCGCCACGAACAGAAGACGACCTCACTGCCGAAAATTTATAACCGGGCGCTAACCATCAGTTGGAGTATTACGGCTATTGTCCTGGCTGTTTATGTGCTGCCGATTGACTCTTTGCTGTGGCAGATTGCCGTGGGGGTACTAGGTGGCTTGGCAACCAATGTTTTGGCTAATTATTATAATAAGCTGATGAAGCCCTGGCAAAACAAAAACAGCCATCGTTAAGATAGGAAGTGCGAGGTACAAAATGAAAAAACGGATACTAATATGTGATGACCAAGCAAGATTTATCACTGAATTTAAAAAAAGGTTTAGTCAGGATTATGAGATAGAAGTTGTGGATGATGTACGGCAAGTGATGGCAGCGCTGCAGAGCGGTTCGCAGCTGCCGGATCTGCTGATGTTAGATCTTTATCATCCGTTAGTCGTAGACGCAGAGTTTGAGGAGCACCGTCAGGCGGCGGAAAGAGAATTGGCCCGTTTAGCAGAACAGGTGAAAAAAGCAAAGACTGCTGTGGAGTTAACCTGGTCGCCGCTGGGAGCGCAAGTCCTGCAGGAACTGCGGGAGCATTACGGGGCAGAGGAACTGCCGGTGATGATCTATTCGCAGTCGGGACTATTTGTACTAGATGAGGAAAAAGTGCGTGCGATCGAGGAAAACGACGGCGAGTGGCTGTTAAAGAAACAGTTTGGACCGTTGACGGAAAAGACACGCATGGAGCGGGTGATGCGCACGGCTCGCCGTGGTAGGCTAGTGAAAAAATATCAGCTGTTGGTAGGTGTGAGTTGGGCAGTAACTTTGTTTATGGTTTCTTTACACTTTTTCCCCTTTACTGCTGTAGTCTGGCATTTGTTGGTAGGCGTAGGCGGCGGACTGCTCAGCTATATTTGGATTGGTCGATTTCAGAGAGTATAAGTAACTAAAATAGTAATACAGTCTCAAAAATTGAAAAAAAGGTAATGAATTGTAATAATATGTTGCATATTACCAAAATTCATGATAAGTTTTGTATAGGTTCACTCGATAATAGCAAACCTGTTGAAAGATAGGGACGCAAAGCTATAGGGTCTAAAGCATAAGTTATGTGCTATGACAGCCTGGCCGCCGAACGTGATATTTTTTTACCTTCACCTGAGCAGTAATTACTGGCATCCTAGGCGAACACTTCTTAGGCAAAATAGATGTGGAAGCAGATCTGCCATATGAAATATCAAAAAATTTTGAAAAGAGTATTCGCAGAGTATTTGATACGAAAGAAGAACAAATCGTTGAATTCGCTTACCAAATTGCTGAGGGTAAAACACTACACTATTATACACGTTGGGTTCCTGAATTTAATGACGAAGGCTTGGTAAAATCAGTTCTATGTATCGCTAGAGATATCACTAAAAGAAAAGAAACAGAACTGAGACTATTAGCTGGTGATGTGACGGAACGCAAAACTATAGAAGAAGAAAACTATCGCATGCGGGAAACCCTAGAGAATGTTGTCTCTAGTGGAGCTGTTGGTATTCGTATTGTAGATAGGAATTATTCAGTAATCTGGTCAAATGAAAGTAGCGAAGTAGTTTATTTTAGTATCAATGATGATCAACCTTGTGAGATTTTTTCCTATGCGGGTGGAACCTGTTTATCCCACCTAGATTGCGATTTAGCAGGTCAGCTGGGGAAAATTTTTAGCGAAAAAAAAGAAATAGTTAAGTGGGAGCAGCAGGTTATTCGAAACGGCAAGCTGGTTTGGTTGAGAGTCATAGCGACGCCAATCCATAATAAATTGCTGGAAGTTGAAAGTGTTGCTTTATTTTTAATACCAATTACGGAATTAAAATCTGCTTTGGTCAAACTCTAGGAGAGCGAAGAGCGCTGGCAATTTGCCCTGGAAGGAAACGGTGATGGCCTTTGGGATCATAACCTGCAAGAGAAAACTGTATATTATTCCCGCCAGTTAAAAGCAATATTTGGTTATGCGGCTGATGAACCTCTTGAGAATATCTCCGTTTGGACAGACCGACTGCACCCAGCGGATAAAGAGAGTGCTGTGGCTGAATATAAGGCACATTTAAATGGCGAAGTAGCTTCCTTTTCCTGTGAGAGCCGATTGCTTTGTAACGATGATAACTATAAATGGTTTCATATCAGGGGTAAGGTGGTCAGCTTTACGGAACAAGGTGAGCCCTTACGCCTGGTGGGAACGTATACCGACATTTCAAAGCGCAAAGAAAGTGAAAAGAGAATACTTAACCTTAGCCAGCGGGATAATTTGACGGGAATCTTTAACCGTAATTATTTTGAAGAGCAATTAAAGAAGCAGGATATTGCCAATAATCTGCCCTTGGGCGTGCTAATGATTGATGTTAATGGTCTTAAATTAGTTAACGATACTTTTGGCTTTGAAATGGGCGATAAATACTTACAGCGGGTTGCCGTCTTACTAAAATCTGTGGTGAGCAAAAAAGACCTTATTGCGAGAACTGGTGGCGATGAGTTTATCATTATCCTGCCACAGAATAACTTGCAGCAATTAAATCAGCTAGCCATGAAAATTAAACGTTTATCTGAAAATAAAGATATTGAACCTTTTCCTTTAAGCTTAGCTCTTGGGGCAGCGGTAAAAGAGAATGAAAAGCAAGATATTCGTAATGTTACTCGAGAAGCTGAAGATAGAATGTATCAAAATAAACTATTTGAAGGCAAAAGCTCAAGAAGTACTGTAGTGATGTCTTTACGGCAATCTCTGGATGAAAAGACTCATGAAACGCAAAAGCACAGCATGAGACTGGCGAAACTTGTCCTGCGTATTGGTGTAATACTTGACCTCTCGGACAATCAAATTGATGAATTAAGGCTGTTAGCATTTCTCCATGATATAGGGAAAATAGCTGTTGCCAACAGTATTTTGGAGAAGTCAAATACTCTTACGCTGGCTGAATGGATTGAAATGAAAAAGCACTGTGAGATAGGTTATCGTATTGCAATCTCTGTGCCTGAGCTGTCACTAACTGGCAATTATATCCTAAGTCACCATGAGCGATGGGATGGTAATGGGTACCCGCGGGGACTAAAGGGCGAAAAAATACCGCTGCTGGCAAGAATTATTGCTGTTTTGGATGCTTATGACACCATGACTAACGGGAGAGTTTATAAAAACAAGATCTCCAAAGAAGAAGCACTAGAAGAGATAGTCCGCTGTTCCGGAACGCAGTTTGACCCCCAAGTGGTTAAGGTGTTCCAAAAAATGATGAAACCAGCTATTTTCTCTAATCAGTTGGACCTAGAGCGAAATCGCTTACATCAAATCGCTGAAGAAAAGGGGATAACCAGTATTGAGGCAATAGAACAAAGTACAAAAGTGGACCACATTATCAACCAAATAAACCAACTCGAAACAATTAGAAAAATGAGCAAATGAAGTCGGGTCTCATGATTTAATATAAAAATATAAGATATATCTAGTTGGCTCGGCTACACGACATAATCCAGCTAAGGCCATATTCAAGTAACCAAGTATGAGTTGGATAAAGCAGAGGAAGTAAGGTCTTAGAAATGGTTATTAGCAAAACACTCTAAACAGGGTGTTTTTTTCATCGGAAAGTCAATTATCTCAACCTAGAATTGCTTTCTTTCCTATCCGACGGGGGTTTTCTCGATGGCAGGACATTTCCCGTTTTCGCTATAATCAGAGTATAATTCAGCGGAAATGAGGGAAAACCATGGAACTATTGCAAGTACAGAATGTGAAAAAAGTTTATAAAACGCGATTAGGGGCCCAAAAATTTACGGCCTTACAGAATGTCAGCCTGGAAGTGGCTGAAGGAGAATTTGTAGCGATTATGGGGGCCTCCGGTTCGGGGAAAACCACTTTGCTAAACATTATTGCTTCTTTAGATAACCTACGGCGGGCGATGTATTTTCAGCAGGTTACCGGCCGGGCTGAGACTCTGCTGGCTAAGGAAATCTTGCTGTTAACGAACGAGCAGCTAGCAGAAGTACCAGCCCATGTAAAAAAGGTGATTGCCGATACCAAGTTTACCACAGGTAAAAACGGTACACCGCACCGGGCGATTTTTCTAGTAGCTGCTGACAGAGCGCAGGCTGAGGCATGGTACCAGAAACTGGCCCCCGAGGGAATAGGTATTCGTATTAAAGGTAATCTGGTTTTAAATATAGCGGGTGAAGGAGAACAGCCGCTGACATTTAGCAACGAACTGCGCAGTCAGGCTTCAACCATAGAAAATGTGATTTGGACAGCGGATATCTATAGCGAAAGAGTGGAAGGTTACGGTATTTTTGGCAGGTGCCATGCTGCATATTTTAGCCGCCAGTAAGATGATTATTAAGATGCTGGAAGTCTTCGCTTTATACAATGTTACGCTGACAGTGATGTGTATTACTGCCACTTGCATCATCTTTACCCTAATTTACGTGCTAGTTTACCGGATGACAGCACGAACTTATTATAAACTGGTCAAATAATAAGTCAGCTAAAAGAGGTGGAGAAGGTTTGTGTGCCAGCTGAGCTGTTTTACCCTATACAAAAATGATAGCAAAGCGCCACAAATTACATCATGCAATTTGTGGCGCTTTTTTAAAATGCATTATTGGGTTGGGTCAAACCATACTTTTTTGCTCAGATTTTATAGCTTATTTTTTACCTTTAGCATAGGGATAGAGCTATCCAGATAAGTTTTAACTTATCAGCCATCCATAATCCTGCCTGCAATCCACAATATAGTCAACATATACTGTCTGGTCCTTGATCTGATATAGTATCAAATACCATTTCTCAACGAACATCTTATGATACTTATTCAGCGGTAAAAATTCTGCGTTGAGAAATGGAAATCGCTCCGGCATAGTAGACAGGGAACGGAGGGCAGCCAGTAATTCATTTTTTGTTTTGCGGGCTGCAGCAGGGCTTTTTTGTGCAAGAAACCGAACATGGTCCGCCAGCATCTGACGCGAACGGTCGGAGATAATTACCTTATATTTACTTTTTTTCCCCATGCTCCACCTCGTCGATAATGCTATCCAGAGAGCTGTCCAAGTCATCCGGTGTCACTCCGGAGCGTCCGGCTAGACGGTCTTCTTCAACGGCCAGCAGTTCTTCGCGCAGCTTGAGCATTTTCTCGCGGCGGGTAAAAGCATCTATATCCATGACCACGAGATCGCCCTCGCCGTTCTTGGTAAGATACACAGGCTCCCCGGAGGATTTGCACAAAGCTGCAATTTCGTTGTAGTTCTGCCGGATGCTGGCGGATGGCTTAATCCGCATGGTATCAACTCCTTATAGTAATATTCTAATAAAATTATACCCTTTTCATGCTATGAAATCAATCAACAATTCGGTTACTACGGCAAAAAATCCAACGCTCTGCTAAGAAAGAGGATTCTATTTCTCCAAATAGAAGTTATATTTTCAACAGCTCTATGGCTTAGGTTTTTTTGTCCCATGCGTTGTATCACTCGACAATTAGGGGGTAGTGTGATGAAGGAAGTACTAAAACAACTAAAAAACAGAAAATCAGTACGGGTGTTTGAGGATAAACCCATTGCTGCAGAGATGAAAGATGAGATTCTGGGTGCTGCTTTTGAGGCACCGACAGCAGGGGCAATGATTTTGCTACAGAGATGAACCGCTCGGTGGGAGAGTATTTAAAGAAGTTCAGATAAGCCACTGTAGTCCTAAAACTTAATAAAGGTATGAACCCTAACATTGCCACTACATTACTGTAGTGGTCTTTTTTTGGTTTACAACAACTTGTCTTAGATGTGTGATAATCCTTGAAATTAGAACATATGTTACTAGCGATAATACTAGATGGGGGGAAGGGAGATTAGATGAAGACAGAAGAATTATTGCAGTATCGGCGACAGTTGATTGAGGATACAGTGAGGTTAAAGAAGAGGGAAAGGGTGCCACACTTTTCTAATATTTGTTTGTGGTTGGTGCTGGATTATGGCTGTAGGCTGACGGAGGCCTGCAGTGACTGGCAGCTGATGGAAAAGTGTCAGCTGGCCTTCTTTAACAAGTACAAATTTGATTTTGCCCAAACTATTGCCGGCCTGTTATGTCATCCCATGGCAATGATCAAAGATATTGGACAGGGTTTCTATTTTTATAATGATGTTAACTCTACTGTTAGTCTCAGAGATATGCGTTTGCTGCTGCCGAATGAATATGAGCAGTTTATTGCTGATTTGCCAAGATACACCTGGGAAGTTTTGCTGCCGCGTAAATATGAGCGTTGGCCAGAACTTAAAGTTAAAGACCTGCTGGAACCGCTTGCTGAATATCAGAGATACACTGATTTTGCCACGAGAATGGGTGAAGCAGCAGTCACAAGATATAGTATTCCCCGGGCTAGTGCAGAAATGGTGGGGATGCCCGGTATTGAAATGCTGTGTAATTTATATACCGGTATGAAGGGGCTGGCGATAGATATGCGCAGGCAGCCTGAAAAAGTCAAAGCTGCCGTGCAGATGTTGGAAAGCGGTACAGACGCAGTGGTACAGCGCATCCTGGAGGAGCCCAGACAGAATAATGTGGCTGCTTTTGACTTATGGCTGGGTATGCTGGCACATAACTTTTTGAGTATTAAACAATGGGATGCATACTACTGGCCGTGGCTGAAAAAAGTACTTGATGCGGTAGTGGCAGCTGATAAGACAGCGTATATCTTTGTTGAGGGCTATGTGAGCCGCTTTTATGATTATTTCCGTGTTTTCCCTGCAGGCCACATTGCGCTGCATATTGAGCAAGATGATGTTTACGAGGTCAAAAAAAATCTGCCCAACTGCTGTGTGGTAGGCGGCATGTCGTCTACGCTGCTGGGCAGCGGCAGTAAGGAACAGTGCATTGCACGTGCTAAACAGCTCATTGATGAGTTAGGCAAGGATGGTGGGTTTATACTCAGCCAGGATAAAATGATTTCTTATATGCGGGACGCTGATCCCGCCAACTTAAAAGCAGTCTGTGATTTTGTCAGTGAATACTATATTTAAACGGGAGGATTACAATGGAGAAGAAGGATATTAATCTGGAGTTAAGCCTCGCTAACTATGAAGAAGCAGTAGCAGAAATTAGCAAGTTGCTTGATTTCCTGCCGGCAGATAAAGCAGTACGAAAAGAGTACGTGGACGCTATTGCCAACAAACTGCTTTGGCTGTAAGTACAGATATATGGTAGGTTGTTGTTAGGATTATGTAAACGTAGTATTAAAAGAGATAGACAACGTAGCAAATCTATTGGCATGAATCTTACAAAAGAACAGTATTACCAAATGATTGGTTACTAATCGTGTCAAGTTACATATATTCGGAATGTCAGCCGAGCGCACCAAGACCACTATGCGTTTGTCTAATAAATGCAAAAAAAACAAGCAGCCGTAGGTTAGAATCTTAACCAAGGGCTGCTTGTCTAGATACTTAAGCTGATATTAGCTGATATTTGATTAGACTGGTATGACAATATGCCTACGGACGGTGTTCTCTATTTCCACGAGGAGCGGGAGCAGGTATACTTGCTCATCTTCGTTCAACTTGTACTTTTCTATTAATTCTTCCTCGCTGAGGATTATTTTTCTTTTGGACATTATTTATCCCCCATTCCTGTTAAATTAATATACGCCATACTCTACGGCAGTATCCACCATCGCCTGAATGTTTTCTATTTTAGCATCACCCGGGTTCAGTACGGGCTTATTCATGGCAAAAATGTAGTTACCATTTACAGCTACAATATCTAGTAGGCGTTTTACTTCGTCACTAACTTGCTCTGGTGTGGCGGTGCGCAGCATATGAGTCTTAAAGAAGGTGCTGATGATATGGCGTTTGTCAAGTTTCTCCACTACTAATTTGGGATCAGCCATTTCAAAGCCGATTTCCACTCTGCCTGGCAAATCATTAAGAGCTTCAAGATGTGGAGTCCAATCGTGTTCACAATAAATACTGGCATGCAGGCCACGCTCCTGGATAGCCTCAATTAACTTTTTAAAGGTGGGGAAATAGAACTTTTCAAAGTTCTTGGCATTGAGGAAGGGAGCCATATGTAAGGGGAGCGTAACTTTGTTTATTTTACCAGGAACTTTTGTGACTCTGTCTAGGGAGTCACAGGAAAATTGCAGCATCGCCTCGGCGGCATCGCATACCCATTCTGGCGCTCTGCGCATATCAATGCAGATGTCAGAGAAGTTTCTTAAGAAGTCAGCAATATAATCTAAAGGCTCGCAAGACATCATCGCCATCGCCTCTATATTGCTGCGTTCATATTTTTCTACTAGCTGTGGTGTGCCCATGCCCCAGCTTTTAGAGGCTACGACATTGCGGGCGATATTAAGTCTTAATTCACCGTAGCGCTCATCTTCTTCCAGAATGCCAAATATTCTTGGCCGTACCACATTAGCCCAATATTCAAAGGGGTCTTTAATAAAGTCGGGATATTCTTCAAACTTCATTGGTGAGTAGTTAGGGTGTTGATAAAAGCCATCTCTGCCCTGCACCATAAACTTACTCAGGGAATAGCGAAAGGCAGCTGCCGAGTTTTCAGGGTGGGTTGGTAAAGTATCACTGTTGATTAGTTTGGCCATTTCTTCTGCGACTTCAAAACAATGTTTGGCGCTGTAGTATTCGCGAAATAGTGAATAACCTTGATGCTGTATCGCATATTCCAGACTGATCATTGCTGTTACGGGGACTCTTTTGGGTTTTCTTCCTTCCCAAATATCCGCAAATAACTGATTTCTCTCTGCTTGTAGACTACTCATTTTGCTCTCCTCCTTTACCTTCAGAACGAATTATACCGTTTGTTAACTGCTTGCAGCAGTATTCTAGCTAAAAAACAACCCTCCTTTCTAGCTAAACATTTATTAACTTTTACATACTGATGCCGGAATCCTGCCTATTTTTTGAATTGTGCAAATATTAATACTATCAATTATTATTATGCCCTGCAGGTAACTACCTTTGTTATAAAAAAATGCCCCCAGGTTAGGTGTTGTCTAACCTGGAGGCACTCCCGGTTGCTATTTATTCGTCAAAAGCCTGACTAACTTTCCAGACCTTCCACACATTGCCTACGAGATCTGGGTTTGGCTTTAATGTATCTTTGCCAGGCTGCCAACCTGAGGGGGTGGCTTCAGTGCCTTTGGAGGCGCGTACTAGTTGAAAGGCTTTAATTTGCCGGAGGGACTCAGCTACATTACGTCCTACAGAAGGTGTGAGAACCTCGAAGCCTTGGATAATGCCATCGGGATCAATGATAAAGCGTCCTCTGGTTTCTACGCCAGCATCTTCATTATAGATGCCGTACATTTTGCCGATGCTGCCATCCTGGTCAGAAAGCATGGGGAAGGGAATGTCTTTATTAACCATCTTCGATAGTTCATGTTCATTCCACATTTTATGTACATAGATGCTGTCTACGCTAACAGAAAGAACTTCTACATCGAGAGCTTTTAACTCTTCATGCTTTTCGGCAACTGCCGAAATCTCGGTTGCTCAGACGAAAGTGAAATCTCCTGGGTAGAAGCAGAGCAGAACCCACTTCCCTTTAAACTCACTCAAATCAAAATTCATAAATTTCCCCTGAAAAAACCCGGGTGCTGCGAAATCTGGGGCAGGCTTACCTACTTTGGGTAACATAGTATGTTCCTCCTTTATGGGGGCTATTGCAGCATTAGCGGCTGGCGGGGCAGCTTTTTTAATTGCTGGGCGCTGACACCCTGGTTTAAATTCTTCTGGCATATGTATCCTCCTCGTATAATTAGTTTAGAGCTCATTTTTGAGTCAGTTTCCAGTTGAACCGGACGACTAGAAACGACTTAAATGAATTTCCAGTTTAAAATGACATGGTGATAGTGTAGACAATCCCGCATCTTAGCCCGAGGGGCGTGGTGAAACGGAAGCCGGGGTAGCGCTGCTCCGTACCGAACCAGTAGGCGGTATTGAAAGGTCTTAACACCATCGGTCATGTCTTGAGAAAGCCTAGGCTTCCTCATCCTGCTTTACCATCACCCCGTTTTACCCTTATTACCGGATGGGGAAGCCGGGATTACTCAACAGAATAACTACTACAGTCTTTACACATTCCCGGTGCGCGTTTGCGTGTGGACCGGTAAGTGGGATGCACTCATTCCATTCGGATTGGGAACCGCCGTTTGGAGCGGACACTGTTGGAGAGAAGTACAACTAGCGGCAGGAATCAAGGGCGAGCTTTAGCGAGTTCATCTTGACCCTTGATTCCCTCACCGTACAAATATCCTATTATTTGCCGGTCTGCATACAGGCCGGCTGCCTTCCGGCGAGGACGGGGTTTGGGGCAGCCCCCCAAGCGGATCCTCTTTCCTGTAAGAACTTTGCTCTTTGACAATTCCATTTGTTTTTTTAATGTTCAACAAGAATGCTCATAGGGTATTTACACTCAGACCTGCCTGTGGAACAATGGGGTCGACAAGCTTTTTTCAGGAGATTTCTTTTCCTCCTTGCGGACCGAAAGGTACTGCTTATTAAGCCTGTTACCCGTGGCCCATCACTCATGTTCTAACCGCTGGTTGCGCCTCCATACCACTTGGGGAGTAGCACCCTTAATTGTCGGGTGGTATGGATGAGTGCTGATGACGAGGCTGAAGTCGGTGGTTTCCACGGGCACCCAGGTCTGATATTAGCTTGATTATTTTGCTAAGAGGAGGTGATTCTATGTCACCAATGCTGATTGGTGTAGACGTAAGCTTACGCTCCCACCATGTACAGTTCATGGATGGGGCCGGAAGATCGCTCGCTTCTTTTTCCGTGCCTAACGATCAATCCGGGGCAGATACCCTGATTCATAAGATGTTAGACACGGCGAGTAAAGAAAAGCTGAAGCATCTTCACATCGGGATGGAGGCCACGTCCAACCTTGGATGGCACCTTGCCCATTATCTGAAAAGCGAACTTCAAAACTATGAGCCAAACGTAATGTCTCAGGTTTATGTCTTGAATGCAAGGAAGGTGGCTCGTTTTAAGAAGGGGTATGACACCCTTCCCAAGAACGACCGCATCGATGCCTGGGTAATTGCAGACCATCTGCGATTTGGTCGACTGCCCCATGAGATGAAAGATATCATCCAATACGAAGCCCTGCAGCGCCTTACCCGGACCCGCTTTCATTTAATGAAGAATATTAAACGGGACAAGACCTATTTTCTAAATCAGGTCTTTTTGAAGTTCAGCGGGATGCGTCAGGACAACCCGTTCTCAAATACGTTTGGCAGCACCAGCCTGGCGGTAATTCAGGAACTGGAGCCAGACCAGATCATGGCAATGTCCATGGAAGAACTCATCGAATTCCTACAAGACAAAGGCAAAAACCGCTTTGAAAACCCGGAGGAGATTGCGACTTATTTGAAAAAGATTGCCCGTTCATCCTACCGGCTGGATAAAGCCATGGCCGATCCGGTAAACATTTCTTTGGCAACAACACTAAGTGTAATTCAACATTTGGAGTCTGAAGTCAAGAAGCTGGATAAAGAGATTGCCAAGATCATGAAAGGCATTCCTCAAACACTGACTTCCGTAAAAGGAATTGGCCCTGTCTACGCGGCCGGCATCATGGCGGAGGTCGGAGGCATAGACCGCTTTACGAATCATGCCGACCTAGCCAAGTATGCCGGTCTTGTTTGGAACCAGAATCAATCCGGCGAATTTGAGGCTGAAGAAACGTCACGGATGCGTACCGGCAACAAATATCTTAGGTATTATCTTGTTCAGGCAGCGGATTCTGTCCGCAAACATGATACCGAGTATGCAGCTTTTTATCAGAAAAAGTATGACGAAGTCCCGAAACATAAGCACAAAAGAGCCCTCGTCCTTTCGGCACGAAAATTGGTACGGCTGGTTTTCATGCTACTGAAGACCAATACACTGTACACACCACCTGAGAGGAGGAATCCATAGCCTTACCGGATTCTTACATTTTTTACAGTTTGCCCACGCTATTGGATGTCGAAAAAAATGACCTATTAGGTGGGTTTTGTTTAATGATCCCGTTTTTACCTCAAAGACACGGTTTTGACTGATATTTTTCCAATTCTCGAAAATTAGCCTCTTGACATATCACCGCTGTGCTTCACAAAATGCTAGATGTTACTGCATGTTAATTATATCCAATACAGCAATAAATATATTAATAAATTACTAAAAGGGACAGGGTTTTGGGGGATTAAGTAAACCAATTCATTCGCGTGGAGAGTGCGGTGTGGTTTGGGAAGCTAGATGCAGAAAAAGCTGCTAAGATGCACATGATAAGAGGAAGAGGAGAATAAGGTAAGATGTTAATGTTAAGTTGGGGAGGAGATGGCATGAAACGTTTTCTGTTAGTTGAAGATGAACAGATTATGGCCAAGAATATTGCCTTTTTTTGGAGCGGGAAGGGTATCGGGTTGATATTGCTTATGATGGTGAAGCAGCGCTGGAGTTGTTTGCCAACCAGAAATATGATTTAGTGCTGCTGGATTGGACCTTACCTAAATTGGATGGGCTGGAAGTATGTAAACAGATCCGCCAAGCATCCCGGGTGCCGATTATTATGCTGACGGCGAAAGGTGAAATCTTAGATAAGGTGATTGGCTTGGAAGTGGGTGCAGATGATTATCTGGTCAAGCCCTTTGACCAGCGGGAATTGCTGGCGCGGGTTCATGTGCTGCTGCGTCGCTTGCCTGCAGGGCTGGCAGCTGATTCCTGGCTGCAATATGAGGAGCTGCGTTTAGATCGGGAGAAATTGCTGCTGGTCTGCGGTGAGGAAGCTGCTGCTTTGACCGCTAATGAGTATAAATTATTGGAGCTGATGATGAAAAAGCCTCACAATGTCTTTGCGCGTACATATCTTTATGAAGAAGTTTGGGGTGAAATGCCGGGTTACAATGACCGCACTGTGGATGTGACCATCAGCCGCTTACGGAAAAAACTGCTGGAGTTGTCCGGGAAAAAATACTTTCAGGCTGTAAGGGGTCTGGGTTACCGGTTAGGGGAACAACCATGAAAATCCAATCTCAATTGTGGCTGATTCTCTCTGTGCTCTTTCTGGTAATGTCGCTAGTCGTGTACTTGGTCGTCGCAGACGCTTATGAGGCACGTTTACAGACAAGCTATCAGCAAATCTCTTTTGCGCAAGGCTCGGCGCTGCTTGACGAATTAACGAAAGCATACCCTGACTCCCGGCAGCGCAGTAGTGGTTATCTGCAAAACTACAGTGAACAGCTGCAGGCCCGGTTAATCCTGCTGACTGAGCAAAAAAAGGTGTTCGCCGACGGCTTTGCGGTACTGGAAGCAAATAGCGCACTGGATTTGACGGTGTTAAAAGCAGGTACAGGGTATGCTTCTCACTTTGCGCAGACGGAGGCTTTCGGCTATGTGCAGTATACGCTGCTGCCCTTTGACAAGGCTTCCAGTAAAGGGTATTTACTAATCATTCAGGAAGCTGGGGGGCTATCTGCTGAATTAAGCTCCTTTCGTGCTTGGATGCTGCGGCTGCTTGTGCTGGCACTGCTTAGTTTTTTTGTGCTCTCCTATGTGGTAGCAGCTTGGCTGACGAAACCGATGCGCAGAATTATTGCCTCACTCAAGCAAATCACACCGCACAAACGTGACTTTGCACTCACCTACCGGCGGCAGGATGAAATTAGAGAGCTGATTGCAGCCATTGGCAGAATGGTGGAAGAATTAAATCTCTATGATGAGCGGCAACGGCGTTTTGTCAGTACTTCCTCCCATGAATTAAAAACGCCACTGGCGACGATACAGCTGATTTTAGAGAACCTGCCCTATGTGCGGGAAAATGAAGAAACTTATCAGGAGTTTACTGAGGATCTGGTTTTTCAGGTTAAGAAAATGAGGCAGATAGTGGAGCAGCTGCTGCAGATCATGCGCCTGGGGGACAGCCCGCTGCAAAAAGAGACGGTTAGTGAAGAGGATATCCGGCAGCATCTGTTGCAGGTGTTTCAATATCTGGTACAGGAAAAAGAGCTTACCTGGGAGTTTGAGCTGCAGAAAACTAGCTTTAATGTTGATCGTCTGCTCTTCTTGCGGGCGTTGGACAACTTGGTGGCTAATGCTATTCGGTATTCACCCCAGGGGAAGACAATTAAAATAGTGGTCAAGGGTGATAAAATAGCAAGTGTGGTTAGTGTTTGTGACCAGGGGATCGGTATTGCCGCAGCCGATCTACCGCAGATTTTTGAACCCTTTTATCGTGCTAATGATGCTACGGCCTATAATCAGGAAGGCAGCGGTTTAGGCTTAGCGATTGTTAAACAGATTGCCGAGCTCCATCAAGGAAAGATTACTGTTAATTCCGTGCCCCAGGAGGGTTCATGCTTTCATTTTTTGCTCCCTACTTAGGTAACAAAATTGTTACATTTCATCAATGATCATGATACAAAAAAGCAGTATATTAAAGGTACACAAAAAAAGGTGACATAGAGGAGGTTTAACCATGAAGAAATTACTAACCAGTATCGGAATTATCTTATTTAGTCTGCTGCTTGTGGTTGGCTGTGCCAAAAACAACGCCACACCACCGAAAAACGATGAGCAGGAGCCGCCAGCAGTAGTAGATCCTGATGACAACCAGGAGGGTCCCATTGTGATAGATCCAGCCGAACCAACAGAGGAGCCTCTTGATGAAAATGATTTGACACCTACCCCGGAGGATAAGGAGCAAGTGCATCAGATCGTGCTTTACTTCCCGGATAGCGACCTGCTGCGTACTTATCGTGTCAAAACACAAATTACGCTAAAAGAGCATGAACAGCTGCCTAAAGCAGCGCTGGAAGCTTGGCTGGCCGGTCCCCGAGATAAGAAACTAACGGGTCTCGCTGATGAAGCGGTAGTGATTGAATATGTGAAAGATGTGAAGGGCGTTGCCCAAGTGAGCTTTAGTAAAGAAGTTCAAGATCTCAACGTCGGTTTCGAGGGCGAATTGCTGTTTGCTGAACAGGTGGCCATGATTATGCAGCAATTTGGCTATGAGCAGACGCAGCTGCTGCTGGAAGGCAAAGTTGTAGAGACCCTGTTCGGACATCTTTATACTAAAGAGCCGATGATGGCCAAGGCCCCAGCAGACTACCGTTGGGTTGAGGAAATGGATACTCGTAAATTTGTTCTGCAAAATACTGCTTTTCGTATTTATGAGCCGGCACCAGGCACGGTGGTCAAAGATCGGATTGTGATCCGCGGCCTGGCACGCGTTTTTGAGGCCAATTTTCTGTATGAATTTGAGGATGGCCACAATATTTTAGCTAAAGGCTATACTACTGCCTCAGAAGGAGCACCTGGCTGGGGGGAATTTACTATCGTCATAGAAATTGACGAAGTTGCCAATAACTCTGGTACCATCATCATATATGAGGCGAGTGCCAAAGATGGTTCGAGAATGAATGAACTGCGCATACCGGTGACTGTTGCTAAATAGTAATGAGCGGAAGAGAACGGCCATTTACCATTACGGTAAGTGGCCGTTCTTAGTTTGATAAGTCTGTAATTGTGGCGGAATCAACTTGCTTAAACTAATCAGATAATTTATAATATTATTGTTAGTATAAATATAGAGACAAGCTTCCGGTTAGTTCGTGGGAGAAGATTATTGAAAGGAGATTAGGTTATGAAAGAAGATGTAAAAAAATTACAACAAGAACGTGGTAAACTGTTTAGCGATTTTTACAACAACAAGATTCCCTCAAGAATGTTTGTTAGTGTCTCTGTTGGCAGCCATATTTTGGCAGAGTTTGGTGGTCTCAATGACTTCGAAGTACAGTATGACTACTCTCTATTAGCAGAGCCGGCAAAGAAAATCTGTGAAATGATTTACTCAGATACCAGCCCGGTATCGCCAGTGGGGATAATCTCCCGGCCGCCTTCTTTTTATCAGTTATTAGGGTCTCAGTCCTTTGTCATGGGGAACAGAGGCTTTGTGCAGCATCCTGAAGTTGTGGGTATGCATGAGGATGAATATCCGGAACTAATTGCTGATCCTTATTCTTTCTTGTTAGAAAAGGTAATTCCCAGACAGTATAAAGAACTTGATGCTTCTAACCCGGTAAGAATGCTTAACCGGATGCAGATGGCTAAGTCTGCTTTAGCTCACGATTCTGCCTCTGCTATGCCTTGGTTTTTACCATTAGCTAAAGAGTATGGTTATTATCAAGGTGCACCTCGTGGTTCTGGTGGTTTCACGGAAGCACCATATGATTTTATTGCTGACCAACTGCGCAGCTTTAGTGGTATCAGTAAAGATATCAGAAGACATCGCGAACTGCTGAAAGAAGCTTGTGATGCAGTTTTACCGTTAATGTTTAGAATGGGCTTACCAGCTAATCCACATCCGGAAGGCGCCGTAGGGACTCCCTTACATATGCCGACCTTTATGAGAGAAAAGGATTTCATGGAAGTCTGGCTGCCTTCGTATAAGAAGATGTATGAAAACTATGCAGCTCTTGGCATCCGTGGTTCAGCCTTCTGCGAAGATGACTGGATGCGTTATTTAGACAATCTGCTTGAACTGCCTGCTGGCATGCGTTTAGCCTTTGAATATGGTGATCCGCAGCAAATTAAGGACAAGCTTGGCAAGAAGTTTATTCTCTCCGGCTTGTATCCCCTTGATTTAATTAAGCACGGTACTAAAGAAGAGTGTGTCTACAAAGTAAAAGAACTGCTTGACATCATGATGCCTGGTGGCGGTTACGTCTTTGGTTTTGATAAAGGACCGCTAACCTTATCGGATGTTAATCTAGAGAATCTAGCTGCTGTGGCCGAAACTGTCAGAGACTATGGCGTCTATGATAATGCAGGGGAAAGCTTTGGTACTCCTGTCAATAGTGAAGGGTTTGTCTTTGATGAAAGTATCATGAAGCTTGATTCGAAATACTTCTTTAACTGGGATGAGTTTAAGGCAAAATATCCGTTAACTCCCGATTCAGCACGGGCGAACTTTGAGAAGTATGATAAAGAGCTATTTGATCAGTACATGCTGATGTTAATCTAATAAGAGAAGTAAAGAAAAAGTATAGGCGCGTAGAGTGCGCCTATACTTTTTCTTTGGGAAATATCACGTAAAATGTTGTGCCTTGGGGGCTGGTATCTACTTCTATCTTGGCCTGGTGCCGGGACCATTATCTTGAATGGTTAGTGTTACTGTGTCAGTAGTTTTATCTGGATTCCTTTCATCATTCTTGTTTAAATTAATAATTTTCTGCAAATATTTTCAAATTCCTGAGCAGGCCGTTATTCGCCAAGGTTTAGTCGACAAACTATTGGTTTAAGTCAGATAATTTATAATATTGTCATTTGTGTATTGACTTAAGGTTAATATTGACAATATAATCTAAGGTGGACAAGGTCTAAGACTAGGTCAGCAGTAAGGGAAATCGAAAGGAGCTAAAAAAATGAAAGAAGAAGTGAAAAAATTACAACAAGAACGCGCCAAACTTTTCAGTGACTTTTATAACAACAAGATACCGACAAGACAAACTGTGAGTATGTCCGTAGGTAACTTTATCCTCGCGGAATTCGGCGGTCTGAATGTCTTTGAAATTCAATATGATTACTCTAAACTAGCAGAGCCAGCCAGGAAAATTTGTGAAATGATTTACTCAGATACTAGTCCGGTTATGCCTGCTAGTATCATCTCGCGGACACCAAGTTTTTATCAGTTGTTAGGTTCCCAGTCTTTTGTGATGGGTAACAGAGGATTCGTGCAGCATCCAGAAGTTGTGGGTATGTATGAAGATGAATATCCGGAACTGCTCGAAGATCCTTATGCCTTTCTTTTAGAAAAGGTCATCCCCCGGCAGTATAAAGAACTTGATGCCACTAACCCGGCAAGAATGCTTAACCGGATGCAGATGGCTAAATCTTCTCTGACCCACGATGCTAATTCTTGTATGTCGTGGTTCCTGCCGCTGCAGGAGGAGTATGGCTACCATCGCGGTGCACCGATGGGTTCTGGCGGCTTTTGTGAAGCCCCCTATGATTTCATCGCTGACCAACTGCGCAGCTTCAGTGGTATCAGTAAGGATATTAGAAGAAACCGCGAAGTATTAAAAGAAGCATGTGATGCAGTCCTGCCCTTAATGTTTAGAATGGGCTTACCGGCTAACCCACATCCCGAAGGCGGTGTAGGAACACCCTTGCACATGCCGACCTTTATGAGAGAGAAAGACTTCATGGAAGTTTGGATGCCCTCTTATAAGAAGATGTTGGAAAACTTTGCTGCGCTTGGTGTGCGTGTTAATGCCTTCTGCGAAGATGATTGGATGCGTTATTTAGATAACCTGCTTGAACTGCCTGCCGGCACCAAGTTAATGTTCGAATACGGTGATCCTCAAAAAATTAAAGATAAGCTTGGCAAGAAGTTTATGCTGCAAGGTCTCTATCCCATTGACTTAATTAAGCACGGTACTAAAGAAGAGTGTGTTTATAAGGCAAAAGAACTGTTGGATATCATGATGCCTGGCGGCGGCTACATCTTTGGTTTTGATAAGGGGGCACTAACCTTCTCAGATCTCAACCTCGAAAACCTAGCGGCTGTAGCGGAAACGGTCAGAGATTATGGCGTCTATGACAATCCAGGTGA
Source organism: Oscillospiraceae bacterium (assembly GCA_035647835.1). Lineage (GTDB taxonomy): Bacteria > Bacillota > Dethiobacteria > Dethiobacterales > Dethiobacteraceae > UBA9865. Next base: position 27,586 of record DASRMS010000004.1, read on the forward strand.
AAGCTTTGGCACACCACTTAACAGTGAAGGCTTTGTCTTTGATGAAAGCATCAAGAAGCTTGATTCAAAATACTTATTTAACTGGGATGAGTTTAAAGCCAAGTATCCCTTAACTCCCGAATCAGCACGTGCTAACTTCGAGAAGTATGATAAAGAGTTGTTTGCCCAGTATATGCTGATGTTAATTTAAAAAGTAAAAACAATGAAACAAGAGTGTTGCGAGCTACTTTTAAGTAGTTTCGCAACACTCTTTGCTATACCTAAACGCCGACGAGCTGCCTTTGTTTTTGTTTAGTGCGGGCAATTTTAACATTGTCTTGTCTGCGGTCCCGCAGGGCTTCTACTGCATTGGGTTTATCCTCATAGCGGTAGTCCTGGCCTTTCTTCTGCTGATGTTGAGCAATCACTGCGTGGCTAGGCACAGCCTTTAGATCATGATTAACTGTTTGTTGATACCAGAAGAAGCGGTGATTATCTGGCAGGTCATTAACATTTTTGAGAACTTCCTGGTCAGCAGTGAGTTCTACCTGTTGACCGAGGATTTTTCGTACATAGTCCTTAGTGTCGTGGAACTGCAGCAGTTTAGGAAAAACTCCGCCGGGGATCACCTGCTGCCAATCTTTATGTTCGTGTTGGGCGAGCAGATCTTTGGCGCGATGCAGCTGAGCAATTTCCTGCCGCAGGTGCATCTCCCAAATATCTTTAACATGGGGATCTCTTTCATCTTGATAGAAAGAGTAGTAAAGATAGCACTCCATGTATTCGTGCATCAGTAAGTTTTCCAGCCAAGTGCAGTTTGGATCCATTAATGCTCCGTATTGGCTGACATGCTCTTCTTCGATTAAGGCAATTTCCTGATACAGTTGGCGGCCCAGATCATTATAGTAGGTAGGACCGAGGTTCATATAAAAGTTCATGGTTTGCTGTTCAGCGGCGGTGATAATCATAATGTTTAACTTGGTACGAATGTCGGCGCTTTTAAAATTAATGTAGCCTCTTACTGTATCACTAGGGTGACGGTGTTCGGCGATGGTCGGTCGACCTGGCGTAAATTCTACATATTCTTTAACTAATTTCTGTGCAGGAATATTCTTATCCAGCTCCAGGAGGTTAGCGTAGCGATATAGATGGTCAAAATC
>DASRMS010000005.1:0-5341 GCA_035647835.1 Oscillospiraceae bacterium
AACAAGGCCACAATCCCGCCGATAACCATGCCTAAAGTCCCTAACCATATAGACAATATGAGTGGTACAGTTATAACCAGAGTTAATAAACAGCCGCATCCTTGCATTTTTTCTCCCGCTCTTTGCATTTTTTTGCCTGCATTTTCTAAATCAGCCATAAACTCCCCCCCTTATTTTTACCTTACCATAATTCGGACGAGCTTACAAGTTCAGCTTTACCGGCGGCCTTCCAGATCGTATTCTTTAATGCACTACATAAAAATCCCCGCTTTCTAACAGGTATAATCACCTTAGGCACATTTAAAAAAGCTCGTACAGGGCAATTGTGGGCTTCGTTTTTTCGCATTTTGGGCAAAAAAATAAGCCCCTTGCTTGGGGCTAGGATTTGATATATCTGTCGTATTCTTCGGCCGTCATCCTATATTTGATTAGCACATCTTCCCCTGTCCTAGTGCTACATTCTTCGCAGTTTTCTTTATTGACTATAGCATAGCAGCAATCGGCGCATTTTTTCAATGTCAGGCTATCCTTGTTCAACTTCAACGCTTCCCCTTTCGCCTATTGTCCGTTCGCAAAGTTTCTCTGCTGCATCATGCGCCTCTTTATATGTACTGTACCACCTTGTTTGTCTGCTCTCCATATTGCCCATATCGTCTTTAACAATACCTCGATATTTTGTCATTTCTTCACCTTCTCTCATTTTTTTAATTAAATCCTTTATTGCTTCGTGCTCCTTATCTGTCACATATACCGACCGTGCTTTCCGTCCCGTGGAGGGGCGGCCAGCTCCTTCACGTTTACCGCCCCATTCTGCGTCTTGTTTAGGCATATTAGGCATAACTGTTATAACCTTTGCCGAACCTTTTTGCAAGCTCTTCAATTTCTTTTGGGCACCCTGGGCCAACTCTTAAGTCAAAGCTCATTGTTTCGCGGTTCAGGTTCATCATGCGCTCCTGTATTTCTCTTTTTAGCTCCTCGTTGCTAAACAACTTAACTGCTGCTTCCCTAAACTCATTGGCCTTGCTACCGTCGATATGGTACGCTGCGTATCTTTTCATTTTTTTAATCCCCTTTCCTTATCTTGATTTAATTATAGCATTATCAAGCTTGATTGTCAACATATAAAATCAAGTTTTTTAAGTTTTTTTCAACTTTTTTTTTAAAAATGCAAAAAAAAATAAGCCCCCAGCCAAAAGGCCAGGGGCGCTATATCGCTATGCTATTGTAATATTAAATCCTTTACATTGACTGCCGCCACTACTACACCGCCATAGGTGACTACCGCCCGGCTACCCTTTAGCTCTGACACGATGCTAATACGATTTCTTGCGGTGGAGCTGATAGTCTGCTTACTATTTAAGTCTTTAGCTCCGGCTTTAATCTTTACCTTGCTACCGACTTTGATTGTAGGCTTCGGCTCCGGCTTCGGTGGTGCAGCCGGCTGTCCCGACTTCGTGGTTATATACACATCATAGTCGGCCGCCTTAAGTTTTTTAGCCAGTGCAATGGCATTCTCCTGCTTGGCAAAAGCGCCAGTCTGCACTTTGTAAAGCCCATCTGATTCTACGATATACGTGTCGTAGCCTTCTTTTTCGAGCTTATCCGCAAGCCTGTCTGCATTGTCGCGGTGCTTAAATGCTCCCGTCTGGACGCGGTAGAGCCTGACTGCTGATTGTTCTGGCTTTTCTACAGGCTTCTTAATGGCGGGGTATGCTTCTAGCAGTCCCGCAAGTATGCCTTCCGCTATCTTCTGTCTAAATGCCGGTGTCTTTAACTTTGCTTCTTCTTCCGGGTTACTGTGGAATCCTGTTTCCATGAGCAATGTCGGCATGTTGGCAAGCCGAATATCTGCGTAATAATCCATGCCATAGATTGGGCTAGTCTTGTTTGTGACAGTTTTGGTTTTTGTCCCTCTGTCTACCATACCAGTATTAGATACTACATTCTTTTGCACGATAGTAGCCACTCGTTTAGCTTCTGCTGCATCCTTGGTGCCCCACTCGTTGCGTTTGGTATGATAGATTTCCGTACCTTCTGCGGTCTTACCACCTGCGTTAGTATGCAAAGAAATGTACAGATCACCATCCCATTTATTAGCTAGCTCAGCGCGATCATATAGCTCTAAAGTCTTATCAGTTTCACGCGTCATATACACAGTAGCGACGCTGTGAGCCTGTAGCAGGGCTTTTAGTCGCAAACCTATGTCTAGTACCCCGTCGGCTTCAATGTACCCCGTAGGGCCTACATTGCTTCGATACTTGCCGCCATGGCCGGGGTTAAGTACTATCCTCATTACTACTTACCTCCCTTACTTTTTAACTGTTCCAACGCATCAGTTATTCCTGGAGGTACCAGCACACCGATCTTGCCCAGGTTTTCTAAAATCGAAATGCCTTCGTTAGCAATGTAGAACCAGATGGCCAAATTCCGCAGGATCTCCTGCCCGATCACAATGTCAAGCATGGTAGCAACTGCCACCGGCACGAACAGCATGATTTTTTTAACAATGCCCCAGAACCCCTTATATGAGCTAACCTCTTTACGATGAAACGCAGCGACAACACCAGAAATATAATCTAATACAACGAGTACTACAAGAACCTGCAGAGCCACGTCCCAGCCTCCTAATAGCGTAGACAGGGCTCCAAGCACCACGGCCACTGCCGCCTTTAGTATGATTAATCCTTTCTCCATTACAGTAACCCCCTTGCTTTTTTGCACTAAAAAACCGGCTACTTGGCCGGCTGCTCTTTTTACTTTACTGACTCACTGACGTATATCCCTCAACCAGCACAATCATTTTACCCAAGCCCTCATTCACTGCATAGTTCGCTTCAGTTCCTGCGTCTGTGGTTTCTACATAAAAGGTTCTTCGCATACCCGATGATAGGTAGTTAGTTAAGTCTCCACTTCTTATCTGTATCTTATTAGAGGTGTTATTAGGATCTGTACCACTGTAAGCAAGCGTCGGGCTCCAAGCTGATACCCCAAGCACAGCACTTGTAATGTTTACACCTGACCGCCAGAGGACCTGCGAATCTCCGCTATTCGCTGTTCGATAATGGTAACCTTCGGTGCCATCCGAGTGGTATAATCTCAAATTACGAGATTGCTTCCACTTTGTAGGGTGTGACCCTAACCCCGCGGGATTGTCATAAAACATCGGCATGGCATACAGGTAAATTGTCGCTCTCGTTACGGTGAAGTTATCAGGTATGAAAACCGTAACACCCATACGCCCCTTTGTAAGCTCCCACTCCATTAAGCCTAATGAACTCCAACCTCCGCTATCGCCCCAACTGCCGCCGCCGCTACTCTCAAACTGAAACACCGACAGCACTCCCTGCCCCCCAACGACTATATCCCCACCTACCCACACATCACCGGAGAACTTACCCGTGATGGCAGCTAAATCCTCCACCGCAAGCATTTCAGCGACAATGGATTTTGCCCTAATAAGCTCCGTGTTAAGAAAACCACCAATTATTATGGTGTCTCCTAGCATGGCCACTTGAACCTGATCGGAATACGCAAGTCTGCCCAGGTCTTTGTTTAGCTGTTCGCGCAGGTATGCTATTTTGTAATTTACTGATTCGGGGTTATTATAACTCCTTGCCACTTGTAGCCAGATTGGCATTTTATCACCTGCCTTTGCGACGCATTATTGTCCTAATATGTCGTATTACTCTATTGCTTCTATAGCAAACCAGATATTGTACCAATCTGTTACGTTTAGGCTACCCCCAGATGTTTGCATAGCAAATATTTCAAAATAGTCACCCGCTACCACCTCTAAAACTGGGGACACTACGTGGGCTATTGCGCCTGTTCCACTAACAGGTATTACGGTAGCTGTTGCTCTGCCGTTATAATTACCGTTTCCATTTTTATATATATATACTTCTCGTTTACCCGTTGTGTTTTCCTGAAAACCTACACTAGCTTTAACTATTATTTTATTAACTCCCGACGGGATAGTGAGTCTTGTTGGGAGTCCTGCACTATATATATTACCAATATTGTAGACTACATCTGTCCATGTTAAAGCTGTCGCAGTATTATGAGGGATAGATTGTGCAGTACCCTTTCTTAACAATGCACCTTTAAAAGCTTTTTCTGCCAAGTACGTATCTAACGCATCCCAGTTCTGGTTTCGACCCGCCAGATCGTCCTCGATTTTATTGATCATACTTTCTTTATATAAAGCCATCACATCACCTCATTTATCACTTGTTGCCACGTCATACCAGCGTAACGTTGCCATGTGTAGATTTCTTCGGCTTCGTAGGTTGTCTCAGGCGTAATATGCAGCTTCCCCTTGTAGTCGAGCGTATCTCCATCGAATAGTAGCTGATAGTCCTCGACACCATTACCAATTAAAAAAGTGCCATTCGTTAGGTCGAATCGCACCTTACCGCCTTTGAGTATTCCTGCTATGATTTCATCGGCTACAAAGCCTGCCCCCGTGCCAAACGCTCTCCAGTCGTACTCACCATCTGGGAGCTTTGCATTTGCAAGCATAAAGCCTTCACCGGTTAGCATCATGGCAGCTGTCTTGTCGTTATTTTCAAAAATCAGATTGCCATTATCGTCTGTATGCCAACCGCTTTGTGTAGATAGCAGCTGGTGTTTTAGAATGTCAATAACGCCGTTGAGATATTGAGTATTAATCCCATCGCTGTCGATTATTTTTGCCCTATCCCAAACGCCCTGCCTGCCTCTAAAATTGCTGATATATTTCTCCTGCTCATTGATTTTGTCAACAAAGCTGGGCATAAAGTTGCCGAGCGTAATGTCGTTGTTTTCTGGCTCTAGCAAGTCTCTAACTATTTTTATTGTCCTTGCTTTTAGTCGCAACTCCGGCTTAAATTCTTTGTCAATTACTGCAACATAATCGCCCAGCTCTACACCTTCGTGCTCAATGCCAAAAGCTTTTAAGTCTATCACTGTTGCCTGATAGGTAATGAGTGGGGCAGATACTTCCTCTAGTTTTGCCAGTGTCAAAGCAAGTAACTCGTGCGGATCCTCGCAGTCGTCAAACTCTACCTTGTCGAAAACGTGTGACTTCGTGCCGTCTGGATTATTCCTGCCCCAGATGGCTTTAGCGTCATTGTTTTCCACGTAGGCTTTGCCATCGTTTATATCAGCAAAGTCTATTCTCCTGCCGTAACCGCCGGTAGGTTCGCCTGTTTCGTCTACTATTTCCTCACCCTTGCCATAACCGTACAGGGCAGTGATAATATCATCACGATGTACGGTTTTTGTGACGGACAGCAGGTCTTTGGTGTAGGTAAAGCGCTTACCATAATCCCCGCCGCGATTGGCCAGTAGATCGACATAC
>DASRMS010000006.1:0-7797 GCA_035647835.1 Oscillospiraceae bacterium
GGCATTGAAGAAATGAAGGCTGAAGATGAAGATTAAAAATCTAAAACATGACGCTTATTCTGACGGAGTTTTGCATTACGGTAAAATGACCATTGTTTACGGTGCTGGTAATAAAAAAATAGGCGAAACATTTGAGCCAGAAGGCAAGCTGTTTTTTAGTGTGATGAGCGCCAGGGATTCTGATAACATCACCGCCAATGCCTTTGGCTACACCATCGACAAAAAGCTAAAAACTCACTACTGCCCGCAATTAAAAACATCACACAAAGTAAAGGTTGATGAAGAAATATTTGACATCAAAAGCCTAGATAGCGACCGCAGAAATAGCTACCTCTACTTGCAAAGGGCAGGTGTATAGTCTATGGCAAAATGGACAGTTACAAATGAGACAATAGTAAGCAAGTTGGAAGAGTTTGGCTTGCCGGTTGAGTACGGCAACGTCAGCCAGGAAGTGCTTGAATCCTATAACTTTTTCTACTACCGCGAAGATTCCTTGGAGGGTACCGGCAAAATCTTGTCTCAAACGCTAAACATTTACTACGTGAGCCTTAATCAAGAAAGTTTGATGGAACCAGAAATAATTGAGGCATTAACATCTATCAAACTTGACTTCAGGCGTGCAACCTATGAGCGCTTACAGATTGAAGGCACGACCAATTTTGTTGATGTTGTAACCTTTATCTGCACACGGAAATTAAAGGTGAAAAGCTGTGGCTAGGTTTGAGCTAAAAGCAGAAGACTTGAAGCGGCTAGAAGAAAAGATTGGGCGTTTACAAGAACAAGCGGAAGAGGAAATAAACAAGATTCTCCATACTGAAACTGTGAGAGATGTAAGCAACTCAATCCAACAACTAATTAATGTGTCTAAAAAGAAGAAAGGCACTCACGCCAAGCATGGCAAACCTTTTAAAACAGAACCGTTTAATCTAGGCTTTTTCATTAGGAACTACCCCTCCTACGGGTATCTGGTGTTCCCAGATGAAGGGCGGGGGATAAGAAACCAGATAAAGCAAGACTTTACCGGGCGTGGCATCGAGCGTGAGCGTCCTAGGGTAGTTGACAGGCTCCTAGAAGTATTAACAAAAAGAATTGAGGAGGAATTGTGATGGTGACAGAAATTAAAGAGTTTGATGCAATGAAGGTCAGTAAAGTTGCATTGCAATACATCGGTGATGAAGCACCAGCTGTGGAATCTTTCGAGTGCCTCGGATCCATTGGCGGTGAAACAGAAATGCGTACAATCGTTAAAAGGTGCGGTGGCGCGGTCAGAAAATCTAAGTCTATCCCCGTTTCTCACACACTGACACTATCTGGTCATGTGCCAGTCAAGACATTGCGCAGCATTTATGGCCTATCAAACGACGAATTAAAGGCTGGTGTGTACTCTTACGGACTGGATAGCAAAGGCTTAGATTTTTGCCTAACTGCAGATGTGGTAGATGAATTTGAGGATGTAACAAAGCTAGTGGCTTTCCCGAACTGCTCTAGCCTAACTGGCCTAAAGTACACAATTGACAACGATGCTGACGAAGTGGCCTATGTAGAGCTAGAGTTTGATGCAAGACCAGACGATGATAAGCAGTTTTACTACGAGGCATTTGTTGGCGAAGTAGACGCTGCTATTGCAAGCGGCTGGCACACAGCCTTTACGCGTGAATTAGTTGAAGAAATTGTTGCAGGGTAAGGGTGCTGCAGATGATTGAGCGTGTATACCTTTACGACCTAGAAATAGTTGAAATTGAAGGCGAGTTTAAAGAAATCAAGCGGAATGCGGAAGTCTTGCCGTGCATGCTAACCAACCACGCCCTTTATGTCGGCAAAAGAGACGGACTGCTTGAAACATCCCTTACCAGTGAACTTTACAACATCATAAAAGTATTCCAGGGGTTGGGCGTCAATCCTAAGAACATCAAAGAGGAAGATATTGTCAAGTTTGGGGAAGAGGCTTATAAAGGCATAATAGAGGTCACGGACGAGGACAAGATAGCAAGGGTAATTTATCTAGGGTTGATCGGTGCTAACCCGCAACTGTCGTATAGCCTTGAAGACTTTATCCTAAAATATCATGACGGGATGGAAGAAAAAGTTGAAACATATATGAACCTAATCAACAGCCTTGCCTCCAGAGACAACCAATTTAAAGCCGAGTTTGAGAAAAAGACCTCTCAAAGGCGAGAGAAAGGCGAAAAAAAGTAATAAGTCCTCAACTAAAATTTGAGTGCGTAGAAGACAAGTACTCCTTCTATGTCCTTGAACTCAATTTAGGTGAGGACTTTTTTTGGCATAAACCGATTGCTATGGTTGAGCGCGCTGCAGACAACATTATTGCCATCAGAGGCTGGAAAAATAACCCGCGGACAAGGTAGGTGATACAGTGGCTAAAAAAAGCGAAATCCAAATTGAATTTAAGGTAATTAACGCCGAGTTTCAAAAAGCAATGAAAGAAATGTCGGGGGAAGTTACCAAGCTAAATAGGGAGTTTAAACTAGAGCAAGAACAGCTGCGGCTTAACGGTACAGAGAAGCAGAAGCTTGAGAGCCGAGTTAAATATTTAACTGACAGATATAAACTGCAGCAGGACGAAGTAAAAGCCACAAAGGAACACCTTGACAAAGCGCGGGAATCCTTTGGCGAGAACTCCAAAGAAGTCCAGACGCTAGAGAACAGACTGCTGGAAGCGCAAAGGAAAGAGGCCTATTTTGCCAATGAGCTGCAGGTAGCAACAAAGGCACTGGCCGAGCAAAACGATAAGTTTAAACAGATCGGTAAGTCCATGCAAGAGTTTGGCAAGAAGATGCAGGACATTGGCAAGAAGATGACTGACATGGGCAAAAATCTTTCTACAAAAGTGACATTACCTATCGTTGGAGTAGGAGTGGCAGCCTCTAAACTAGGAATCGACTTTGAAGCCACCATGAGTGAAGTGCAGGCTGTGACAAATGCAACGGGCGATGAATTACAAGCACTAGAAGGCGCTGCAAGAGAAGCCGGAGCAACAACTAATAAATCAGCTAGAGATGCAGCAGATGCTTTAAAATATATGGGACTTGCAGGCTGGGATGTAGCAGATTCTCAAAAAGCCTTAATGCCAATGCTAAAGCTTTCAAGTGCCGGAAATATGGAGCTAGGCAGAACATCTGATTTAGTAACAGACAGTATGTCAGCCCTAGGTCTAGAAATTGGGGATATGGACGGATACTTAGATATCTTGGCACAGACATCTAGAAACTCCAATACCGACATTGACAAGCTTAGCGAAGCTTTTGTTGCAGTTGGTGGCAGATTAAATCTATTAGGAGTTCCAACAAATGATGCGGCGGTAGCGCTTGGAATACTGGGAGACAACGGAATAAAGGGCAGCGAAGCAGGCAGAGGACTTAATGCAGTTCTGACAAATCTTACAGCACCAACTGGAAAAGCACAGAAAGCACTAGATGAGCTAAACATATCCGCATTTGATAGCAATGGTGAATTTATTGGACTGGAAGAAACTTTTCAATTAGTAAAAGATGCCACAAATGGAATGACGCAGGAACAACAAAACATGTATTACTCTATGATTGCAGGCAAGGAACACGGAAAGACTTTTAACGCAATACTGGGCAGTTTGGGAGACGGTTGGGATAGTCTATCTGATGACGTAGCAAATGCCGAAGGTGCACTGGATGAAATGTATGATACTATGACTGACAACACTGCCGGAGCAATTGATGAGCTAAAATCGGGACTGGAGGAATTAGGGCTCAAAATATATGACAACCTACAACCTACAATCGAAAGCTTAATTGGTATAGTACAGGGCTTAACTGATGGATTTAATAACTTATCTCCTGAAGCGCAAGAAAATATAGTAAAAATAGGGATGATGGTTGCGGCAATCGCCCCTGCCTTGGTCATAGGTGGCAAACTGATAGATACGGTAGGTAAGACGGCAGATAGGTTTGGGAAGCTTATACCGGTCATTGCTAAAACCGGAACCTTTATAGCTGGCCTAAGTGCACCAGTATTAATAGCGGTGGGGGTTATAACAGCACTAATAGCGATCGGCGTGGCACTATATAAAAATTGGGACACCGCCATGAAGTGGGGCAGAAAGCTAAAAGACAGTGTCTCGACATCCTTTTCTAACATCAAAAAATCCATCGCAGATTCTATTGACGCCGCGAAGGAGAGCGTCCGGATAGCCATAGAAAAGATAAAATCATTCTTTAAATTTGAGTGGTCACTGCCAAAACTAAAAATGCCGCACGTAAAAATAAGCGGATCATTTAGCTTGGTGCCTCCCAGGGTGCCGAAATTCTCAATCGACTGGTACAAAGAGGGGGCAATTTTTACTAAGCCGACCTTGCTTAGCACTACGACAGGGCTTAAAGGTGTAGGCGAGGCTGGTGCTGAAGCAGTACTGCCTATTACTAAGCTGGCAGGGCTCATTAAGGACATCATCAAAAGCGACACAAACTTAAGCGATGCCTACGCAAAGACTGTTGCAGTACTTGAAGTAATTGTACCTGTAAGCTTAGACGGCAGGCAAATAGCCGTGGCCACTGCGCCGCATATGAATGTCGAATTAGGCAAAATTGCAGATAGGGGGAGGAGATAAGTCTTGATTTTTAATAACATTGATATGTGCGACTACTTTACAGCCAATGATGTTAGACGCGACATCCTCCCTCCTGTCGCCGTAGCCACAAAAGCAATCCCCGGCAGAGTAGGAGAGAGATTTATAAAAAGAAACCTTGGCATGGGCATCATTGAAGTTGACATCACTGTCGAAGGTTTTTTATTAAGTGAAATGAGGGAAAAGGTTAGAGAAATTGCTGGAATCTTGAACACTGACGAAGAAAAGCAGCTAATCTTTAGTGACGAGCCGGATAAATACTACATGGCCATTTTAAATGGCGACACAAGATTAAAGGAAATAGTATCTGTCGGTGAGGGTATGCTGACCTTTTTATGCCCAGACCCTTTAGCATACAGCCTTGATGCAGTCACAGCCAGTCTTGCTAATAAAGTCTACAACGGTGGCACAGCAGAAGCTACAGGCGTTATCACAGTTAATGTGACCGATTCGGTCGATTATGTCCAGGCCAAGCTAAAGTCTACTGGCGAGATTGTCAGGATAGGGGACGATTTCGTAGCTGGCGACACAGTGATAATCAACCTGGCGCAAGAACACGCAGAAAAAAACGGTCACAGCATCATGGCCAAGGTGGCGCTTGCAAGTGATTTTTTTGACCTGCCGACAGGTGAATTTGAGATAGAAGTGACAGGCGGCACTGGCACACTGGAGTTTAGGGAGAGGTGGTTATAAATGAGAATCAAAGGCACAGACATATACATGACGCGCGGCGATACTGAAAACCTTTATGTGTCTTGCGTAGATGAAGATAATGTCCCGATTGATTTTGTGGCGGGTGATACTGTATATTTGACAATCAAAAAAAGTACAAGAACAGAAACGGTGGAGCTGCAAAAAGTAGTAACAGAGTTTGAAGATGGCGGCGCGTTAATTGAGTTTGCGCCAGAGGACATGAAATTATTTAGCTTCGGCAGCTACGTCTACGACATCCAACTAACCCAGGCTGATGGCACAGTAACGACTATTGTCAAGCCTAGTAAGTTCGTAATAGAGGATGAGGTTACAGATGACTAAACTAATTGGAGTGTTAGAAAATAAAACTAAAGTCTTAACTGGTCAACTTGAACCAAAAAATCATATACAGGTAGCTGTAATTAGTGGTGGTAAACCCGGTAAGCCAGGTAGCGATGCGTCTGTAACAAGCGAAAACATAGAGGGCGCACTGGGCTATGTGCCAGCAGACAAGCAAGAGCTTGATACGCATGAGAATGATTATGCGCAGTACAAAAAGCCCTTCCATTACGACCCTATAAAACAAGAGTACGTAAACCTAGACAAATTTTGGGATACCTTGCGCAACGGGAAAATTTACACCGTAGAATTTAATCAATTTGACACATCTCCTTCTCCCCTCGGTACAAAAAAAGATGATAATGCTAATTTAGTCTGTGAGCCATCCACTAACACGGTCAAAGGCAGAAATGATTATGAAAATATAGGGTTATTTATGTCATTTGATGTAAACGCCTATGTGGATGAAAATGGCGATTATCACGTGACCGCCATAAAAGGTGATGGTAGATTTGCTAATGACGGTACCATGGGCGATGTGTATGTAATGGCTATGCCTGGCTACCAAAAAAGATATGCAACAGATGAGGCATGGGGAGTGTCTTATTCTGATACTATGTACCCAGGTTTTGAGATTTTAGACGAAGCTGTGAAACCCGATGGCACAATTAAACCTTATCTACTCCATGCTAAATATGTAGCGGGCAGAAATCATCATGAGGGTAATAACCTAGCCAGCATTAGTGGTGTAAATCCAGAGTATGTAAATATGTCCCACAATGGACAGATAACAGAATTTGGCGAAAAGGGTTCGCAGTATTCAGGGAAAACATCACATGATGACTACTATGTACAGCTAATGTTTTGGTTAAAATATGCGACAACTCATTCTGACTCGGTGATGAAAGGGTGCCAATTATATTATTTACAATACACCAATTTAGTGCCTGAAACGGGTGTAAATAGGGTTATTATTACTAATGCACAGGCTAATAATTTATTACTCGGTTCAACGGTTTCTATAGGTGATTATGGTGATGGTAGCATTAATGCAGATAGGGCGGCGGCACAAAACTTTAATATAGCCAATAGAGTTAAAGTTACAGATATAGTAGATTTGGGAGATGGTAGATCTGCCGTCTATGTAGATGTAGATAGTTTTGATACCACCTTATCTACTACAATAGCTACCTACCCTTGGGCAAGTGGGGCTTGTGATGATGTATTAGGTCAAGATGGATCTCCTTACTCTAATTCATCTGGTAAGGAGCCTTTTATCATTAATGGCATTGAAATGATGGTTGGGGGCTATGAGGTAATACAAAACCTCATTATTTACAACAATAATACTGACTCTGACGATTATAAGATACAGGTGTTTGTTTGTTATGATTGCACTAAATATGCAACATCTCCTAACGAGTATTATAATTTAGTGGCGCATGAATTAGTACAGACTGATCAGGTGTGGAAATATGCTAGTAAGCTAGACATAGACAATAACCACCCGTCTGTATTAATACCCATCGAAGCAGAAGCATCTTCCACTACTGGCTTTGCTGATGGAGTGCATACAAGCACACCTACAACATCTTATCGGGTGTGGCTCTCCCTCGGTCGTCTGTACGATGGGGCGCTTGCGGGATTTCGTTTCTTGGATGCGATTAACTCGCTGGCGGGCACGACTTGGCGCGTCCTCGGGCGGCTTTCTGCTACTGGGCAAAGCCGTAGGCGTGCTGGGGTGAGCTAGGCTTGCCTAGCGAGGGGCTTGCCCCTTATTGTGACAGGTAACTTTGTAATTAATATATATAAGGACTTGTGGTGCGGCTCGGGTGTGGCTCTCCCTCGGTAATCTGAACAATGGGACGAATGCGGGATTACGTTACTTGGCTGCGAATCACTCGCTGGCGGGCACGAATTGGAACATCCTCGGGCGGAACTCTGAAAATGATTTTAGCTGCACCACAGGTATAGCTATGACACATAAGGAACATTAAGCGCAACTAGGGAGGTGAGCAAAATAAAATTCCTGCTATTTGATAAAAACGAGAACCTTATATCCACCCTAAAAGATGTCACCATGACCAAGCACACCGAAGAAATCAACGGCGAGAACACCCTAGAACTAGAAACTCTGGACGAAGTAG
>DASRMS010000007.1:0-2330 GCA_035647835.1 Oscillospiraceae bacterium
TGGTCGTCAAGGTCTTACACTTGCTGAAGTAGTTAAATGTCGTCACGGCCAAGTGGGTGGAACTGTTATTCAAATGCAAGGTGCCTACGCAAGATTTGTAAATGCCGCAGAGGGTGACTATGACCGAGTAACAGGCGGTACTGGGTCAAAAACTGAGTATTTAGATAAAACGTTTAAATCTAGGTAATCTGCTATAATAACCAAGCGGCTAGGGCATCGAACCCGAACACCAGCTAGTCACTGACTGCCGCTTTAACCTTTCGACTAGCCTTGACTGGGGTTCGTTATGTCAAAAGTAAATCTAGTTCGTAATGGGCGGTCATTCGCGCCAGCTACCGAGCAAGACGAAGATCTATTAAAGCGCGTGCGCACCGGTGAGGTTATCGCGTGTGATTTTACCAAGCCGCGCAACCCTCAATTCCATCGCAAGTTCTTCGCGCTTTTAAATCTTGCTTATGAGTACTGGGTGCCGGACGGCGGCCTAATGCCACAGCAGGAGTTGTTCGGCATCACGGGGCTGGCAAAGTACATTGGCGCAAAGATGCCAGGTGTAGACGCTCAAGAGCTGGCCAAAGAATACGTCACGATGCAGATAGCCGGGCGATCAGAAAAGTACCCAGCAGTTGAAAAAGACTTTGAGTTGTTCCGTGAATGGATAATTTCCGAATCCGGCCATAGCGAGCTAAAGCAAACGCCGCGCGGCATCGTAAAGAAAGCCAAATCAATCAGCTTTGCAAGAATGGATGAGACCGAGTTTAGCGGCCTGTACAAATCTGTTTTTAACGTGGCATGGCGACACATGCTGCAGGCCAGTTTTGCAAGCGAGGCTGAAGCTATGGCAGCGGCAGATAGTCTTGGGGAGTTCGCGTGACTAATCAGAGGAAGAGGAAGTGTAAGTTTTGCGGCGAGTATGTTCGCGGTTGGATAAGCGTACCTGCCGGTACGTTTTGCGATTACGACCATGCTATACAGTTCGCTAATCAGCCCAAGATAAAAAAGGCTACAGAAAATAAACTACACGCTGAGCGAAAGAAGAGGCTGCGTGACAATGACCGCGGCTATTGGCTAAAGAGAGCGCAGGCAGATTTTAACGCATACATACGCAAACGTGATGAGCATTCGCCCTGCATCAGCTGCCAGCGCCATCATACCGGCCAGTATCACGCTGGACATTATCGTTCGGTCGGCGGCAATCCTGAGTTGAGGTTTGAGCCGCTGAACTGCCACAGGCAATGTGCCCCGTGTAACTCGCATCTGAGTGGAAACCTGATTAATTATCGGATAAACCTAATCAAGAAGATTGGGCAAGCCAAGGTGGACTGGCTGGAAGGGCCGCACGAGCCAAAGCGGTACACCATCGAAGACCTTAAAAACATAAAGGCACGATACAGGAAAAAACTAAGAGAGATAAAAAGCGGCTAAGTCAGGAGTAAAAGTTGCAAGCCTTGGTGGTAGTGCGTATAATTAGAGTTGTTGTAAGCGGCGTAGTAACCGTTAAAGTCTAAAGCTAATAAAGGTCTGTACCATTTTTCTCGAGGCTAGCTTTTGCGCCTTTACTACCGAGACTGATGGCACAGACCTTTTTTATTGGGTAAACGGTATGAAACCTAAAACTAAAAAACTGGTGTGTGGCATAGGCTGGAATGACGCTGATTATGTTGTTAACAAGAAAGAAACTATTGGATATGAGGATGGAAAACAGAGATTTAAGCTGGTTTGGGCTTGCAAGTATTACAGCACATGGGCAAGCATGTTGAGTAGGTGCTACTCTGCTAAAGCTCAAAAGAAGCGCCCTACTTATGCTGGCTGCACTGTCTCAGAGGATTGGCACACTTTCAGCAAGTTTAAATCTTGGATGGAAAAGCAAAACTGGGAAGGCAACCAGTTAGATAAAGACCTGCTTTTTGAGGGAAACAAACTGTACAGCGCAGACACCTGCGTGCTTGTAACCCCAATGGTTAACTCGTTTACCATTGATTGCAGAGCGGTGCGCGGTGAGTGGCAGGTTGGGGTTAGCTGGGATAAAATAAAAAATAAATTTCAGGCTAACTGCAGAAATCCTTTTACCCGGAAACAAGAAAATCTTGGACGTTTTGATTCCGAACAAGAAGCCCATAATGCTTGGAAAAAAAGAAAGCTAGAACTAGCCCACGAGCTGGCTGCAATCCAAACAGATCAAAGGGTAGCTAAAGCATTGATTGATCGCTACTCGAAGCCACAAATAAGCGAGAATGAATTATGAAAAATATATTAATTGGTTTAGTTTTATCGGTTGCCGTGAGTGCGCCAGTGTTTGCTGCTGAGCAGATGAGTAAAGAACAGTTTTGCGC
>DASRMS010000008.1:0-17285 GCA_035647835.1 Oscillospiraceae bacterium
AGACCAAGGTGCGTGCGCTCAACTGCCATTTTGCTCCTTACAGGATACCCCCTAGCCAGGGGTAAGTGCGCAGTGAAATAATTTATTGCCGTATAAAATAATAGGGACTGGTAAAATATCTGCTTTTACAATAACTAAAGTAGGTGGGTTAAAAGGTGAACATATTACTCAATGCATTCTTTATTTTCTTTGCTAGGGTGAGTGATGTTACACTCTCCACAGTCAGGATATTAATGATTATGCGTGGTCGTTCCATTAGTGCGGCTATCATTGGTTTTGCCGAAGTTAGTATTTATGTTTTAGCTTTAAGCCGCGTGATTGGTAGTTTAGAGAGTCCCATTTTGGTCGTAGCTTATGCTTTAGGTTTTTCAGCGGGTACCCTGACAGGCGGCCTTTTAGAAGAGCGTCTGGCCATCGGTTATGCTACAGCACAAATAATTTCGCTGGAACAATCGCGGCAGATTACTGAACAACTGCGTGAGGATGGTTTTGGGGTGACAATTATCGAGGGAAGCGGGCGGGCAGGCACACATGAGATTTTGCACGTTCTCTTAAAACGTAAGGATATCCCTGATTTACTTAACTTGATTAAACAGGCTGACCAACAAGCTTTTGTCAGCATTATGGACACGCGTAAAATCTTGGGCGGCTATTTTCGTAGAATCAAGGCAAAATAAGCGTTGGAGGAGCATATGAACCGTAATCATGCCATTGCATTGTTAGACTCGGGGATTGGCGGGCTCACCGTTGTACGTGAGATTAACAAACAGTTACCTCAAGAGCGAATTGTCTATTTTGGCGATACGGCCAGGATGCCATATGGCCCTCGCCCGCAGGCTGAGGTACGTGGTTTTGCCAGCCAGATCATTCGTTTTTTGCTGACTCAGGATGTTAAGTTGGTCATTGTCGCCTGTAATACAGCAACAGCAGCTGGCTTGCCAGCTTATCAGCAGGCATATGACCTGCCGATTATTGGAGTAATTGAACCAGGTGTGCGGGCTGCTTTGCACCAGACACGTACAAAAAGAATCGGCGTAATTGGTACGCCTGGCACGATTGCCAGTAAAGCTTATGAAGATTCGCTCCGTACCCATGACGCCACGGTAGAGATCTTCTCGCAAGCATGTCCCTTATTTGTGCTGCTGGTGGAAAATGATTTAGTAAATACTCCCGCAGCGGTCTGTGTAGCAGAAGAGTATTTGCGCCCGCTGCGAGAAGCAGGTGTGGATACTTTGATTCTTGGCTGCACCCATTATCCCCTCATGGCGGAAGTGATTGGCAAGGTGATGGGGCCAGAAGTCACGCTTATTTCTTCAGCTGCAGAAACTGCGCAGGAGGCCAAAGCAATTTTGTCGCAGCAGCAGTCTTTAAGGGATGATCTGGCCGAGCCGCTGCGTCATCGCTTTTTTGTCAGCGGCAACCCTAAACCCTTTACTCAACTTGCGGAAACATTGCTCGCTTATCAGCTGGAAACCTACCAGGTTTTACTCACTTAAAGCCTGCATATCTTTCTTCCTCTGCTCATACATTTCAGTAAAACATGAACAGGAGGAAACTATGCGTAAAGGGTTGAGCTTATTTTTAGTGTTACTGCTCGTTTTTTGTAGTGGCTGCTCACTCCTGCCTGAAAAAAAGGAGGTTGCTGAGCAAGCAGAGGACAGGCTGCCTGAACCACCGCCGGTGCAACAGCCTAATTTGCGAGAAACAATGCTTTATTTGCCGAATGAAACACACCAGTTTTTACTGCCTCTACGCGTTTACATACCTTGGGAAGAGGGTATTGCCAAAGCAACTTTGACTTATTGTACAGCTGGCAATCTACTGCCAGAAGTGGCCGCACTGGGCGTTGCTCCTCTCTTACCAGCGGGAACTGCAATCACAGGTCTCTCCGTGCGCGAAGGTTTGGCACGAGTAGATTTTAGTGAAGAATTCTTGGATTACTTACCAGAACAGGAAGAGCAGATAATTAATGGTCTTACCTACACGCTGACAGAGTTTTCTACGATTGATGCTGTTGAGATCTTGTGTGCAGGTCAGCAGCTGCAGACGCTGGCGGCTACAGCACCCACGCCACCCTTGAGCCGTGAATTTGTTTTGAACTTGGAAGCCCCTGTGGCAGCAGATGATTCTGCCTCCATGCAACGGATAACGCTTTATTTTCTACATGAAGTAGGAAGCCGTATCTTTTATGTCCCAGTAACGCGCCTAGTAGCCGAAACAGCTGAACTGCTGCCAACAATAGCAAAAGAACTATTACTAGGACCTAAACCGGGGACGTCACTGCTTACTGCTGTCCCCAGTGGTCTGACCTTAAAGGAAATAACTACTGAGGGTAGTAAAGTAGTACTACATTTATCAGGAGAATTGTCTGCTGATGGAGGCCAGTTGGCCGCAGATCTGCTGCGTCAGCAGCTGGCCTTGACCTTTACGGAAATCCATGGCATAACTGAAGTTGCCGTACTTTGCAATGATAAACCGCCAGAACTTGACAGTGGGGTTGATTTTCCTGCTTCTTTTGGACGCCCAAAACAATGGAATCTGGTGCAGTAATGGATAATAAAGGGGTAATTGAAAAAATAACTATGTAACGCTATAATGAAAAGACACCAGTGAAATTTTAGCGAAAGACGGAGGTTCCTTTGATGAGAATAGATGGACGTCAGCCTACACAAATGCGGCCGCTTATTATCACGCCGCATTATCTGAAAGCACCAGAAGGTTCAGTGCTAATAGAATTTGGTGAGACTAAAGTTATTTGTACGGCCTCAGTAGAAGAAAAAATACCACCATTTTTACGAGGTGCAAATCAAGGCTGGGTAACAGCAGAATACGCGATGCTGCCGCGGGCTACAGAAGTTCGTACCCAGCGGGAGCGGGGTAAAGTTTCTGGCCGCAGTACAGAAATCCAGCGTCTTATTGGACGTGCTCTGCGTTCAGTTGTGGACTTAAAGGCGCTCGGTGAGCGGACTATTTGGCTCGATTGTGACGTCATTCAAGCAGATGGCGGCACGAGGACGGCCTCTATAAGTGGTGCTTATGTGGCATTGCATTTAGCACTGGCTAAATTAGTTACAGCAGGCACGCTGGGAGAAATACCCCTTGTTGATTTCTTGGCAGCCACCAGTGTAGGCCTAGTTGATCAAGAACTGTATCTAGACTTGGCTTACAGCGAGGATAGTAGAGCTGAAGTGGATATGAATATTGTGATGACAGGCAGTGGTAAATTAGTAGAAGTGCAGGGAACTGCCGAGGGAGCACCATTTACGCGTCAGGAGATGCAGCAAATGTTGGATCTGGCTGCCAGTGGCATCAATCAGATCGTCGAAGTACAAAAACAAATCCTGACTGGCAAGTAATATGAAAATAATCATAGCGACAAAAAATAACGGTAAACTTTTAGAATTTAAAACTTTATTGGCAGATTTGCCGCTCACGATCACTTCATTAAGGGCTTATCCCACCATCGGTGAGCTTGCTGAGACAGGTACTAGTTTTGCGGAAAATGCCGCGCTTAAAGCCGAGACTGTTGCCCAGCTTACTGGTGTAGTAACGTTAGCTGATGACTCCGGCTTGGAGGTAGATATTTTGGACGGTCGTCCGGGGATTTATTCAGCGCGTTTCGCCGGGAAGCAGGCTAGTGACCAGGAAAATAATATGAAGCTGCTGTTAGCTTTGCGTGGTGTAGCACCGTCAGCCCGTACAGCTCGTTTTCGCTCTGTAATTGCCTTGGCTCAACCCACGGGAAAAACAGTTTTTGCTGAAGGTGTATGTGAAGGCTTAATCGCCGCAGAACCTCAAGGCTGTGGTGGTTTTGGCTATGATCCCTTGTTTTTTGTGCCCGAGTTGGCGCAAACTTTTGCGCAAATTCCGGCAGAAGTAAAAAATAGCATTAGCCATCGTGCCCGTGCCCTGGCGGCAGTAAAAACAATTTTAGCAGACTTGCTGGCAGAAAACAGACAAAGATTCTGACGATCAAGACAAAACTCAAAGTAAACTAGCTAATTAAGCCAATAATGCAGATATTACCTTTGACAAGTAGTAGCTTAATCTGGTATACTAATTTTTGCAACGTCGGGGCGTAGCGCAGTTTGGTAGCGCACTTGGTTTGGGACCAAGGGGTCGCAGGTTCAAATCCTGTCGCCCCGACCACTATTGAAAGTTAGAAGTTAGAGGTTAGAAGTCGGATGCGCACAACTAGCCAAGGCTAACTTTATTTGATTTTATAACTGGTCTGGGCAAGAGGTTTAGCTCTAACCGCTCACCGCCAGTGACCAAGCTAGTTGCGGGTGTAGCTCAATGGTAGAGCGCTGGCCTTCCAAGCCTGTTACGTGGGTTCGATTCCCATCACCCGCTCCAAATTTTGTCGCTTGATTTTATGCAGTTAATCAACTATACTAGTTAATTATACGCCTGTAGCTCAGGGGATAGAGCAACGGACTTCTAATCCGTGGGCCGTAGGTTCGAATCCTACCAGGCGTGCCATAGACAGATGTCAGACCTCAGAGGTCGAAATTGACTGAATGAGAGCAGAGTTTCGTCTGCTGTCGCCTCTGAAGTCTGTAGTTTATAACCATGGTGGGTGTAGCTCAGGTGGTTAGAGCACCAGATTGTGGCTCTGGGGGCCGTGGGTTCGAGTCCCATCATCCACCCCAATTTTATTAATTTTGTGCGGGCGTGGCGAAATTGGCACACGCGCTAGACTTAGGATCTAGTGGGTTTTTCCCTTGGGGGTTCAAGTCCCTTCGCCCGCACCATTTATAAATTGCGGAAATAGCTCAGTGGTAGAGCATCGCCTTGCCAAGGCGAGGGCCGCGGGTTCGAATCCCGTTTTCCGCTCCAGGGTATGAAGACGCCTGACAAGGCGTTTTTTTTGTTGCCTGATAAGTTATTTCATTTAGCTTAAGAAGTAAATGCTTTTTCCCGATCTACTTTCATTTTCCTTCATTTAGTGGTAAAATACTTGGCAGGCTGACAATATATATGCTATAATGCAGCGCAAGAACAAATGGCTACATATCCGTTCACTGCACTCTAATTAAAGGCATACGATAAAATATGGTTAAAAGGAGCATAGGGCATGGTAAATCTGGAGAAAATAGACGACAGTAAAGTTGTATTAGAAATTGAGGTGCCTGAGGAGAAGGTCGCTGATGCTTTAACACAGGCGTACAGGAAAGTAGTTAAGACTGTGAGCATACCGGGCTTCCGTAAAGGTAAAGTGCCCCGTCCCATCTTAGAAAGCCGCTTTGGTGTAGAAATTCTTTATGAAGATGCATTGGAACTTTTGGTTCCAGATGCATATGATAGTGCAGTTGAGGAAGTCGGTATTGTTGCTCTTGACAAGCCTGAAATTGATCTGGTTCGCATAGAAAAGGGTAAATCACTTATTTTTAAAGCTACTGTGGAAGTAACACCGGAAGTAACCCTTGGTGAATATCGTGGTGTTGCCGTCACTAAACAGCTCAGGGAGGTTGCAGAAACTGATCTGGAAAATAAGTTAACCCAGCTGCAGACACAGCACGCCACTTTAGAAATAGTCGAAGATAGCACTGCTGAAAATGGTGATATTGTAGTCATAGACTTTACAGGTTATCAAGATGATGAGCCCTTTGCTGGCGGAGCAGCCGAAGGCTATTCAATTGAAATTGGTTCAGGTCAGTTTATTCCTGGTTTTGAGGAACAAATGATTGGCATGAAACAGGGAGAAGAAAAGGAAGTCGAAGTTACCTTCCCTGAAGATTACCAGGAAGAGTCTCTGGCCGGTAAACCTGCCGTTTTTAAGGTCAAAGTGAATGAAATAAAAAGAAAAAATTTACCTGAACTAGATGATGAATTGGCTAAGGAAATTTCTGAATTTGATACTCTCGCTGAATTAAAGGAAGACATCATGAATAAGCTGAAACAAAAGGAAGAAGAGCGTGCTCAAACGGAAGTAGAGAACGAACTCATCGAAAAAGTATCCGCAGCTACTGCAGAATTCCCTTTGCCTAAAGTGCTTGTGGAACGTGAAATTGATCGTCAGCTTAGTGAAATGGAACAGTTCTTACGGATGCAGGGGCTAACATTAGATAAGTTTTTAGAATTGACCAATAGGGAACTTGCAGAACTGCGTGAGGAGCAAAAACCAGAAGCTGAAAAACGTGTTAAGGCTAATTTGGTTTTAGATGCCATTATTACAAAAGAAGGAATTATAGCAACAGACGAAGAATTAGATGAGCGTGTTGACAAATTCGCAGCAAGCTACGGCCAAGATGTGCAAACTATTAAAAGTTATTTTGCAGCACAGGGGCAGTTAGACGTCATACGCCAAGAAATACAATTTCGTAAAGCTATTGATTTCTTGGTAGCAGCAGCACAAATAACGCCTACAGCTGCACCTATTCAAACAGAAGCATAGGAGGGATTTAAATGAGTTTAGTACCGATGGTCGTTGAGCAAACGAACCGTGGTGAACGTGCTTACGATATTTTCTCAAGGCTGCTAAAAGATCGCATCATTTTTATTGGCAGTGCTATTGATGACACAATTGCTAATTTAGTGATTGCTCAGCTTTTATTTTTAGAATCAGAGGACCCGGATAAGGATATTAATCTCTACATTAATTCTCCTGGTGGTTCTGTTTATTCAGGTCTGGCAATTTATGATACGATGCAGTATATTAAACCTGATGTCTCTACGATTTGCGTAGGGATGGCTGCCAGTATGGGGGCAGTTTTGCTGACCGCAGGCGCCGCGGGAAAACGTTATGCCTTACCTAATTCCCGTGTTATGATTCATCAACCACTTGGTGGTGCGCAAGGTCAGGCTGTAGACATTGAAATTCATGCCCGTGAGATTTTACGCATCAGAGAAGGATTAAATGAAATTTTGGCTAAACATTCCGGCAAACCAATAGAACAAATTACTAGTGATACGGATCGCGACAACTTTATGTCAGCCGAACAAGCCAAAGCATATGGACTGATCGATGGCGTACTGCAAAAACGCTAGACTCCTCTAGGAGGTACATTTATGTTTAAGTTCAATGATGAAAAGGGACAATTGAAATGTTCCTTTTGCGGCAAGACCCAGGAACAGGTTCGCAAACTCGTAGCGGGTCCCGGTGTTTACATTTGTGATGAATGCATCGAACTATGCAACGAGATTATTGAAGAAGAGCTTTCTGAGGAAATGGAACTAGATTTAATTGATTTGCCACGTCCTACTGAAATTAAAGATATTCTTGACCAATATGTAATTGGGCAGGATGAATCAAAGAAATCATTGGCAGTTGCTGTTTATAACCACTACAAGCGGATTAATGCAGAACAAAAACCCGATGATGTGGAAATACAAAAAAGTAATATTCTGCTGATTGGTCCTACTGGTGTGGGTAAAACTTTGTTAGCCCAAACTCTGGCTCGTATTCTCAATGTTCCTTTCGCCATTGCTGATGCCACATCATTAACTGAAGCTGGTTATGTTGGGGAAGACGTAGAAAATATTCTGCTCAAACTAATACAAGCTGCTGACTATGATTTGGAAAAAGCAGAAAAGGGTATTGTCTATATTGATGAAATTGACAAGGTGGCGCGTAAGACTGATAACCCTTCTATTACCAGAGATGTCTCAGGAGAAGGTGTCCAACAAGCACTTTTGAAGATTTTAGAGGGTACGGTGGCTAGTGTGCCGCCACAAGGTGGACGGAAACATCCGCATCAAGAATTTATGCAGATAGACACCACCAACATTCTCTTTGTCTGCGGCGGCGCCTTTGATGGTATTGAAAAGATCATTCAGAGCAGAATTGGCAATAAAGGGATTGGCTTTGGCGCGGAGGTCTCTGGTAAAAAAGAGAAAAACATTGGGGATATTTTACGCCATGTTCTGCCGCAAGACCTGACTAAATTTGGTTTGATTCCTGAATTTGTCGGCCGTGTTCCTGTGGTAGCGACCCTAGATGCTTTAGACAAAAATGCTCTCATGCGCATTTTAACTGAACCGCGCAATGCGCTCATTAAACAATATCAGCGCTTGTTTGAGATGGATAATGTGGCTCTGGAATTTAAGGAAGGCACTTTAGAAGTTATCGCAGAAGAAGCGATTAACCGTGAAACAGGTGCCCGAGGGCTGCGATCCATTTTAGAAAGTACTTTACTTGATGTAATGTATGAGCTGCCAACATTCGAGGACATTAGTAAATGTATCATTACTAAAGAAGTTATCACCAAACAAGACAAACCGATTCTAGTTACGGTTGATAAACGTAAGAAGAAAAAAGAAGAATCAGCATAAGCAAAAACAGTAAAAAACTGCTAGCCTTAAGGTTAGCAGTTTTTTTGCCTGCAGAAACTTTTGACAATCATCATAAAGGAGTACGGTTTTTTACTTTCTCTTGGGGTTATACTATCAGCAGTAGTTTTTAAGTACCAAGGGGGGGAATATCATGTTACGTTTAGCGCCCATCATTGGTGTTGTGCAAATTATTATTGCGATAGTGATCGGCATCTATTTTTGGAGTTTACTGCGCTCGCAACGTTCCAACAAAGTTGCGGTCAAGCAGGAGTCGAACAAAGAAATGGATCAGTTAAGAAAGTTGCGCGAGATTTCACTTACCGAACCTTTAGCCGAGAAAACCAGACCAGCTAGCTTTGCGGAAATTGTGGGGCAAGAAGAAGGCATAAAATCTCTGCGGGCGGCTTTATGTGGCTCAAATCCACAACATGTCATTATTTATGGACCGCCTGGTGTTGGTAAGACAGCAGCTGCGCGCTTGGTCTTGGCTGAGGCGAAAAAAAACGCAGCCTCACCCTTTGGTCCAGAAGCTAAATTTGTGGAACTAGATGCAACGACAGCTCGTTTTGATGAGCGGGGCATCGCTGACCCCTTAATCGGTACTGTTCATGATCCTATCTATCAGGGCGCTGGACCTTTGGGTATGTCAGGAGTGCCGCAGCCTAAGGCGGGTGCGGTGAGTAAAGCTCACGGTGGGATCTTATTTATTGATGAAATTGGTGAATTACATCCTACACAAATGAATAAACTGCTAAAAGTGCTAGAAGACCGGAAAGTGTTTTTGGAGAGCTCTTACTATAATGCTGAGGATAAAAATATACCACTACACATTCATGAAATATTCCAAAATGGCTTGCCGGCAGATTTTCGCTTAATTGGCGCTACAACACGTACACCAGAAGAAATTCCTCCCGCTATTCGTTCACGCTGTTTGGAAATCTTTTTCCGTGGTCTTTTTGCGGACGAAATTGCTGTAGTTGCAGCCAACAGTGCCAAGCGGATTAACTTTTCTATTGACGAGATGGCACTTGACTTAATCACTAAATATGCGAAAAATGGTCGTGAGGCGGTTAATACTATTCAAATCGCTGCTGGTATTGCTATTTGTGATAAAGTGACGCAAGAGATTACCGTAGATGATGTGGAATGGGTGATTAATGCCAGTCAGATGTCACCACGTCCCGAAATTAAAATCCCGCCTCGTTCCCAAGTGGGGTACGTCAATGGGTTAGCCGTTTATGGGCCAAACATGGGCATGGTGCTAGAAATAGAAGTAGCAGCTCACCAGGCTGAGCCTGGGCGAGGTCAAGTACACGTCACAGGAGTGGTGGAAGAAGAAGAATTGGGTGGCGGCCAGCGTTTAATTCGACGTAAAAGCATGGCTAAAGGCTCTGTAGAAAATGTCTTAACTGTGCTGCGTGACTATCTGGAAGTCGATGCACAGGATTATGATATTCATGTTAATTTTCCCGGCGGCACACCGATTGATGGGCCTTCAGCCGGTATTGCCATTGCTACGGCGATTTATTCGGCACTGACCAATATCCCTGTGCTTAACACGGTAGCTATGACGGGAGAAATATCTGTACGGGGTTATGTGCGTCCTATCGGCGGTGTAGTCTGTAAAGTGGAGGCAGCACGCCAGGCTGGCGCCAAGAAAGTAATTATCCCCAAAGAAAATTGGCAAAAAATGTTTACCAAGCTGCCTGAGGTGGAGGTAGTTCCGGTAGAAAACTTACGTGAAGTCTTGGATCATGCACTTTGCCGATCGCCCCAATCTACACGCAAAGCACAAACACAGATGCTATCGGCATCATCAGTTTAGTGCAGCTAAACTAAGCTATGTGGTTAAAGGTGGAAAGTGGACTGGTTAAAAAGGAAATCAACCAACTTTAGCGAATACGACTACTAGTGTAACTATATCCGAAATGGAGGCAGAGCTTAATGGCTAACGACACAAAACAAATACCGCTTCTGCCCTTGCGTGGAATTCTAGTTTTCCCTAATATGGTTCTTCACTTGGACGTAGGACGAGAACGCTCAGTGAACGCCTTAGAACAGGCTATGATCGAAGATAATAAAATTCTTTTAGTAGCCCAAAAGGAAGCTAGAGTCGATGAGCCAACTCCTGACGATATTTATTCGTTGGGAACAATTGCTCAAGTGAAGCAGATGTTAAAGCTGCCCGGTGGCACTATCAGAGTGCTGGTAGAAGGATTATCACGGGCAAAAGTACAAACGTTTATAGATGAAGAACCCTATTTTAAAGCAGAAGCGGTAGAACTTGCAGAAGATGATACAAAAAGTGTAGAAGTAGAAGCACTGATGCGCAGTGTGATCTATCAGTTTGAACAGTATATTAAGTTAAGCAAAAAGATTCCACCTGAAACACTGGTCACTGTATCTAGTGTTGAAGAGCCAGGTCGAATGGCAGATCTAATAGCCTCTCATTTAACGCTAAAAATCCAACAAAAGCAGGAGATATTAGAGGCCATTTCACCAACTAATCGCTTGGAGAAACTCTCTAACATCCTGAGTCACGAAATGGAAATTCTTGAAGTAGAGCGTAAAATTAACCTTCGTGTACGCAAGCAGATGGAACGTACACAAAAAGAATACTATTTACGTGAACAAATGAAGGCAATCCAAAAAGAACTGGGTGAAAAAGATGAGCGTCTGGCCGAAGCTGATGAATATCGAGAAAAAATCAGCGAAGCTCAATTGCCGGACGAAGTAGAGGAAAAGGCGCTTAAAGAAGTAGAACGATTAGAAAAAATGCCGCCGGCTGCAGCAGAAGCTGTGGTGATACGTAATTATCTGGACTGGATACTGGCTTTGCCATGGACCACTCAAACCGAAGATCGGCTCGATTTAGGGATGGCGGAACAAATTCTTGACGAAGACCACTATGGCCTGGAAAAAGTTAAAGAGCGGATTATTGAGTATCTTGCTGTACGTCAGCTGGCGCAGAAATTAAAAGGACCAATTTTGTGCCTGGTAGGGCCGCCTGGAGTGGGAAAAACCTCCCTGGCTCGTTCGGTTGCCCGCGCCCTGCAGAGGAATTTTGTCCGTCTTTCTTTAGGCGGCGTCCGTGATGAAGCTGAGATTCGCGGTCATCGGCGCACTTATGTGGGCGCGATGCCTGGTCGTATTATCCAAGCCATGCGGCAGGGCAAATCGCAAAACCCAGTCTTTTTATTAGACGAAATAGACAAAATGTCTACAGACTTCCGTGGTGACCCTTCAGCCGCACTCCTGGAGGTTTTAGATCCAGAGCAAAATAATACTTTTTCTGATCATTATTTAGAAATTCCTTTTGATCTTTCGCACGTGATGTTTATTACTACGGCTAATACTCTTTATAATATCCCTCGGCCACTTCTGGATCGGATGGAAACAATCTATTTGCCGGGCTATACAGAAGAAGATAAACTGCAAATTGCGAAGCGCTATTTGCTGCCTAAACAGATTCGCGAAAATGGCTTGGGAAAAGAAAATATCTCAATTTCCGAGAAAACACTACGCAAAGTTATCCGCCAGTATACACGAGAAGCAGGGGTCAGAAATTTAGAAAGGCAAATTGCGACCCTCTGCCGAAAAGTTGCTAAGGATGTAGTGCGCGATAATAAACTTAAATCAGCTATTACTGTGCAGAACTTGCATAAATACTTGGGTGTGCCGCGCTTCCGTTATGGCATAGCCGAGACAAATGATGAAGTGGGCATCGCTACCGGGCTTGCCTGGACAGAAGCTGGCGGTGATACACTGATTATTGAAGTTACCCTCATGCAGGGTAAGGGCAAATTGTTGCTGA
Organism: Oscillospiraceae bacterium; assembly: GCA_035647835.1. GTDB lineage: Bacteria > Bacillota > Dethiobacteria > Dethiobacterales > Dethiobacteraceae > UBA9865. Next base: position 12,089 of record DASRMS010000008.1, read on the forward strand.
CGGGTAAGCTGGGCGATGTCATGCGGGAATCAGCACAAGCCGGCTTATCTTATATTCGTTCTCGTGCGAAGGAATTAAATATTGCTGAAGATTTCTATGAAAAATATGATATTCATATTCATATTCCTGAAGGCGCCATTCCAAAAGATGGTCCTTCAGCAGGCATTACCATGGCGACTGCTTTAATTTCCGCGTTAACGAAACGACCCTACAAAAGAACTGTGGCCATGACTGGTGAAATAACCCTACGCGGCCGTGTGCTGCCCATTGGTGGACTGAAAGAAAAAGTTTTAGCTGCCCACCGCGCCGGCATTAAGACGATCATTCTGCCTGCTGATAACAAAAAGGATATTTCTGAAATACCGGAAAATGTACGCCGTCGTCTGGAGTTAATCCCAGTCGAGCATTTGGATGAGGTATTAGAGCTCGCCTTAGCGGCTGTTCCAGAAGAAGCAGCAGAGGTTATAGAGGAATGAAAATAAGTACGGCGGAGTTTATTATTAGTGCCGTAAAAAATACGCAATATCCACAAACAGACCTGCCGGAAGTGGCGTTTGTCGGGCGGTCTAACGTTGGTAAATCTTCTTTATTAAACTCACTGCTCAACCGTAAAAAGTTAGCCTTAACCAGTGGTAGTCCAGGGAAAACACGTTTGATCAACTTCTTTTTGATTAATGAAGCTTTTTACTTTGTTGACCTGCCAGGCTACGGCTTTGCCCGTGTCTCGCAGGAGATGAAGCGGCAGTGGGGACAGATTATTGAAGCGTATTTAACTAGTCGTGAACCACTTAAGCTGGTTGTCCAGTTGGTAGATGTCAGGCATCCCCCCACAGCAGATGATTTGCAGATGTATAAGTGGCTCATTCACTTTAACTTACCTACAGTAATTGTGGCAACTAAGGCTGATAAAATCCCCCGCGGTAAGTGGCAAAAGCACCTCCAGCAGATTCGGTCGGGACTGGGGCTGGGTCCACAGGGACCGGTAATTCTTTATTCTGCACAAACCGGTCAGGGTAAAGATGAATTGTGGGGAGTTATAAAACAATATGTACTATCAAGGGGGTAGAGCAGTCTACCCCTTTCCCTTTGCTGCTGCTGTTGATGAGACGACTGCAGGAACAATTTTACCCTTTTCACCGAGCAAACCGAACAGAGCAAGCCTTTCTTGACATCAAATCTGCCATCTATTATAGTGATAAAGGAGCAAGAATTGAGTGTGTGTATGTTAGTGAGGAGGACTTTTAATGACAGATAAAAATCTTGCACCTGTATATGACCCCTCTGAAGTTGAGGAGCGTTTGTATCAGGAATGGTTGGAGAAGGACTATTTTCAAGCACCACGTGATCTTAAAAGGAAAACGTTTAATATTGTCATTCCACCACCTAATGTAACAGGATCTTTACATATGGGACATGCTTTAGATAATACTATTCAGGATATCCTCATCCGCCGCAAGCGGATGGAGGGTTTTGATACCTTATGGCTGCCTGGCACGGACCATGCAGGTATAGCTACACAGATTAAAGTGGAAGAGCATTTAGCCGCAGATGGCTTAACTCGTTACGATTTAGGTCGTGAAAAATTTATTGAAAGAGTTTGGCAATGGAAAGATGAGTATCATGAGCGTATTATTGGCCAACTTTATAAACTAGGTGTCTCCTGTGACTGGTCACGGGAGCGCTTTACCATGGATGAAGGTTGTTCAGACGCTGTGCGTCAGGTCTTTGTGGCGCTCTATCATAAAGGTTTGATTTATCGTGGTAATTATATAATTAATTGGTGCCCGCGTTGTCATACTGCCCTTTCTGATATTGAAGTGGAGCACGAAGATGCAGAAGGGACCTTAACGTATATTCGCTATCCCCTGGTAGATGGTGAGGGACATGTGGTGGTTGCTACTACCCGTCCGGAAACAATGTTGGGGGATACTGCTGTGGCTGTGCATCCACAGGACTCACGTTACCAGGCTTTAATCGGCAAAGAAGTACTGCTGCCCTTAATGAACAGGAAGATTCCCATTATTGCTGATGACTATGTTGACCCAGAATTCGGCAGCGGCGCTGTGAAAATTACGCCAGCTCATGACCCCAATGATTTTGCTATCGGTGAGCGCCATCAACTACCCTCGGTAGTGGTGATTGCGGAAGATGGTACCATGACTCAGGAGGCTGGCAAATATGCCGGTTTAGACCGTACGGAAGCCAGAAAACAGGTGGTAGACGATTTAGAAGCGGAAGGTGTACTCCTGCAAATAGAAAAGCATCAGCATGCTGTGGGACACTGCCAGCGCTGCCATACTGTGATTGAGCCCCTTTTGTCTAAACAATGGTTTGTCAGTATGAAACCCTTGGCAGAGCCGGCAATTCAGCAAGTAAAAAACGGGGAAATACGGTTTGTGCCTGAGCGTTTCACCAAGGTTTATTTAAACTGGGTAGAGAATATCCGTGACTGGTGTATCTCACGTCAGATTTGGTGGGGTCATCGTATTCCTGCCTGGTATTGTGAGTGTGGCAAAACAATCGTGGCACGCGAAGAACCGCAGACTTGCCCGCACTGTGGCGGACAGGCTTTAAAACAAGAAGAAGATGTCCTGGATACTTGGTTTTCTTCAGCTCTCTGGCCATTTTCTACTTTAGGCTGGCCGGAGGAAACAGCCGATCTAGAGCACTATTACCCCACTGATGTCTTAGTTACCGGTTATGATATAATTTATTTCTGGGTAGCCCGCATGATTTTTATGGGGCTGGAATTTATGCACAAGAAGCCATTCCATACCGTTTACATTCACGGTTTAGTACGTGATGCGCAGGGTAGAAAGATGAGCAAATCCTTGGGTAACGGCATTGACCCCTTAGAAATTATAGAGCAGTACGGTGCAGATACACTGCGCTTTACTTTAATTACCGGTCAGGCTCCTGGCCATGACCAGCGTTTCCGACAGGAAAGTGTAGATAACAGCCGCAACTTTGCTAATAAAATTTGGAATGCTTCGCGTTTTGTGTTAATGAATCTAGGCGATACTACGGCTGCAGAATTAGAGCTGGACAGCTTAACAGATGCAGACCGTTGGCTGCTGCATCGTTATAACCAGACTGTGCGCGAAGTGAACCGCTTGATGGATACTTACGAACTAGGTGAAGCTGCCCGTACCATTTATGAGTTCCTCTGGAGCGATTTCTGCGATTGGTATATTGAACTGGCTAAGATCCCCCTCTATGATGCCCAGACAGAAGCGGAAAAACAAACTGTGCGCTCAGTGCTTACCTATGTTCTTGATCGTACGCTGCGCCTCTTGCATCCGTTTATGCCTTTTATTACCGAGGAGATCTGGCAAAAAATCCCGCATAGCGGTAAAACAATTATGCTGGCATCCTGGCCAGAGTATGACCCAGCCCTGGAGTTTTCTGCGGCCCATGAACGGATGGCCACAGTAATGGAAGTGACTCGTACTATCCGTTATTTACGTAGTGAAGTGCAGCTGCCGCCAGGCAGAAAGGCGCAAGTGATACTTAATGTGGACAGTGGAGCATCGGCACAAGCATTAGCCGCTGGGGAAGCTATGTTGAAGAAATTGGCAAATCTGGAGGAAATGACTGTAGTGCGGGAACTGCCGGAGCAGCCCCAACAGGCACTTACGGCAGTGGTTGGTGATATAGAGATTTACCTGCCCCTAAAAGGCCTTGTTGATATCGAACAGGAAATAAAACGCTTACAAAAAGAATTGAAAAAATTAGAATCAGAAGTAGCACGTGCAGAAGGTAAGCTTAATAATCAGGGCTTTTTGGCTAAAGCTCCGCAGCAGGTGATAGCAGAAGAACGGGCTAAAGCCGAAAATTATAGATTACGGCGCGACAAGGTCCGTGAGCGGATCATCAGTCTGCGCTAGAGCGGAGGCAAGGGTAGATGAAATATGAAGAAGCTTTAAACTGGATTCATGGTTTGTATCGTTTTGGCTCCAACCTAGGCTTGGAGCGAGTCACAAAGCTAATGGAGCTGTTGGACAATCCACAGGATAAGTTCCGTAGTGTACATGTAGCGGGCACAAATGGTAAGGGTTCGACAGCAGCTTTCCTAGCCCAGATTCTGCAAGCAGAAGGATTAAGTGTTGGTCTTTACACATCGCCATATATCGAAGCTTTTACGAACCGTATGGCGCTTAATGGTCATGATATTGGTGAAGCAGAATTGGTAGAGCTTGTAAAACAAGTGAAGTGGGCAGTGGATGAACTAGCTGCCTCAGCAATAGGTCAGCCCACAGAATTTGAAGTAGTTACAGCACTGGCCTTTACCTACTTTGCCCAAAATGCACCAGACTGGGTGGTAGTGGAAGTCGGTTTGGGGGGACGGCTCGATGCAACAAATGTCATCACCCCCACTGTTTCGGTCATTACCAATATTGCCCTAGATCATACAGATGTCTTAGGCGGAACTATTGCGGCTATTGCTGGTGAAAAAGCAGGAATTATCAAACCTGGTGTTCCTGTGGTCACGGGAGCACAAAAGGATGAGGCCTTAGCAGTTTTCCAGCAGGTTGCGGCTGAGCGGCAGTCCCCGCTTTACGCAATAGATCATGATTTTACCGAGGAAGTGACGGCATCTTCCTTGGCGGGGCTGACTTTTAGCTACCAAAGCCCTTGGCATCAGCTGTCTGATCTACAGGTCCAGCTATTAGGACGCCATCAAGCGCGCAATGCTTCAGTAGCGATCGCTGCCAGAGAGTTACTGCCCCTGCCCTTTAGCGAAGAAGCTGTGCGCGAGGGGTTAAGGAAAACAATGTGGCCAGGTCGCTTGGAGGTATTCTCACAACAGCCTTTAGTCATGGTTGATGGTGCGCATAATCCTGACGGTGTTTTAGCCCTGCGTTCAGCCCTGCTGGAACTGCTGGGGGACAGAAAACTACGTCTGGTGATTGGTATCCTGGGGGATAAGGCCGTTGAGGAGATTGTTGGTGTCATTGCCCCCTTGGCTCAAGCTGGGATTATTGTTACCACACCGAATAACCCCCGTGCCGCTGACCCCTATGTTGTGGCAGAACTGGTCCGGAAGTTCGCAGGCAACACCCCTGTTGAGGTGGTACCAGAAATTCAGGCTGCGGTGCAGCAGGCTGTAGCAATAACGCAGCCCAATGAGGCCTTATGTGTTTCTGGTTCCTTATATACAATCAGTGAAGCACGTGAGGTTCTAAAAAATATTTAT
>DASRMS010000009.1:0-1675 GCA_035647835.1 Oscillospiraceae bacterium
GGGCTTGTCCACTTGGTAATACCTTTGCATACCGTGGGCAGTCCACCAGCTAACTTATCAGCATAAACAACATACTCGCCCTCGCCCTCCCATTTACCTAAGAACGACAACAAAAAAGGTGATGCTAAACTAATCGCACCGCCTATCACTAAAGCTATTATCCCGTTACGCCTATTCATCACACGCGCCTTTTATCTTTAAAGTAAACTGATGCAGCTCCTCCTCGCGCTTATGATTGCGGTACGAAAAATAAACATTGGCTATCAGTCCAGCAACGGCCACCAGCACACTAATTAAGCCAACCCAGTTAATGCTGCCCACCCAGCTTAAAAACCCCACCGCAGCAGAGCTGATAGTGGTCGTTTGAGCCGTGGAAATTGCAGCCGCGTCCGGTATTTGATTCACGTAGTCACGTATACGCATGATTTTCCTTTGAGGCATAGCTGCCTCCCTATTTTTTGACAATAAAAAAACCGCTTAAAAAGCGGTATTTAGTTTTCTGGATACGGATATTTATCTTTTATTTTCAAAGCCGCTTCGATGCCTTTTTGCTCTGCAATTTCTGCTTCTTCGCGCTCTCCTGATGCCCTTAGCCTCGCGGCTTCGTTAAAGTGCCTGTCGCTGCCGTTGATTGGATCTGCGTATGCCTTTCTGCGCCTGCGTTCGACTTCCTCTCTGCTCCATTCGGCGCGCGGCTGGATGTCTGTTTCTATTTCTGTCGTCATTTTCAATGCTCCTAATGAATGGATGTTTGTTTAAATATTTTTCAATTGCTGCTGATGCATCGCCATGTCTTGCGTGTGCTATCCAGCTAGCTAGTTGCTGACCAATTTCTTTTGCTGTGATTTCTCTATTTGCATAAAGTCTTTGAAGTCTCCTTACTCTACGTTTAAACCTGCTCAAGCTGGCTTTTCGTAACCTCCTCTTGTGCGGCCATAAGTGATAACCAAGAAAATCTAATCCCCTGCCATTTTTTACTGCCACTGGAAACACTTGCGTTTTATGATTAAGCTCTAGTTGCAGGTTATCCGCCAACCAATCTACCGATGACGGCCAGATGTTCTGACCATGTTTTATATTGATTTCTTGAGATGTATCTTTTACTTGGATCACTTGCTTCAGCAACCAGCGAACGTAAAAAATCCAACTCAACATCAACTTCAAGCAATGTGGTCTTTCTGTGATGTTGTCGATTTGCTTTAATGACTAATCGTAAAAGCTGATACATGCTCTTTCTGATTTCTGCGCCCATCACGTATTTCTCATGACGAGGAAAATTTTTAAGCGGAGAATTTGACCAAATAATCATCTGCTCTATTTTTAACTTGATTAGCAGAGGTTTAGGTTCTGTGTTTGATTTCATGTTTTTAACGCTCAGCTGCCGCTGAGCTCTAGCAGATTACTGATTGCGAAAGCGGGGCCGCAACCCGATGTACGTATCCGTGCGCGTCCGCGTGTTGTTCAGAGCCAACGCGTCGAGGCCTGCGTCGCCGGCACTGCTCCAATGGCCGCCACGCCTCGGGACCCGCTGGCCAGTTTCGTTTTTCCAAAAATAACCGTCATGAGTTAGGCCTGCTGTTGGCACGGCCATCGCTTGCTTCAGAATAAGCGGCGGATCATCGTAGGGTCTCGTTGAGAATGTGCCATTGCCGGCTGCCTCAACGAGCGTATCTAT
>DASRMS010000010.1:0-41407 GCA_035647835.1 Oscillospiraceae bacterium
GTAGTAATTTTGAAAGTTGTAAATGTTGTTCTTCTCAAACAGGATCACTCCTTTGCTGCTCGCATTGGGTTGAGGAGTTTAGTTAAAGAAACTGGTTCCAGACCTTTAGTGCGTAAGGCAGGAATGACCTGTCGTAAAAACTCTGGCGTCTGAGCTGTAGGATGCATCAAAATAAGACTGCCGCCCTCTGCTTTGGAGAGGATCTTATCAAGCATTACTGAAACGCCGGGCAGCATCCAGTCTACCGTGTCTACAGTCCACATCACGGTGCGCTGCTTGAGTGAAGCTGCTGCTTTTAAGACATCGGCAGACAATTCACCGCGGTGGGGACTAAAATAAACTGGTCTTTTACCACAAACCTTTTCAATAACCTCAGCGGCTCTACTGATATCGTCAGTTGCAGCTGCTAATGTCAGCTCCTGCATACTTAATGCGTCTGAATATCCGTGATTACCAAGCTCAAAGCCGGCATCAGCAATCAGGCGGGCGTCAGCTTCATTAGCTTGCACCCAGCGGCCAACCAGAAAGAAAACAGCCTCTGCTTGTTGTTCCTTAAGAACAGCTAACATTTCCGGCAGATATTCGTTGCCCCAGGCCACATTAATTAAAAAGGCTACTTGCTGCTTAACTGGATTCCCCTGGTAGATGGGGTGTTCAGGGAAGGCAGTAAGTCCAACTGCTGGTGCAGCTTGTCGAAATACTGGTTTCACTGTTTCATGCTCTTGTGCTGACGATACGCGTGCTAAGGTCTCCGCTACATCAATCGATAAACCATTCAAACCAGGTATAACTCCATTGGTAGTTGGATCTATCCTGCAGTCGATTGGCGGTGTATCTTGCATCCTTGCCACCTGCTCTATCACCGCTTTAGCTTCTTCTGTTGTCAAGCCACCCAAATCCTTGCCGGCAAGATTAACCCCTGCACAAATACTAGTTGCTGGACTTAGAACAGGCCGGAAATAATTAGCAATTATCAGCAGGAGCAGAAGCATAAAAAATAGTTGCAGCACTTTTGGCGATTTAAGGATAGCAGACACACGGTAGCGCATCAGATTTCCCCCTTTACTTCAGACCTCGTTGCGCAAGTTCAGAAAAAGGCAATACCTCATATTCCTGCATTAACAAACTTTGCAAAATGACTGGTAGGGCTTCTACTGCCTGTGAGGAATTTGTATGCATCAAAATTATTGCACCGTTATGCAGCTGTTTGGTAATACGGCTGATAATCTTGTCTTTGCCAGGTTCTTGCCAATCATGCGGATTAATACTCCAAACAACTGTAGTGTAACCTCGCTTGGCAGCAAACTCAAAAACACGTTGATCCAGTTCCCCATAAGGAGGTCGAAATAGGTGGGTTTGCAAGTTAAGCTCTTCTTGGAGTGTTTCGGCCATTAAATCAAATTCTTTTGTTAATTCCTCGTCATCTAAATCTGTTAAATGCTTGTGGGCGTAACTGTGTTGTCCGATTTCGTGGCCGCGATCTATAATTTCGCGTGCCAGGTCGGGGTTTTGACGTAGCCAGCTGCCAGTTAGAAAGAATGTAGCTCTAATTTGGTAACGGTCTAAAATATTTAGGACTTCATGCGTAAACCCCGGTTCCCATACTACCTCAAATGTCAGGGCTACAGCCCGATCTTGAGTCTCAACTTGATAATAGGCACCTTTTACTAAGGGCACAAATACTCCTTTAGTTATTTGTCTATGTAGGATGAAGGTTAGAAGCAATAAAACAACGCTCAACGATAACAAAAAACGTTTTTTACGTTTGCGTAAACGCTCTTCTCTAGACAAGCGGTCACACCTTTCTCCACAGGATTCGCTTTCTAAAAGGTATGCAAGCGAAAAAATAAAAATGACAAGAACACAAGCACAGAAAAGCCTGGGCTTTACCCAGGCTATTGGACTGATTATGTTGATGTTAGCTCTTACTGCCACTTAACAAAACGTTTTTCTAGGAGCACCACGGCTTGGTACATGAGGGCTGCAGCCACGCATAAGATGATCACACTGGCCATCACTAAATCTAAGCGAAAAACTTGCCCGCCATAGACTATTAAATAGCCTAGCCCGGCACGCGAAACCAGAAATTCACCGACAATCACGCCCACCCATGATAAACCGACATTGATTTTCAAAGCAGAAATAATAGTGGGAATACTGGCAGGCAGGATCACCTTCTGCATAATTTGCTTTTTTGTAGCACCAAATGTTTTTAATAATTTTATTTTATTTTTATCAACTTGCGAAAAACCGGAATAGACGCTGAGGATCGTCACGATGACAGAAACCAGTAGGGCCATAGCGATGATAGCCCGCATCCCTTGCCCTAGCCACACAATCATAATGGGGCCTAGTGCTACTTTAGGCAGACTATTTAGAACTACCAGATATGGATCAAATACTTCTGCCAAATAGTCAGACCACCAGAGGGCGACAGCAATAAATGTACCTAACAAAGTCCCGAGAGTAAAACCGGCTACTGTCTCAAGCAGAGTAACACCCACATGCGTAAAGAGATCTCCGCCGGCATAAAGTGAGCGGAGTGTTTGCACAATCCGACTAGGTTGACTCATGATAAACGGATCAATCCAACGCAGTGTGGCGGCAAGTTCCCAGAGCGCAATAAAGCTGACTAGCAATAAAATTTGTGCTGCCGTGACGCGCCAACGATATCTTTTGCGAGCTTGGAGGTACGCCAGATGCTCTGCAGAGGCAGCTTGAGTTGTAAGATCATTGCTCAACATGTACATCCAGCTCCTTCCAGATACGGTTAAAGTAAGCTCTAAATTCTATCGCTTCACGACGACCCAGGGGGGAGTTTATCTCGCAGGTCAAAACTATGTCATGGATGTTTTTAATTGTCCCTGGTCGTTTGCTTAAAACCACTACCCGTTCAGACATACTAATTGCTTCAGCTATATCATGTGTGACCAAAACAGCTGTTTTATTTTCGCTGCTAATAATCTCTTTCACTTCATCAGCTACCACTAAACGAGTCTGGTAGTCTAAGGCTGAGAAGGCCTCATCCAGCAATAATATTTCCGGATTAATTGCTAAGGTACGGATTAATGCTGCTCTTTGACGCATACCGCCAGATAGTTGGCTGGGATAGGCATCCTTAAATTCAATCAGACCATACGTACGCAGCATCTTCTCGGCAGCTGCTTTGGTTGCTTGATTGACATTGTTTTGTACTTCTAACCCCAAAAGAACGTTATGCCAGATCGTACGCCATTCGAACAATTGGTCATCCTGCGGCATGTAACCAACTAAAGGAGTTGCGCCGCTAACCAGCTGTTCTTGGATATAGACAGCTCCCGCAGAAGGTGTTATTAAACCGGCGAGAATATTAAGTAAAGTCGTTTTTCCGCAGCCGCTAGGACCAACAATACTAACAAATTCCCCTTCTGCAATATCTAGAGAGATGTCTTGCAGGGCAGATATTTCTCCTTCAGGGCTGTAATACTTCATGCTAACTTTTTCTATTCTTAATAATTTTTCTGCCCCCATCTGCTCTCTCCTTTCAATTATTACCGTACAAGTTCCATTGCTTTTTCAGCAAATTCATTCGTTACTAAATCAGAATAGGGTGCCCGCTTATCCAGCTCACCAGCAGTTTCCATTACATCTTGTAAGCGAGCAAAAGCTTCTTCCGTAAAAACAGGCGTAGCAGCCCAGGCATCAGTCTCTTTGTAGCGGGCAGCAACTTTTGCTAAGACGACTTCATCCGAGTCGGGAAAAGAAGGAGCAATTACTTGAGCTATTTCTTCAGGTGTACTCTCTTGAACCCAGACCTGCCCTCGGTAAATAGCATTGGTAAACTTCTGGATTATCTCTGGATTTTCTGCTAATAATTTTTTTCGCGCACAAAAAACAGTATAGGGAATTTTTCCGCTATCTGCACCTACTGAAGCTACTACATAGCCAACGCCTTCCATTTCTAGAGCGGAAGCAACAGGTTCAAATAATGTCACATAATCACCTTCGCCGCCAGTAAAGGCTCCACCCATCAGGGCAAACTGGATATGGGTCATAACTTCCACATCTTCACCCGGCATTAAACCTTGATTTTTAAGTACATATTCTAATGTCATCAACGGCATGCCGCCTTTACGTCCGCCAATAATGCTTTTACCACGCACTTTATCCCAAGTAAAATTCGGATCTGGTTCTCTGGCCACTAAAAAGCTTCCATCACATGTTGTCAATTGAGCAAAATTAACAGCATAATTATCCTGGCCTTGGTTGTGCACATAAACACTCGCCTCGGGACCCATAAACCCTACATCTACCTCGCCTGACAAAAGAGCTGTCATGACCTTATCTGCTCCTTGGCCAGTAGTAACCTCCAATTCTAACCCCTCATCCTCAAAATACCCCAAGTTTATTGCTGCGTACAAGGGAGAATAAAACACAGATCGCGTCACTTCACTTAATCTTACTTTGGTTAAACTATCATCTCTTTCACAGCCAGTAAGAGCAAGGGCAACTAGCAATAGTGGTACAAGTACATAGACAACAACCCGCTTTTGCACAATTGAAACCCCTTTCATGATTATTTTTCATAATCATAATATTGCCGAAGCTCATTTATGTGACGGTTTCACACACCAAATTATCTCTTTACGCATATCTATATAAGAGTGTTGCTAATTTTCTATCTAAGGAGTGAGCATGTGAGTAATGCGATGCCATCTGTACTAGTCCACGCCGAAAAAAACACTTATAAACTTGGTGATAGTGTGATCATAACAATTATTGCAAAAGCCGAGGGTCAGCCTGCTCCTCATGTACCGCTAAAACTTTATGTCTTTGATCCCACGGGCAAGAAAGTTTTCCAGAGCTCTTTGCACACAAACATTAACGGTAAAGCAATGGCAAACTATCAACTAAAAAAAACTCTACCCACAGGAAATTACTATCTGGAGGCACAGAATAAAAATAGATCCGTGGCCTTAAGCTCATTTATTGTGCTGCAATAATTGCAATCTTGCAAAGTGGGACTTTGTTTGCCAGGACGTTAAAATATCCCGATAAAAAAAAGAACATAAACATTTTTGTTTATGTTCTTCTTGAACGCTTATTATCACGCCCATTATTGTTGGGTCGGCGGTCACGTCGGTCATCACGTCGCTGTTGGGGTTCTTCTTCTATCATTTCCCCTTGGGCATTAGGAATTGCTGCTCGACGTGAGAGATCGATACGACCACGATCATCAATGCCAATAACTTTAACAGGTATTTCGTCACCTAAGTTAACCACATCTTCTGTCTTTTCCACTCTTTCGTGCGCTAAACGGGAGATATGGATTAATCCTTCTTTGCCTGGTAAAACTTCAGCAAAGGCGCCATATTTCTCCACTCTAGTTACTTTCCCTTGATAGATGGTGCCAATTTCTACATCTTTAGTTAAGTTTTCAATCATTTGCTGTGCTCTCAAACCACCGGCAGAATCAACGGCGGCGATGTAGATAGTACCATCTGCTTCAATTTCAATTTGGGCATCTGTTTCTGCCACAATTTTATTAATCATTTTGCCGCCAGGTCCAATCACATCTCTGATTTTATCTGGGTTAATCTGCATTGTAATGATACGCGGCGCATAAGGCGAGAGTTCTGCGTGCGGTTCAGGGATCACTGCTGTCATTTGATCCATGATATACATGTAGCCAGTTTTAGCTTGTGCCAAGGCACGGGTTAAAAGCTCTCGCGATAATCCTTTGATTTTAATGTCCATTTGTAAGGCAGTAATGCCGTCTTTAGTACCGGCTACTTTAAAGTCCATATCACCTAAAAAGTCTTCCATGCCCTGAATATCGGTGAGAATTGCAGCATCATCACCCTCAATGATCAAACCCATAGCGATACCGGAAACCGGTTTTTTAATTGGCACGCCAGCATCCATTAAGGAAAGGGTTGAGCCGCAAACACTACCCATAGAAGAGGAGCCATTTGACTCTACTACTTCAGAAACTAGGCGCATGGTGTAGGGAAATTCCTCTTGTGTGGGAAGAACCGGCATTAAGGCACGTTCTGCTAAAGCACCATGACCGATATCGCGTCGACTAGCACCACGCATAAAGCCAGCTTCGCCAACACTATAGGGTGGAAAATTGTAATGATGCATATAGCGTTTTGACTCTTCCAATCCTAAACCATCTAACCGTTGCACATCCCCGGGAGCACCCAAAGTGCAAATGTTCATCACTTGTGTTTGACCACGCCGAAACAAACCAGAGCCATGCGTACGGGGCAAAATGCCAACTTCGACTGAGATAGGACGAATCTCATCGCTTTTACGTCCATCTGGACGTACATTTTCCTTAATAATCATAGTACGCATAGTTTCTTTAATCAAATTTTCATAAGCAACTCGTACGTCCCGCTCATTATCAGGATATTTTTCTGCAAAGTGAGTAACGGTTTCGTTTCTTAATTCATCAATAGCAGTTTCTCGTGCTTGTTTTTCAATAGTACGTACAGCATTGTACAACTTTTCCTGAGAGAATTGACGTACTTCAGCCGCAATTTCTTCAGCAGGCTTAAATTGGCTTACTGCCATTTTAGGCTGACCGAGTTCAGCCATCATTTGTTCCTGTAAAGCCACAATAGTACGATTAGCTTCATGACCAGCCATAATTGCTTCCAGGATTTCTGCTTCCGTTAGCTCATGGGCTCCAGCCTCAACCATCATAATGGCATCTTTAGTACTGGCAACGGTTAAATGAAGTCGAGAAGCTTCTGCCTCGGCCTGAGTAGGATTAATTACTGGCTTGCCATCTACCCAACCAACTACTACTGCACCAATAGGTCCACCAAAAGGGATATGGGAGATGGATAAGGCTGCAGAAGCGCCACAGATAGACAATACCTCTGGCGGACAGTCCTGATCAACAGATAAAACTGTGCTCACAATATGTACGGCGTTGCGAAAACCTTTAGGGAATAAGGGGCGGCAGGGCCTGTCCGTTAAACGAGCAGCCAAAATAGCCTTTTCCGTCGGTCGGCCTTCCCGTTTAATAAAACCGCCAGGAATTTTACCCACGGCATAGAGTCTTTCCTCATAATCAACTGTTAAGGGAAAGAAATCAATTCCCTCACGTGGTTCAGCAGAGGCTGTTGCTGTGCAAAGGAGCACTGTATCGCCGTAGCGAATTAAGACAGCACCGCTGGCCTGTTGTGCAATCCGTCCGGTTTCAAAGCTTAATTCTCTACCGGCTAATTGCATTTTATAAACTTTCATACATATACATCCTTTCTAGGTTACTTAAAAAGCTTGCGTCTTCAGTTACTGATGGCGCTGTTTTACTGGCTGCCTACACAGCTTCGCTAAGTGCGCAGTGATACAGGTTCATAGCTAGTATAAAAAAGCGGGGTTTCCCCCGCTTTCGTGGCAAATGTGCTACCGGGAAACTATTTACGCAGCGAAAGCCTTGTTAAAATAGTGCGGTAACGCTCTGCGTCAATTTTTTTCAAATAGTTTAGCAGACCACGTCTTTGACCAACCATCTTTAACAGGCCACGTCTTGAGTGGTGGTCTTTTTTATGCTCTTTCAGATGTTCCGTCAAATAATTAATTCTTTCTGTTAAAAGAGCGATCTGAACTTCCGGGGAACCAGTATCATGCTCATGTAAGCGAAAACTGTTAATAATATCTTGTTTACGAGCTGTATCCATACTCATGCAGCACACCTCCTTTTTTTATTAGATCCCCTTAAGCCAAGGCAACGGCGGAGACTCGTTTACCTGAGCCAAGGTTAACAGTTAAGATTTTACCACAATGATTAGGCAAAGGCAAGAAAGAGAGCAAGAATGACGCAGCTTGCGCTACTGCTCTTGTTTAGGCAAGTCGCAAATCAAATTTTTAGCCTGTCTTACGTCAGCCTGGATTTGTGCAACTAGAGCTGCGACATCCGTAAAACTCATTTCTTCTCTAATTTTTTGTAAAAAGGAAACAAATAATTCCTGATCATAGAGATTTTTTTCAGTATCAAATAAATATACTTCAACAGAAACTGCATCTTTTTTAAAAGTTGGTCTCATCCCCACATTAGTAAGAGCCCAGTACTTTACTTCTTTTAACTTCACCTGGGTTAAATAGACACCATTAGCCGGCAGGATAACTTCAGCAGGAAGCTGTAAATTTGCGGTAGGAAAACCAAGTGTACGACCTCTGCCATCGCCATGGATCACTGTACCACGTAAGAAGTAAGGATATCCTAACATCAAGTTAGCTTCTTCCATCTTACCCTGCTGTAGTAATTGGCGAATAGCTGTACTGCTAACTGGTTGATCAAGGATAGAAATACGCTCCACTACCTGCACAGAAAATCCTAAATCCTGGGCTAACCGTTGTAAATCGGCTGGTGTACCTATCCCACGACTGCCAAACGAATAATCGTAACCTACAATCACACCGGCAACTGAAAGTTGGCGGTGCAAAATATCAACAACAAATTGTTGTGGGGAAATGGCAGCAAAGTCAGGCGTAAAGGGGTGAATTATTACATAATCAATTCCTGCTTCCCCTAACATGCGAATGCGATCTGCTGCGGTATTTAAGAGTTTTGTACTTTTTCCTGGCTTTAAAATTGATAAAGGATGAGGAAAAAAGATAAGGACAGCACTTTTTTTGTGATGTTCTCTGGCTAAAGCTACAGTAGTACTAATAATAGCTTTATGTCCGCAATGAACACCATCAAAATTTCCTAAGGCCAGATAAACTTGTTCCCGGTGACAAAGCTGAAACGACTCAATTCCGTGTACAATTTCCATTGGCTTCACCTGCTACGAAAAACTTTTTGTGGCCGAACTGTACTATTTTCTACCGAGGAAATGGCCAACAGTTCTCCCCCCGGCCCATAAACACGCATTAGTGTACCCTCTGGCGGCAAATCAGTAAACTTTAGTACCCTGCCATTTTGAATTTTTTCCGCATCCTCTGCGGTCACGTTATACGGCAGTAGCTGCTCCAGTGCAGAATCTAGGGGTAATAACGCCGTTGTCAATTCATTTGCCGCCTGTAGTGATGCACACTCTTCTAAGGTGTATGTTTGGTCTAGATGATAAGGACCAACACGCGTACGCACTAAAAATGACATATGACCCACTGTATCCAGCGCTTCCGCAATTTCACGACACAAAGTACGAATATAGGTGCCACGTGAACAGGACACATCAAATAAAATTTTCTGTGGGTACAGCTGCAATAGTTGAAGCTGATAAATGTTGATCGCACGGGCTTTGCGGGTAACAGTTTCACCACGACGTGCCAGCTGATATAGTTTTTGCCCGTGCACACGTACAGCTGAATACATCGGCGGTATTTGTTGCCGTGGCCCAGTAAAGTCAAGCAACAGGGTTTTTACCTGGTTAAAATCCAAAGGCGGTACAGTTTTTTCGTCAATTACTTGTCCCGCAGCGTCCTCAGTATCTGTAGCCGTGCCCAAAGTTAATTCAGCTCGATAGGTCTTGTCCATCGTCAAAACATATTCGGCAACGCGTGTGGCCTGTCCGATACAGATAGGCAGCACACCAGCTGCTCCCGGATCTAAAGTGCCTGTATGTCCAATTTTACGAATACCCGTCAAACGGCGTAAAGCTGAGACAACATGATGTGAAGTCATACCTGGCGGTTTCAGTAGATTGATAATACCATTCATGCGTTAATTTCCTCACTGACTGACGCTAGTACTAGCTGAAGTGCTGTAGGCAAATCTTCTGCTAAGGAACATCCCGATGCCCGTACATGTCCACCGCCGCCGAAAGAAGCGGCAACTTTGGCTACATCAATCTGATGAGACCGGAAACCAACTTTGATTGTTCCGTCAGCTTGTTCCCGAAAAATTAAACCAACCTCAACACCTACAATATTTTTTGCATAGTTAATAACCCCGCCCAAATCTTCATCGTGGGCTTGAGCCTCCTTCATATCTGCGTCTGTTAACACAATCCAGGCTATTTTACCATCAGCAGAAAGGGTCAGAGAGCTAAGCGCCTGACGAAGGATAGCAAGGGCAGCCGGTGTCTGTAAATCAAAGATTAAGGGAGAGAGAGCTCCTGGGTTGACCCCAGCGGCGATTAATTCAGCCGCCATGGTATGCGTACGTGCTGTGGTACTTTCAAACTTAAAAGAACCTGTATCGGTGCTAATAGCAACATATAAGGCCTTAGCGATCTCCAGATCAATCTGACAACCTAATTCCTGCAGTAAGGCAAACACTAATTCCCCAGTTGCCGCTGCCGTATGGTCAACATAGTTTAAATGTCCAAACAATTCGTTGGTAGGATGATGATCTATATTAATAATTTGTTTATCTTGTATTTCCCCCCAGATTGGTTGGAGGCGCTTGCTGTCTGCACAGTCTAGAGTTAACACACAATCAAAACTAGTCGTCGGTAAACGATGAGTATAGAATCTGTTTGTACCGACGAGAAATTGATAGCGTTTAGGTACGTCGTCAGCAGAAAACATCAGTGCAGCCACATCAAGTTGCTGTAGGGCTAAACCCATCGCTAATACTGAGCCGATGGCATCGCCGTCAGGCTCAATATGAGCAGTAATGAGCACTGCACGACAAGTTTTAAGTTTTTGGGCAATTTCAGCTAAACTATGCACCGTCATCGTCCTTCTTCAATTTCCGTAACACTTCACTGATATGAGCTCCATAGGCGATAGATTGATCCAAGTGGAATGTTAATTCTGGTGTATGACGTAAACGGATACGCTTACCAATTATCGAGCGAATGAAGCCAGTTGCTTTATCGAGCGCCGTTAGTGTGTCTTGCTGCTCTTCATCGTTACCGAATACACTAAGATAAATTTTGGCGTAACTTAGATCTCGGGTGACCTCTACGCTAGTCACACTAATCATGCCACTGACGCGAGGGTCTTTCATTTCATCGCGCAAGATACTGCTCATTTCTCGTTTAATCTCTTCAGCAACTCTATGTGCCCGTTGTTCAGACATACTAATCCCTCCAAACCGCCACAAGATTATGCAGGCTTAATTTCCTGTATGGTATATGCTTCGATGATGTCGCCTTCTTTATAGTCGTGGAATTTTTCCATTAAGACCCCACATTCATAGCCAGCTAAAACTTCACGCACATCATCTTTAAACCTTTTTAGTGTCTCCATCTTACCTTCATGAATTACAACCCCATCACGTATAACTCTGATGTCGGCAGAACGTGTAATTTTTCCTTCCAGCACATAGGCACCAGCAATGGTACCAAGACGAGAAACTTTAAATAGCTGACGGACTTCGGCCTGCCCCAAAATTACTTCTTTAAATTGTGGAGCCAGCATGCCTTTGAGTGCCGCTTGCACTTCTGCTATCGCTTCATAAATTACTCGGTATAAACGAATCTCGACATTTTCTTTTTCCGCCATTTTGCGCGCATTAGGCTCCGGCCGTACATTAAAGCCAATAATTAAAGCATTGGAAGCTGAAGCCAACATGACATCTGATTCAGCAACTGCACCGACACCGCCATGAATAACCTGAACCCGCACTTCATCTGTTGATAGTTTAAGCAAAGAATCACGCAGCGCTTCTAAAGAACCTTGGACATCGGCTTTAATAATAATATTCAAATCTTTTACTTCACCTTGCTGAATTTGATTAAACAGATCATCTAAAGAAATCTTGGCTGATTTGTTCAGCTCTACTTCACGCTTTTTATCAGCTCGTTTTTCCGCGATTTGACGAGCCATCTTATCATCAGTGACTGCTTGTAAATCATCTCCAGCTTGTGGCACATCAGTTAAACCTAAAATCTCAACCGGAGTGGAGGGGCCGGCTTTCTTAATTCGCTTGCCTTTATCATCAACCATAGCGCGAACTTTACCATAAATTGTACCACAAATTATAGAATCTCCGATGCGTAAAGTACCATCTTGGATCAGCACAGTGGCCACAGGACCCCGGCCTTTATCTAGTTTAGCTTCAACTACAGCACCAAGGGCAAGTTTACTTGGGTTGGCTTTAAATTCTGCCATTTCCGCTACCAACAGGATCATTTCCATCAATTCATCGAAACCAACTTTTTTCAAAGCTGATACTTCAACCATGATGGTGTCTCCGCCCCACTCTTCCGCAACCAAGCCAAATTCGGTCAATTGTTGTTTTACACGGCCAGCATTGGCCGCTTCTTTATCTATTTTATTAATCGCAATAATGATCGGCACCCCAGCTGCCTTGACGTGGTTAATGGCTTCTACGGTTTGCGGCATCACGCCATCATCAGCGGCCACCACAATAACAGCAATGTCGGTGATTTGCGCCCCACGTGCCCGCATCGAGGTAAAAGCTGCGTGACCTGGTGTATCTAAAAAGACAATTTTTTTGCCTTGATAGTTTGCCTGATAGGCACCAATATGCTGTGTAATGCCACCAGCTTCCTGCGCTGTCACATTAGCTTTACGTATGACATCAAGGACTGAAGTTTTACCGTGATCAACGTGTCCTAAGACGGTGACCACAGGTGAACGCGGCTGTAGATCTTCTTCATTATGCTCTTCAACAGCTTCCACTAGTTCAGCTTCAAACTTGTCAACCTTAATCTCTACTGCAAAACCATATTCTTCAGCCAGCAGCTTTGCTACTTCTGTGTCAATAGCTTGGTTAATAGCAGCCATTACGCCGAAGCCGATCAGCTTACTGATGATCTCGCTGGCACTAACAGCTAATTTGTCGGCAAGTTCACCAACTGTAATACGACCTTCTAAAACAACTGTATTTTCCGTTTTTTGCTGCTCATCGAGTAGTCGGGCCTCACGGCGTGCCCTACGTTCTCTCTTATCTATTTTCTTTTTGGGACTCTGGCGTTTAGCGTTGTATCTTTGTTGGCCTGTAGAACTCTGTCTCACCGGCCGGCTTCCTTGTCCCTGAGTTGGTTTGGACTTTTGTGTTTGGTCTGCTGTCGAGGCAGTGGGCTGCTTTGGTGATGCTTGCTGCGACTGCTCTGAGCGTCCACTATTCCTTTTTGGTTTAGTAGCTGCGCCACTTTGTTGTTGAGGTTTCTTCTTTGTGTCATGCTGCGTTGTCTTACTCTTGTTGTTGGGGGAAGTTTCTTTTTTCTGTTCTTTTTCTACTTTTTTATTAAGTTCTTTAGCATACGCAGCGGGCGGTTCTCCTTTACCTGTTAATTGGTAGGTGATGCGCTGTGCTGCTTCTTTATCAACAACACTCATATGGTTCTTTACTTCACAACCAATTTCAGTTAATAAGTCGATAATGCGCCTACTCGGCACATCTAAATCTTTGGCTAATTGATACACCCGGATTTTTGTCATGGGCTACACCTCCATTAGTTTGGCCTCCTTAAACATCACTCTATGATTAACAAAGTTTTTAATCGCTCGGCAAAACCTTCATCAGTTACGGTTACGGCTGCACGAGGGGATGTCCCTAAGGCCGCTCCTAACTGAATTTTATCCACGAAAACAATCATGGGCACTGAATAAGATTTGCTTTTATCACGATATCTTTTTTTTGCTGCTTCGCCGGCATCGCTGGCTAAGAGCAGTAATTTAGCTTGTCCGGAGCGGATTGCAGCTAGATTGGCTTCTTCAAACCAAGTAAGCTTACCGGCACGACGTGCCAAGCCTAAGAGTGCTAATGCTTTATTTGGCATTTTATTCATCCTCCGACAATTGTGCGGCTAATTCTTCTACAACTGCGGGAGATACTGCTTGTTGTAAGTTTCGTTCGATTCTTTTTGCTTTAACCGCCTTTTCCAGGCAGCTTTTCTGTTTACAAAGGTAGGTACCGCGACCAGCCTTTTTCCCAGTAGGATCTAATTCCACCCTACCTTCGGGCGTACGGACAATCCGTACAAGCTCCTTTTTGGGTTTTTGTTCCTGGCAGCCAATACAGGTGCGCAAAGGGATTTTACGTTGTTTCAACCAACTCATCTCCCTCATCTGGAGAACTATTTGCTGCTTCGTGTTGTTCCGCCGCCTGGCTTTCACTAGCAATGTCAATCTTCCAACCTGTCAGCTTGGCAGCTAAACGGGCATTTTG
This sequence comes from Oscillospiraceae bacterium, assembly GCA_035647835.1. GTDB lineage: Bacteria > Bacillota > Dethiobacteria > Dethiobacterales > Dethiobacteraceae > UBA9865. Next base: position 14,030 of record DASRMS010000010.1, read on the forward strand.
TCCTTCTTTACCAATAGCCAGCGATAATTGGTAGTCAGGTACTATCACGTTGGCTACCTTTTGGTCTTTGTGTAGCGTAACAGAAACTACTTTTGCCGGAGAGAGAGAGTTAGCAACAAACAGTTGCGGCTCCTCGTCCCATTTAACGATGTCAATTTTCTCTCCGCGTAATTCATTAACAATAGCCTGCACGCGAACTCCCTTAGGCCCCACACAAGCTCCCACCGGATCAACATCTGTATTTTTGGCATACACAGCTAGTTTAGAGCGATGACCTGCTTCTCGCGCTACAGATTTAATCTCTACTGTACCATCAAAGATTTCAGGCACTTCTAATTCAAACAACCTTTTTAATAAACCAGGATGTGTTCTGGAAATAAAAATTTGTGGACCCTTTGTCGTGCGCCGTACTTCCGTAATATAAGCTTTAAGACGTTCGCCGGGCTGATAATCGTCACTGGATATTTGTTCTGTTGGTAAGAGCACTGCTTCTGTTTTCCCTAAATCTACAATAATATTTTTCTGTTCGATGCGCTGGACGATTCCGGTGATAATATCTTCTTCCCGGTCAACATACTCGTCAAACACCATTTCACGCTCTGCTTCACGAATACGTTGGATGACAACTTGTTTTGCTGTTTGTGCAGCAATACGACCAAAGTTTTTTGGTGTAACTTCTCGTTCTACGATATCATCTATGTTATAATGCGGGTCGAGTTCCCGCGCCTCTTGGAGTGATATTTCTAATTGTGGTTGTGCTGCCTCTGGCACAACAGTTAAGCGTGTATAGACTACTATGCCTCCTGTCTCTCTGTTTAATTGTACACGCACGTTGCCCGCTGCGTTAAAATTACGTTTGTAAGCCGAGACCAGTGCGGCTTCGATGGCTTCAAAAAGAATTTCCTTTTTGACACCTTTTTCACGTTCGATCGCAGCTAGGGCAGCTAAAAACTCTTCATTCATTTGGCAATCATGCCTCCCTTCCACCGTGTTTTACTCAAAAACTAAATTTGCCTTTGCCACAAGTTCTAAAGGAATCTTGACAACTGTCGCGTCCTTATTTTTTGCAAGTAAAATTTCCTGATTAGCTAATCCCCGCAGCACTCCTGTATATTGTTTAGAACCATTTAGTGGAGCAAACAGTTTTACTGTCGCCAGCCTACCACTAAAACGTTCATAATCGGCTGCTTTTTTGAGCGGTCGTTCAATTCCAGGTGAGGATACCTGCAGCTGATAACTACTCTCAATAGGATCAAGCTGGTCGAGTTCACTGTCCATGATCCGGCTAAAAGCTTCGCAATCCTCGAGTGTCACGCCACCCTCTTTATCGATTAGAAAACGCAGCACAAACTGGCCGCCCTCTTTTACATACTCCACATCTACTAATTCAAGCTGCAGATTTGCCGCTAAGGGCTCTGCCACAGCAAATAAATTATCTGTAATTTTTGACATTCTCAACCCCCCACAGAGCAGTACATGGTGATGGTTACAAGTCTAGTCTGTCCAGATTAGAGCAAATTGGCCGCTAAAAAATACTAATTTTTTAAACTTAATCATGGCAACACGAAAGGCGTGCTCTTTACTATTTCCCTTAAGCACGCTGCTTAGCCCTGTCCAGGTCATCAACCCTGCTAGAGCTGCCAAGCGATTTTCGAAAAGAAAGGCTTGCTTTGGCATTCTGCAAGCAAGCGTTAAGTACCGTACAGTAAAAGTTAAGAGTGGGCGGACCCCACTCTCCAGTAAAAAGCATTGTTTTCTTAGTCATTCTACCACAATTGCCAGTAAACCGCAAGTATGGCAAAAAGATACGCACCAAGCCAATTGTTCAGCAGATTATCCCTGTAGATATTCTTGCAGGGCAAGCATAAACTCGTCTACTATTTTATCTTGGGGAACTTTTTTCACTACCTGCCCGCGACGGAAAATAAGTCCTTCTTCTTTGCCGCCAGCCACACCCAAGTCTGCTTCCCGGGCCTCACCTGGTCCATTAACAGCGCAGCCCATCACAGCCAAGGTTAAAGGTTCTTTAATATCTTTGACACGTTCTTCAATTTGTCGAGCTAATTCCTGCAATTTAATTTGCGTGCGTCCGCAGGTGGGACAGGAAATGACCCGTGGACCAAAGCGTCTGAGATTGGCTGCTGCTAATATTTCTTTAGCTACTCGTATTTCCTCAACAGGATCAGCTGTCAGGGATACACGCAAAGTATCTCCTAAACCGTCAAGCAATAAGCTGCCAATACCAACTGCTGAATAAATTGTACCACTAAAGCTGGAGCCTGCCTCTGTAATCCCCACGTGTTGTGGATATGCCACTTCTCGCGCTAAAAGGCGGTGCGCGGCTACCGTCAAAGGTACAGAGGAAGCTTTTAGGGAAATCACCAGGTTATCAAAACCAAGCTCTTCCACCATGCGGATATGATCCAATGCCGACTCAACTAAAGCTGCGGCTATTACTGCGCCATATTTCTCATGCAGGCGTTTTTCTAAAGAACCGGCATTAACCCCAATTCTCAACACAGCATTTTTCTCTGCTGCCCGTTCTACCACAGCCTGTAGTCGCTGGTGATTACCAATATTACCTGGATTAATCCGCAGTTTAGGAACACCGGCGTCCAGAGCTGCTAAAGCAAGGCGATAATCAAAGTGAATATCAGCAACCACTGGCAGCGGCGAAAGCTCAACTATTTGCGGCAAGACAGCGGCTGCTGCTTCATTAGGTACTGCCACTCTTACTAACTCACAGCCTGCTTGAGCTAAACGTTTAATTTGCAGCAGGGTGCCTTCAAGATCAGCTGTATCAGTATTGGTCATCGATTGAATAACAACAGGCGCCCCACCGCCCATTGTCAGGGAGCCTATCTGCACAGCTTTAGTATTTTCCCTAGTTATCATCAGCTACTCCTCAATTAAAAATATTTAAACGTACTAAATCCTTGTAGGCAATCACAATCATTAACACAATCAGTAGGGCAAAACCAATAAAATGGATAAATGATTCTTTTTTGGGATCCACAGGACGGCCACGTACCCCCTCCAGAGCTATAAACATTAAACGGCTGCCGTCTAAAGCCGGGATCGGCAAAAGATTGATAAAACCAAGATTTAGGCTGATAATCGCCGCCAGTGACAGTAAATTCATAATCCCTGTACGCGCCACTTCACCAACGAGGCTAATGATACCTACCGGTCCCATCACATCTGCTGAGACCTTGCCCGTTACCATTTGCAGCAGACTGGTAGCAGTAAAGCTAATAAACCAGACTGTATGCTCTATACCCATCCGAATAGCAGGCAGCAGGGCATATTTACGCGTTTCCGCCCCGATGCCAATACGACCTTCACCAGTTTCAGCATCACGCTCTGGGGTAACAGTGACAGTGGATGTTTGATTATTGCGTTCATAAACAATTTCCAGTTCTTTACCAGGGTGACTATGAATCAAAGCCACCAGCTCATCCCAGTTATTAACATCCTCGCCTGCTATGGTTATAATGCGATCCCCGCTTTGCAAGCCTACCTGTGCCGCTGCTCCTTCAGGCAGCAATTCCCCGATGGCGGTCGAAGAATAAACCGGGACGCCAAGGAAAGCAAAATAAATAAGTGAAAACAAAACAATGGCTAGAATAAAGTTCATCAATGGTCCGGCCGCAATCACCAGAAAACGTTTCCAAACGGCCTGCTTTTGAAAACTACCTTCCGCTTCAACCTCCTCAGGCTCTTCACCAACTAAGCGCACAAAACCGCCCAAAGGAAAGGCCCGTATGGAATAAACGGTTTCCCCAACTTCTTTATGAACCAGACGTGGACCAAACCCGAGTGCAAACTCCATCACGCCAATCCCGACTCGTTTAGCGACAAGAAAGTGTCCCAGTTCATGAAAAAAGACTAGTAAACCGAAGATGATTACCGAGGCGACTAATGTCAGCATTATTTCACCCTTTCCTTTTACCCAAAAGTTGTGCCAGTTTTCGAGCTTCTTGATCAACTGCGACTAATACATCGAATTCCGGCGCCATAATTACTTTATGTTTATTCATTACTGATTCAATTATACGGGGGATTGCTAAAAAGCTAATTGATCCAGCGAGGAAAAGACGTACTGCCTCTTCGTTCGCTGCATTCATCACAGCTGGTAGAGTCCCGCCGATTTTCCCTGCTTCATAAGCAAATTGCAGGCAAGGAAATTTTTCTGTATCGGGTGGTGCAAAGTGCAATAATGGCAGCTGCTCCCACTGCACGCGAGGGGCATCCCCTGACAGCCGTTTAGGATATGTTAAGGCATATTGAATGGGTACACGCATATCTGGCCTACCTAATTGGGCCAAGACTGCACCGTCATGAAAAGTTACCATGGAATGTATAATACTCTCCCGCTGTACAACTACTTTAATTTTATCGTAGGTGATGTCAAATAGCCAATGAGCTTCAATTACTTCTAATCCCTTATTCATCAAGGTGGCGGAGTCGATGGTTATTTTAGCCCCCATTGACCAGTTAGGATGTTTAAGTGCTGCTTGTGGAGTAACATGCTCTAATTCAGCTGTAGAAAAGTCAAAAAAGGGACCACCTGAGGCCGTCACAATTAATTCTTCTACAGCTGCTCTTGGCTGTCCTTGCAGACATTGCCAAATGGCAGAGTGTTCACTATCAACTGGTAAAATAGCTTTATTCACAGCTGCTGCCAGCGGCATTACCAAATGGCCACCAGCTACTAACGATTCTTTATTGGCTAAGGCCACATTTTTCCCCGCAGCCAGAGCGGTTAAAGTCGGCTGCAGTCCGGCAAAGCCAACCACAGAATTTAAGACAAGTTCATGCTGCGCGTCTGCCGCCAGGTCACATAAGGCTTCTGGTCCTGCAGCAACTTCCACAGCTAAATCGCTGCAGGCTAATTTTAGCTCCTGATACAAACTTGGCTCTGCAATAACTACTTTCGCCGGTTTATACAAACGCGCTTGGTCAGCCAATTCTTTCACCTGGCGGTGGGCTGATAAGCCGTGCAGGCAAAATAGGGCAGGATATTGCTCCACAACTGCTAAAGCCTGCTTGCCAATAGAACCAGTTGAACCGAGAATACTGATCTTCTTCATCAAATTCCTCCCTTTGCTGCTAAGGCCAGCAGAAGATAATAGCCTACCGGTACTGCGAATAGTAAGCTGTCAAGTCGGTCTAAAACCCCGCCATGGCCAGGCAGAAATTTACCAGAATCTTTGATTTTGCCCCGACGTTTCAATGCCGATTCGGCCAGATCTCCGCACTGGCCAACGAAGGAAATCGCCACGCCCAGCAATAATGCGGTTAATGGATTTAAATTAAGCAAAGGAGCGAAAACTAATGACATAGCTGCTGCAGCAAACAGCAAGCCGCCGACCGCTCCTTCCAGCGACTTCTTAGGGCTAACAGCAGGAATTAATTTATGACGTCCTAAGGTCAGGCCGCAGGCATAAGCGCCCGTATCCGAAGCCCAGGTAGTAACAAGCACACTTAACAAGAGTAAAAACCCATTAGCTGTGGCCCGCAGCCACAGAAAAAAGGCTAGTAAAGAGGTGATATATAAAGCCCCCCAGAGCAAGATCATTAATTCTTGATAATCTTGAGGATACGCAAAAACAGCGACAAGATTAAGTACAATAAAAAAAACTATTAGAGCAAAAAAATAAGCTTCTGGGTTTGCTAGACCAGCTACTGTCAACAACAGGATATTCCCTGCGTAACCTAGAGTACGGACGAGTCTATTTTCCAATGAACAAAGTGTATAAAATTCGCGCAGTGCCAAGCTGCTTATGAAAATAATTGCCACAAAAATGGCCACACCGCCCTGCCAAATCAGCAAGACGACAAGCGGTATACCCACCAAGGCACTCAAAAGCCGCTGTCTGAACATTAAATCCCTCCCAATCCACCAAAACGCCTGTCACGCTGGCGATAAGCTTCAATGGCCGCTAACAAGTGTTCTGCTTTAAAATCCGGCCAGTAAATATCTACAAACCAAAGTTCGGCATAAGCTAATTGCCATAGTAAAAAATTACTGAGGCGAACCTCGCCACTGGGGCGAATCAATAAATCTGGATCGGGTAATTCAGAAGTATACAAGTGTTGTTTTATGGTCTCTTCAGTTATTTCTTGTACATGCAAACTGCCTGCAATCACCGCTTGCGCGATACCTTGTACAGCATGCAGAATTTCAGCGCGGCTGCCGTAATTTAAAGCAAAGTTAAGAATCATGCCAGTATTAGCAGCAGTGCTGGTCATGGCTTGGTCAATAGCCGCTAAAGTATAATCCGGTAATCCTTCACGAGCGCCAGACATCATTACACGCACATTCTTAGCGATTAATTCTGGCAAATCTGTACGCAAAAATTCACTGGGCAGCCGCATTAAAAAATTTACTTCTGCTGGAGGCCGATGCCAATTTTCAGTGGAAAAAGCATAAACCGTGAGCACACCAAGACCTATCTCGTTAGCGGCACGGATGATCCGACGCAAAGCTACCATGCCGGCATGGTGGCCTGCGGTACGCGGCAGACCGCGTTTGGCAGCCCAACGGCCATTACCATCCATAATAATTGCCACATGACGTGGTATTTCATCACTAGTATTTGGTTGAGGTATTTTTTTTTGAAAAAGCCTTTTCAGTGAAAAAGACAATCTATCCACCTCGAGTCATATAGTAACAGGCCCCCTCAGACGAGGGGGCCACAATCTTCAGCCGCTACAGTCAGTTCTAACACAGTTTTATCCTGTGTAAGACGTACTCTCACTACCCTTTCGCTCCCCTGGTTTATCTTTTTGGGTGGTGAAGTGTGCTGTAGGGAAGGGGTTAGACCCCAACTTTCTGTGATGCGTACAGCCTCGGCAAGCGGGTAAGCTAGGAGATCCGGGATGCCTGTCCTCTTGTGCATTTTAGACCTCCATAATTTCCTTTTCTTTATCGGCAAGCACATTATCTGCAGCTTCGATCATTTTATCTGTGAGTTTCTGGATCTCGTCCTGTGCTTTATGTAATTCATCTTCCGTAATTTCATGTGCCTTTTCCATATTCTTCGTAGTATCATTAGCATCGCGGCGAATATTACGAATGGCGACTCTACCGTCTTCAGCCTTCTTCTTACTAATTTTAACTAATTCTTTTCTTCGTTCCTCCGTCAATTGCGGAATAGACAGACGAATAAGTGAACCATCACTATTAGGCATTAAGCCTAAATCTGATTTCAGCAGCGCACGTTCAACTTCGCCGATCACCTTTTTATCCCAGGGCTGAATGACCAACAGACGCGGTTCGGGTACAGAAATATTAGCAAGTTGATTAATAGGCGTTTGGGCACCGTAGTATTCCACGACGATCCTATCCAAAAGAGCTGGTGTTGCCCGACCTGTCCGCAGTGTGGATAAATCTTTCTTTAAAGCCTGCACTGCTTTTTTCATCCTCTCCTCGGCATCACGGTAAACCTCGTTAAGCATGCTTATTCCCCCTTTACAAATGTCCCAATTTTAACACCTAATAGTACCCTTTTAATATTACCGGTTTTATTTAGGCCAAAAACAATCAACGGAATCTTATTATCCATACATAGCGATGCGGCCGTGGAATCCATGACACCCAGACCTCTATTTAAAAGATCGATGTACGTTAATTCGGTGAATTTTTTTGCTGTGGGATTTGTGAGGGGATCTGCATCATAAACAGCATCAACTTTACCTTTAGCGAGTAGAATAACTTCAGCTTCAATTTCAGCTGCGCGCAGTGCTGCTGTTGTATCAGTAGAGAAATAGGGGTTTCCTGTGCCACCGGCAAAGATGACCACACGATTTTTTTCTAAATGTCGAATCGCCCGCCGACGAATATAGGGTTCTGCCACTTGCTGCATTTCAATAGCTGTTTGCACACGTGTATCAACGCCACGTGATTCCAAGGCATCCTGCAATGCCAGGGCATTAAGGACAGTGGCGAGCATGCCCATGTAATCAGCAGTGGCACGATCCATGCCTCGTTCACCTGCAGGTGCACCACGCCAAATGTTCCCACCGCCAACAACTACGGCAACTTCCACTCCCATTTTCCAAACTTCTTCGACTTGGGCTGCAATCTCAGATAGAACATCCGAGTCGATGCCAAAGCCACGTTCACCAGCTAAAGCCTCACCACTTAATTTGAGCACAATTCTTTTATATACTGCTTTCTCCATAGAAGCCGTATGACCTCCATTCCTAATTTTCCACATAAGATTGTATTATCCTGTAAATATTCTGTAAAAAAAGAACACCGAAGTGCTCTTTTTATAGTTGTCCATCACTTAATTAAGACTTAGTCATCGCGGCTACTTCATCAGCTAAATTGCATCCTTTTTTCTCTAAGCCTTCGCCCATTTCATAGCGAACAAAACGACGAATGGAAATGTTCTCGCCGATTTTAGCTATTTTATCCTGCAATAAACCTGTAATGGTGACATCAGTATCACGAATAAATGCTTGTTCTAATAAGCAGTTTTCTGTATAGAATTTGCTAATACGACCTTCAACTATTTTCTCGATAATCTTTTCCGGTTTCCCTTCGTTTTTAGCCTGAGCTCGAAGGATTTCACGTTCTTTGTCCAGAATTTCTGCAGGTACGTCTTCACGCGCTAAATATTGTGGATTAGTGGCTGCAATCTGCATCGCAACATCACGCACAAAATTACGGTATTCATCTGTTCTGGCCACAAAGTCTGTTTCACAGTTTACTTCCAAGAGGACACCAATTTTTCCTCCCATATGTATATATGAATCAACTAATCCTTCAGCGGCAATACGACCAGCTTTTTTAGCTGCCGCAGATAAGCCTTTTTCGCGGAGAAATTCAGCGGCCTTTTCTAAGTCACCGCCAGCTTCAGTCAGTGCCTTTTTACAATCCATCATGCCAGCACCTGTTTTTTCGCGTAACTCTTTAACAACTGATGCGGGAATCATAAAAAAACCTCCCAATGTTTGATTTTTAAAAAAGCTTCGTTTTATATTTCGTTTGCTATTTTTATCCTTATCCCGTGCTTTCAGTACACACCTAGCTAGTGTTAACTGCCAAGTAATTGTCATCGCAAGTATAAAGAAGGCCGGGCACACGCCCGACCGTAATTTATGACTTTACAATTCTACAGCGGGCGTGTTGTCTTCGACTTCTAGTTGTTCCTCAACCACAACGTGATCCTGACGGCCTTCCAGGCCTTCGAGGACTGCGTCCGCCATACGGCCTGAGATTAGTTTAACAGCACGGATGGCATCATCATTACCAGGGATAATATAGTCGATTTCATCTGGATCACAGTTGGTATCAACAATGGCAATGATGGGGATGCCTAATTTTCTGGCTTCCGCAACAGCAATTCTTTCTTTGCGTGGGTCTACGATGAAAAGCGCATCGGGAAGGGTATGCATATTCCGAACGCCTGAAAGAAATTTATTCAGCTTGTCATGTTCGTGACGAAGTTGAATCACTTCCTTTTTAGGCAGGACACCAAAGATACCGTCTTCTTCCATTTTCTCTAACTCAATCAGGCGGTTAATCCGTTTACGAATTGTTTTAAAGTTCGTTAACATCCCACCCAGCCAGCGTTGGTTTACATAAAACATTCCACAACGTTCGGCTTCAAGTTGAATTGACTCCTGCGCTTGCTTTTTGGTTCCCACAAACATAATTCTTCTGCCGTCTAGGGCGAGATCACGCACAAAACGGTAGATATCGTCTAACATTCTGACGGTTTGCTGAAGGTCAATAATGTAAATACCGTTTCTCTCCGTAAAAATGTAAGGTTTCATTTTGGGGTTCCAACGACGAGTCTGGTGTCCAAAGTGAACGCCAGCTTCTAATAGCTGTTTCATGGATACTACGGGCATGCTCCTGCACCTCCTCTCTGTTTTTCCTCCGTTCCTTCATTTGTTTGCAGCACTGTCAAGACAGCACAGCTGCAAGCATCAGGTAACGTGTGTATTTAATACCGTTTTGTAGTATAACATAGTTTGCCTGGTTTGGCAATGCGGTGCTCAAGATAATTTCCCTATTTTACTTGCACACGTACTACTACCGGGATCTTGTCAAATATATAGACGGGAAAACCTTTAGCACTTAATTCTCCACTCATGGTTTGTTTAACCATTGTATAAACATTATCTCCAAACTGTTCAGCTAGTATTTGTGTATTAATGCCATCTAAAATTTGCCCAGTCGCGTTTTCTACATTCGTACGCATCTTTTCCCTCAATTGCGTCATCAGCTCTTCCGGCATAGAAAAAATAAAACCGGCGATTTCCATGCGTTCTGAAAACTGATCATGCATTTCAGTTTCCACGATATGTGGTATTTCCGCTTTGGCGTCAGTAATAATTTTAGGGAGTTCCTGTTTTGCTTGGGAAACTACCTCTAATTCAATCGTGCGCGCCAACGCTTCACTGTCTAAGTGCACAGTCACCCCATAAGCAGCAACGTAGTAGAGGGCCATGGCACTAAATACCACCACTACAGCTAAAGCACTGCCTACGCCAAATAAATATGACTTTCTATCCAAGACCCAACGATATTTACTTCTTCCCATTTTTCACCTCTTCAGAACTAGTATGCATGTATTTGCCTATAACAATATAGTATAACAAATCTTGCTGTAAATTATGACTAACATAATTTTTTCAGCTAGGCTCACCTGGTTAAGGTGGGAAGCAAAATATCCTCTTGAATAAATGAAAGACGCGCCAGCTCAAAGCTTGCGCGCCTACTTTTACATGGCTACGGCATTTCTTTTTTCTATTTGTTCAAGTAAATAGGGATTTTTCACTTTAATGTAAGTACCCTTCATTCCCAAGGAACGGGACTGAATCACACCGGCACTTTCGAATTTACGCAGCGCATTAACAATTACGGAACGTGTAATGCCAAGCTGATCTGCAATCTTACTGGCTACTAAAATCCCTTCATCACCATTGAGCTCTGCAAAGATGTTCTCTACAGCTTCCAGTTCTGAATAAGAAAGTGTACCGATAGCCATCTGCACAACAGCTTTATTACGTGCTTCTTCTTCAATTTTATCAGCACGAATACGTAGTACTTCCATACCGATCACCGTGGCACCATATTCTGCCAATACTAGATCTTCCGATCTGAAATCTTTGCCGTTCCGGGCCAGTAGGAGTGTGCCCAGTCGTTTTCCGCCGCCTAAAATAGGGATAATAGTGGTAGTATTATCTTTAAACAGAGCGTCTGTTTCGTCATGCTGCAAATTCACTTTTGATTCATCATAGCTAAGCAGCTGTCCATTGTAATCAGCTGGTAAGGTGTCACCTTCACTTAGCATTTCACCATTAAACTCATCAATTGCCGATATCCCGAGAATTTTTCCACTACGATCAACAATATAGACATTGGCAGCAATCACATTTTTCAAAACTTCCGCCACATCTTTAAAATCTACGTGCTGACCTGCCGTTTTCTGAAGAATTTTATTAATGCGGCGGGATTTTTCCAATAAGGCTTCAATTACCATATTGATCATTCCTTTCTCTTTAGAATTACAGAATATACCTGCTTAAATCCTTATTTTGTACAATTTGCTGAATTTTATCCCGAATGTATTGTGCTGTGATCGTTACTTCTTGACCTGCGATCTCTGGCGCCGCAAAAGACAGGTCTTCCAATACTTTTTCCAATATTGTATGCAAACGCCTGGCCCCAATGTTCTCCATCTCTTGATTTAGGAGGCAGGCGGTTTTAGCAATTTCTCCAATGGCATCATCCGTGAAAATTATTTTTACACCTTCTGTGGCCAAAAGTTCAGTATACTGCTTAATTAAGGCATTTGCCGGTTCGGTCAATATGCGATAAAAATCTTCCTGTGTTAGACTATCCAGTTCAACGCGGATCGGAAAACGTCCTTGTAACTCAGGAATTAGATCCGATGGTTTAGCTACGTGGAAAGCTCCTGCGGCAATAAATAAAACATAATCTGTTTTTACAGGACCATATTTAGTGATGACCGTTGATCCTTCAACGATCGGTAAAATATCTCTCTGTACACCTTCGCGTGAGACATCAGGACCGCCTTTTAAGTCTTTACCCGCGATTTTATCGATCTCGTCTAAGAAAACAATTCCTGATTGTTCAGCTCTTTCTATCGCTTCTGCATGAACTTCATCCATCTCTATTAGTTTTTCTGCTTCTTCTTGCTGCAAAATCTTTCTTGCTTGCGCTACAGTAATTTTACGTGTTTTTCTCCGCTTGGGCAAAAATTGCCCCATAATGTCCTGAAAGTTAATGCCCATATCTTCCATACCGGAGCCAGGAATAATTTCCATCATCGGTGGACTAGCCTCAACTTCCATTTCTATAAGTTCATTTTCTAAGCTGCCAGCATGCAAACGTTGTGCCAGTATGGTTCTTTTTTCAGTACGTACTTGCTGCTCGCTCTGCGAATAATGGGGATCCTCTTCATTTTCTTCCTGCTCCTCTGGACCGGAGAACAACAACGTTAAAGGATTTTGTACTTTCTTTTCTTTGGGGGGTTGTGGAAGTAACAGTTCTAAAAGACGTTCTTCTGCCAGTTGTTGTGCTTTTTCTTCCACAGCGCCCAGTTTCTCTGCCTGAATTATCCGTACTGAAGTTTCCACTAAGTCACGCACGATTGTTTCCACATCGCGTCCCACGTAGCCAACTTCAGTAAATTTTGTCGCTTCAACTTTAACGAAAGGCGCATTTACCAACTTCGCTAAACGCCGAGCAATTTCTGTTTTCCCCACGCCTGTGGGGCCAATCATAATAATATTCTTGGGAAATACTTCTTCACGAAAGTCAGCGGCTAATAGTTTGCGTCGATAACGATTCCGCAAGGCGACAGCCACACATTTTTTCGCCTCTTTTTGGCCCACTATATATTTATCCAGTTCTGCAACGACTTGCCTGGGGGTTAACTCTTCTCTATTTAACTGTTTTTCCATGTAATTATAGTACCTCCAGCACAATTCTATCATTGGTATAGATACATATTTCACCAGCGATTTCCAAAGCACGTCTGGCAATCTCGCCAGCATCCATTTTAGTATACCGACTTAAGGCACGCGCCGCTGCTAAAGCATAAGGACTGCCTGACCCTATAGCTGTTACACCGTCATCCGGCTCAATAATTTCACCATTGCCTGAGATGACTAAAATGCCAGTTAAATCCCCAACAATAAGCAGGGCCTCTAAACGACGCATTACACGGTCAGTTCTCCAGTCTTTAGCTAACTCGATGGCGGCGCGACGCAAATTACCTTGATATTTTTCCAACTGCTCCTCATATCTTTCAAAGAGCGTGAAAGCATCTGCCACTGAACCAGCAAAACCTGCCAGCACCTTGCCTTGGTAAATACGACGAACTTTAACGGCTTGGTGCTTCATGATTGTCTTATCGCCAAAAGTAACTTGCCCATCACCAGCGAGGGCACAGCGACCATCCTTGATCACAGCCACTATTGTTGTTGCACGAAACATAATCTACTCCTTACGCCCGAGGGTGGGCACCATGATATACTTCTTTTAAGCGGTCACGTGTCAGATGAGTATAGATTTGTGTTGTAGAAAGATTAATATGTCCTAATAATTCTTGAACCGCTCGTAAGTCCGCACCGGCATTCAGTAAGTGCGTGGCAAAACTATGCCGAATACTATGAGGACTAATGCCGTGCGTCAAACTGGCCTGCTGTACATATTTGTCTACAATCCGCCTAACCCCTCTATCTGAGAGCCGCGTACCATACTTGTTCAGCCACAGTGCTTGCTCTCGCTCTCCAGCACTGTTCTTACGCAGCAGCTGCGGTCTGGCTTCATGCAGATAGCGCTGCACTGCGTTACAAGCGCAACGACCTAGTGGCACCATTCTTTCCCGTGCGCCCTTACCTTTAACAATAAACTGACCCAGGTGTAAATCCATCGTCTGCACATTAAGCGCCACAAGTTCACCCACGCGCACACCTGAGGCGTACATAACTTCTAAAAGAGCAGCGTCTCGCTGTCCCGCTGGGGTTTTAGCATCAGGGGCGTCTAATAGACGGATCATTTCTTCTGGATAAAGAAAGATGGGCAGCTTTTTTCCTACACGGGGAGTGGACACACTATGCCAAGTTTTATCCTCAAGCAATTCCTCCCTATTTAAATAACGTAGAAAAGAACGAATAGCAGAAAGCTTGCGGGCAATCGTACGCCGCTCGTAAGCTTTTTTTTGTAGTAAGGCTAAATATTGCCGTAAGGTCATATAATCGATTGACGATATTTCAATAGCTTCTTTTTCTAAAAAGGAGGCGAATTGCGCTAAATCCTCTGCATAATTACGGATAGTATGGTAAGATGCGTTTTTCTCTACTTGTAAATAAGATAAAAAACCATCTATCCAGTGTATCATTCGACGAAAATCTCCTTTTTCAAAATATTTTAACATATTGCAGTACCATTGGCAAGTAAGAAATGGTGAAAGGTGAAATTTGTGTCAATGTTAATAATTCGTTAACGTCGTTTTCTGCCATGCTTCCAATTCGGTTAAGGCGCGTTCGGCTAAGGCCAATTTTCTTTTTTTCTTTGGTATGCGCTGAGCAAGTGGTGGCAGCAGACCAAAGTTAACATTCATAGGCTGAAAATTATTTGGGTCTGCTGTAGTAATATAGTGCGTAAGAGCTCCGTGTGCAGAGGCAGCCGGCCAAATTTGGGGCTCTTTTGCTGCTAGCTGGCGTGCGGCGTTAAGACCGGCAATTAGGCCCATAGCGGCCGACTCTACATAACCTTCTACTCCGGTCATCTGACCGGCAAAAAAGAGTTGAGGATTGCCGGCAAACTGTAAAGTTGCCTTTAATACTTGGGGAGCATTGATGTAGGTGTTACGGTGCATGACGCCGTAGCGTACAAATTCTGCCTTTTCCAAACCAGATATCATACCGAAAACGCGCTTTTGTTCCGGCCAGCGCAAACGAGTCTGAAAACCAACGATATTGTAAAGGGACGCTGCAGCATTATCTTGACGTAACTGCACCACAGCATAGGGTTGTTTACCCGTATGGGGATCTTTTAGCCCGACAGGCTTCATGGGTCCATACAATAAAGTTTCAAAACCTCGTACCGCCATTACTTCAACTGGCATACAACCTTCGAAATATTTTTTTTCTTCTACACTATCGTGACCTTCGTACACTTCAGCGGTGGTTAAGGCTTCATAAAAACTTTTATATTCTTCCTTGCCAAGCGGGCAATTCAGATAATCGGCTGTTCCCTTATCATAACGGGAGGCTTTGAAGACACGCTCCATATCAATAGATTCTGCTGTCAGAATTGGTGCTGCCGCATCATAAAAATGCAGCGATGATTGCCCGGTAAGTTCACCAATTTTTTGTGCTAAAGTTTCTGAAGTCAGCGGGCCTGTGGCTATAATTACAGGACCGTTTGTCGTCTCGGGGATTTCTGTTACTTCTTGCTCGCGACAAGTAATAAGTGGATGATTAGTAATCGCCTCTGTTACTCCTTGCGCAAAAGCTTCACGATCAACAGCCAAGGCACCACCTGCCGGCACAGCATATTTATCTGCCTGCGCCATTATCAGCGAATTTTGTCGACGCATTTCTTCCTTTAACAAACCTACAGCATTTTCTAGAGAAGCGCCGCGAAAGGAATTACTGCACACCAATTCAGCTAAAGCGGCCGTATGGTGAGCAGGCGTCATCTTCTGGGGACGCATTTCCAGTAGTAACACTTCACAGCCGCTTTGGGCTGCTTGCCAAGCAGCTTCAGCTCCTGCTAAACCGCCGCCGACGATAGTAATTTTAGCCATGCGAACCCCTCCTAGATGCTTGCTTTTTACTAGCTTTAGTTTGTTTTTTATTTTCTGCAGCGTCATTTAAAATGAGGCCGCACTCTTGATTGGCACATTGTAGTTTTTTACCTTTAAGCACCGTTAAATAACCACACTGTGGACATTTTTCTTTTTGCGGCAGATTCCAGGTGGTGAATTCACACTCGGGATAACCGCTGCAGCCATAAAACACTCGTCCCCGTTTTGTTTTTCTTTCTACCAACATTTTACCGCATTCCGGGCAGGGGACATCCAGCTCTTTAATAATTGGTTTAGCAAAACGGCATTCAGGAAAGCCAGGGCAGGCCAAGAATTTGCCATACCGTCCCATTTTGTATACTAAATTTCGTCCACAGTTGGGACAGACTTCCTCACTTACCTCAGGTTTAATCTCTACTTTTTCCATATGTTCTTCCGCCACTTTCAGACGGATGGCGAAACTGTTATAAAAAGCCCTAATCACATCAACCCAATATTCTTTTCCCTCAGCGATTTGATCTAGTTTTTCTTCTAACTGCGCCGTAAAGTCTACATCGATAATGTCGGGAAAAAACTCCAGTAATTGTTCCAAGACAATTCGTCCCAGTTCAGTAGCGTAAAAAACTTTTTTCTCCCGGATGATATAACCCCTCGTCTGCAGTGTCCCGATGATGGAGGCATAAGTACTAGGACGCCCCACGCCTTTTTCCTCTAAAGTCTTGACTAACATTGCTTCACTAAAGCGCGGTGGCGGTTGTGTAAAATGTTGTTCTGGTTTAAATGCCAGCAATTTTAATTTCTGCCCGGCCGTTAACTCAGGCAGCAGACCGCCTTCTTCCGTTTCTTCAACATCTCGACCTTCAATATATAATTTCATAAAGCCATCAAATTTTATTTGTGACCCTGTTGCCCTGAATTCATACGTACTGACATTAATTTTAGCTGTAACTGTGTCATAGACCGCAGGACTCATTTGACTGGCAGCTAAACGCTCCCAGATTAACTTATACAAGCGATATTGATCACGGGATAAAAACTCTTTCATCCTTGCTGGCGTATAGTCAACTGCTGTCGGCCGAATGGCTTCATGCGCTTCTTGCGCTCCCTTTCTGGCCGCGTAAACCGGTGGTTTGTCAGGCAGATACTGCTTGCCATATTCCTCGCTGATGTAAGCGCGGACTGCCATTTGTGCATCATGAGAGATTCTGGTGGCATCTGTACGGATATAGGTTACTAAACCCACTACACCCTCTTTGCCAATTTTTAATCCTTCATATAGCTGCTGGGCTACAGACATCGTTTTGCGCGTTGTAAAACCCAATTTCCGGGAAGCCTCTTGCTGCAGGCTGCTGGTCGTAAATGGTGGCGCCGGTCTTCTTCTGCGTTCTCGCTTTTTTACATCGGCTACGATAAAATCATGACCTTTAAGCTCTGCAAGCAAACGATCCACTTCTTCTTTCGTCGCCGGGACCTGTTTTTTACCCTGCTGACCATAGTATCGAGCGAGAAAAGCAGCTTTTTCTACCTGCAGGTTGGCATCTAGTGTCCAATATTCTTCCGCTTGGAAACGATCTATTTCATCTTCTCTTTCCACAATTAAGCGTAACGCTACAGATTGAACACGACCAGCTGAAAGACCCTTTTTGACTTTTTTCCAGAGCAATGGTGATATTTTATAACCCACCAAACGATCAAACACGCGGCGTGCTTGCTGCGCATCCACACGATCTTCGTCAATTAAGCGCGGCTCCTTAAAAGCCTCTTTTACGGCTTTTTTTGTGATTTCATGAAATTCAACTCTACAGGGTATATCCTGCTGCAGCTTAAGTGCCCGCGCTAAATGCCAGCAGATTGCTTCGCCCTCTCGATCGGGGTCAGCGGCTAAAAATACTTTTTTGGCATCCTTGCTGGCATTTTTCAATTCTTTTAAGACTTTGCCCTTGCCCCTGATTGTTATATACTTTGGTGTAAAATTGTTTTCTATATCAATCCCAATTTGGCTTTTAGGTAAATCTATCACATGACCTAAAGAAGCTATAACCTTGTAGCGTGAGCCTAAATACCTTTTAATTGCTTTAGCTTTTGTCGGTGATTCAACAACCACCAGATAATCTGACATTTGGCACCCCCAAAACATCCTCTACTTTCTACTACATATACCAATTTCATAATCCCTATACACGTAAATAAAAGTTTCCTGATAATTTCTGCAAAAAACCAGCTAATTCTAGTTCTACAAGCACACTTGACAATTCCGCCGCGGTTAAGTTTGTTGCTTTAATCAGCTGATCAAAATGTGTGGGTTCGTACTCTAAAGCTGAGATTACCAAAGCTTGAACAGCAGTTAATTCTAGCGCAGCCACTGTTTCCAACAACACATTTTGTCCTAGATATTGCAAGACGTCTGCTGCACTCTCGGCAACAGCTGCCCCTTCTTTAATTAAACGATGACAACCACGGCTGGTAGGGCTATGAATACTTCCCGGGACTGCAAAAACTTCCCGGCCCTGCTCTAAAGCACAATCCGCAGTAATCAAAGCACCACTCTTCTCTGCTGCTTCCACCACAATTGTTGCTTGGGATAAACCGCTAATAATCCGGTTGCGCATCGGGAAATGAGCCGGTTTAGGTTGTGCCCCGGGCGGAAACTCACTGATGACAACACCACTTTGCACAATTTTTTCTCTTAAAGCACGATTTTCCGGTGGATAACAAATGTCCAGGCCGCTGCCCAAAACAGCAGCTGTGAGCCCGTTTGCCTGTAAAGCACCCAGATGGGCGTGACTATCAATGCCTCGTGCCAGGCCGCTGATGATTACTACACCAGCACTGGCCAGTTCTCCGGCAAACTTTTCTGCGGCAGCTCGTCCATAGGCTGTAGCTTTACGCGAACCCACAATAGCAACGCTAAATTGCGATAAACAACTAATGTCACCACGATAATATAAAACAACTGGTGGATCATATATTTCACGTAAAATTTGCGGATAACCCTCATCTGCCAAGGTAAGGATACTGATCCCCAGCCGCTGACAACGCTGCCATTCATCTTGGGGATTAATTTGTCCTCGTTCCCGTAAAAAGGTGGCGCTAACTTTCACTGGTAAACCTAGCTGCTCAAGTTCTCCCGGCTCCACAGTAAAAGCTCTCTGGGCACTGCCATAGGCAGTTATCAGCTGGCTGATACGGCGTGCACCTAACACGGAAACACGATTCAAAGCCAACCAATACGGTAAATCACTCATCATTTTACCCCTTTCGGCACTTTGCTTTAGATTCTACGCAACCTGAAGGATTCCTGCACATTTCCATTTTTTTGCACAACAGAATTTTATGCACTTAACAGCAGTTAAGCCTGAACTGGTCCGGCTTAATACTAGCCAGCTTAAGTTTAAGCGCGGTTTTAGGCAGCCAAGCATTTTTTGTATTATACCATACGCACTCAACACGAACAAGCGTTCCGCCTACTTTTGCGTAATTATTCAGAAACTTAACTAGCTGCTAATCGTCATAGTCATAGAGGAAATAATAGCGACGCCTGAGGGCGTCGTTTTTCTCTAGAGGCATTTTTTACTAGTGACAGAGAACTAAACAAGGCTGCAAGCTGCTCCCTATCGCCTATTACGAGACAATGGTGCCGCCATGTGCATCTGTTATTTTTTTAATTTCATTTTCATGTCCTGCTTCGTCTACAATAATCGTCAAATAGGCTCCGCTTTCCTGAGTAGGCGCTACTCTGCCATTGGTACCAAAAATACCATGTGCTAGGTCTGGCACAAAACCAACCATTAGAGAAGACACGTTCAGCTCGGGATCTGGCAATTCTGCAGCATAGCTCTTAACGGCAATTGTATATATTCTATTTTCCAAGTCATTCTTTACTGCAGAAGCATCAGCAAAATTAGTAAAGTAAGCTAAAGTTGTTTGTGCAGGCATCTCATCAGCTCCTTTTTTCTATTTTGCCAAGATAAAGCTTTCCTATGCTTGCAGTATTTCGCTAGGCAAGTAAAATTTTGTTGTGGATAGGATCACGCAACTAGCCAAAACTAGAGGCAAAGATTTATAAAAAATAAGGATGGTGAAAAATATGGCCAACAAAAACAGAAAACGCCTTGTTCCTGAAGCGGAAAAGGCGCTCGCTAAGTTTAAAATGGAAATTGCAGGTGAACTAGGTCTCATCGACGGCAGCACTAACTCTTGGGAAACAGCCTTAGATCAGTACAAACACGAAATAGCTAATGAATTGGGTATTGATACATATGTAAAACAAAAAGGCTGGCAGCGTGTCCCCTCTGCTGTCTGCGGGTCTATAGGCGGCCGCATGGGCGGGAAAATTGGCGGTAATATGGTGAAAAGAATGATAGAAATGGCAGAAAAAAGTTTAGCCGGCAAACAGTAAACTATAGTTTAGCAATAATAGCCTCTGCCATGGCCATACCTTGAGCAGAGCCGCCTAAATCGTAGGTTACAGTCTTACCCTCGTGAAGTACGGCAGCTAAAGCATTTTCAACGCGCTCTGCAGCAGTATGCTCGCCCAAATAACGCAGCATCAATACTGCAGATAAAATTAGGGCAGTTGGATTAGCTTTATCTAGACCAGCATATTTAGGCGCGCTGCCGTGAACTGGTTCAAAAACAGCAACATCTTGTCCAATATTGGCTCCAGGAGTCACTCCCAGCCCTCCAACCAAGCCTGCACATAAATCAGAAAGAATATCCCCGTAAAGATTTGGTGCTACAAGAACATCATAGTTTTCGGGTTTTTGTACTAACTGCATACACATATTGTCAATAATCCGATCCTCAAACTCAATATCAGGAAACTCCTGGGCAATTTCTCTAGCAATAGACAAAAATAGTCCATCTGTACATTTCATGATATTTGCCTTATGAACCGCTGTTACTTTACGGCGGTTATTTTCTTGAGCATATGTAAAAGCAAAACGACAAATACGCTCACTGCCCTTACGGGTGATAATTTTAATGCTTTCAGCGGCATCTTCGCCCACCATATGTTCAACACCCGCATACAGACCCTCTGTATTTTCTCGCACGATCACCAAGTCTACCTGCTGATAGCGTGTATTAATACCAGGATATGTACGGACTGGGCGTAAATTTGCATACAAATCGAGCTGCTTGCGCAAGGCAACATTGATGCTGCGGAAGCCAGTACCAATTGGCGTAGTAACTGGCCCTTTTAGCGCGACTTTATTTTTTTTAATCGATGCCAACACTGTTTCCGGTAATGGGGTGCCAAAATCAGCGAGAGCTTGTTCCCCTACCACGTGTTCCTCCCAAGTTATCGGCACTCCCGTCGCGGCTAAGACCTTTTTGGTTGCTGCTGTAATACCGGGACCAATCCCGTCTCCTGGCAAAAGCGTAATTGTATACATTTGCTAGATCCTCCTTTTGATCAAGGCATGTCCATGTTTGCTTACTATTATAGCAATGACCTAGTACGCTGTAAATGGCTGCACCAGCCTTAAGCCTGATGGCAGGCAGCATAATGTCCCTTAGCAAATTCCTTAAAGCCAGGGGGAATACGCCGGCAGTGGGAATCTGCAGCTGGACAGCGGGGATGAAAGCGACAGCCTGTAGGACGCAGCGTCGGGTCAAGCGGTTCACTATAAATATTCGTTTCTGGTAGTTTCCGCTGCCTGGGGTCAGGCACCGGATGTGAGGCCAAAAGCATTTTTGTGTAATAATGACGGGGTTGGGAGAAAACAGTCGTGACCTCACCTATTTCGACTAATTTTCCGGCATACATCACGGCTACCCGTTGACATAGCTGCCGGACGACAGCTAAATCGTGGGAAATTAAAATATAGGTAAGATGGTGTTTAGCTTTTAAATCATGCAAAAGAGCAAGTAAACGTGCTCCCGCCGTCACATCTAACGAGGAAACAGGTTCATCTAAAATTAATAGCTGTGGTTTTAGGATTAACGTTCTGGCCAAAGCTACTCGTTGTCTTTGCCCTCCACTCAATTGATAGGGATAACGTGAGCATAAGGAAAGTTCCAGCCCAACAGTCTGCAGCAGTTCAGTGGCTGCTTTTTGACGCTCCTTTGCGCTTCCTATCCGCTGTATCTGCAGGCCTTCCTCAACTAAAGCCGATACTTTCATCCGAGGATTAAGAGCAGTAGCACTATCCTGAAAAACCAGCTGAATATCTCTGTTTGTGTTCCCGGTTATCTCCTGCCCTCGAAAGATTATCCGACCCCGCTGCGGGCAAAGCAAGCCGGCAATACATTTGCCCAAAGTGCTTTTGCCTGAACCTGATTCACCCACTAATCCCAGGGCACTGCCTGGCGCCAACGTAAATGATACACCATCAACGGCTGCCAACGGCCAGGAATCATCTAGATAGCTGTAGGCAACGTTTATTATTTTTAACTCTTTATCGTTCATCTTTACCCTCTTTTTACTGCGATTATAGCAAGGGGAAATGGCAGCAGACCAAATGGCCTGGTGTCATAGTTTTAAGCACAGGCTCTTTTGTCAGGCATTGTTGTTGACAATGCTGGCAGCGTTTGGCAAAAACACAAGCTTTATCTGCTGCGGCTGCTCCGCTTGCTTGCGGTACCTGATGTAAGATCGCACGATCCAAACGGGGCAAGGAAGTTAGTAAAAGCTTGGTATAGGGATGTAATGGCTGCTGGTAAAGTTCGTAAACAGAAGCCTCTTCCACAATGACGCCCTGACACATCACGATAACCCGTTCAGCAATTTGTGCTATCACCCCCAAGTCATGCGAAATAAGCACTAAAGCTGCCTGCTGCAGCTCGACATAGGAGTGTAACAACTTTAGGATCTGTGCTTGCACCGTTACGTCCAAAGCAGTGGTAGGTTCATCGGCAATCAATACTGCAGGACGGCAGCAAATAGCGGCGGCCAGCATCACCCGCTGTTTAAGTCCACCACTTAATTGATGTGGATACTGCCTTACTCTTTTAGCCGCGGGTAGGATACCCAGCGCAGAAAATAACTTCTCTGTTTCTTTTTTTGCTTTTTCTTCAGAATACTGCAGGTGATAACGCAGCGCTTCCCAGACAGACCTGCCTACTGGGTAGAGAGGATTTAAACTGCTTGCCGGATCTTGGAAAACCAAACCGATTTCTGTGCCGCGTAACTTTTGCCATTGCTCACGTTTGTCGAAAGAAAACGTTTTTTGTTGATAAATCATTTCTCCCTGTACTATAGCCTCAGGAGGCAATAAACCGGTCAGGGCTAAGGCTGTCATACTTTTGCCACTGCCTGATTCACCAACAATGCCCAGTACTTCTCCTGCTGTCACTGAAAATGTACTCCCTTTGACAACCCACAGTATTTCCCCCTGTTCTGGAAAACCAACTTTTAGTTCTCTAATTTCAAGCACTTTTGTTCCTCCGTGTACTGCGATCAATACCCAACGCTTGACGTAAACCTTCACCAGCTAAATGGAAACTAAATACAGTCAGAAAAATAAAAAGACCGGGGAAAAATGCATACCACCAAGCGTAACGTAAGTAAGCTTGGGCATCACGTAACATATTACCCCAAGTCGGCATTGGCAGCTGTACACCCAGCCCCAGATAGCTTAAACCGGCCTCTGTCATTACGGCTGCGGGAACACAAAGGGTTGCCGCCACCAGTACCGGACCGAGGGCATTAGGCAAAAGATGCTGAAGAATAATCCGTCTGTTTGTGGCTCCTAAAAGACGAGCCGAAGCAACAAAATCACTTTGCCGCAGACGCAGCACTTCTCCCCTTACTAACCGAGCTACGCTTGGCCAGCCTGTACAGCCGATGACCAAAATTACCAGCCAGATGGCAGGTTCGAAGATAGCCACCAGCGTCAGCACTAAAAGTAAGGAAGGAAACACTAGAACAATATCAGCAAAACGCATAATTAACATATCTATTAGCCCGCCATAAAAACTTGCCATCAAACCAAGCAGTGTGCCGATCCCGACTGAAAGAAAAGTTGCTAACAAGCCCACAGTTAAGGAAATTCGTGCTCCGTAAAGTACCCGACTAAAGATATCACGGCCTAAGCGATCTGTACCAAAAAGATGCTGTTGACTAGGCGCTTGTAACCAATTATCCACATCAGTTTGATAAGGACTATGGGTAGCAAGCAGGGGGGCCAAAATAGCGATCATGACAAGGCCAGTAATCAGAGTAAAGCCAAAAAATAATGAAGAATTATTCAGCAGCCGCATTGATTAACCTCCTCCCGCCTATCTTGTTCTAGGATCTATCAGCAAATATAAGGCATCAGCAAGGAAATTTGCCATTGCTACCAGTGAGGCTGTATACAAGTTAACCGTCATAATCACGGGATAGTCACGTGCCATCGTAGAAGTAATAATCCAGCGTCCGATCCCAGGCCAGCCAAAAACATATTCAGCGACCATCGCACCGGTAAAAAGTCTGGGTAAAGAAAGAGCGGCTATCGTAATGATGGGAATAGCAGCATTGGGTAAAACATGCCGATATAGTATTTCTTTTTCTTGCAGACCGCGTGACCTGACGGCACGGATATAGTCCTGATTTAAAACATCTAAAATAGCACTGCGTACATAGCGTACATAATGCGCAAAATTACCAGCCACCATCACAAACAAAGGCATGAGCATATGCCGTAGAATATCCAATAAACTGCCGTCACCTGGCGTGCGCAGCCCAACCGAGGGCAAAAGGGGAAAACGATAAGCAAATAATATAATCAGCACAATGCCAAACCAAAAATTGGGCACGGAAATACCTGCTAAAGAAAGCGTACAGACAAAGCGATCAAGCCATGAGTTTTGTCGTGTAGCAGCATAAATACCTATAACTATAGCCAAAAAAAGAGCCAGACAGAAAGCAGTAACCGTTAATAGCAGGGTGGAAGGCAAACGTTCTGCAATCAGCTCCACGACAGGTCGGTTATATAGTAACGAATCGCCAAAATCACCTCGAAAAACACGGCTTAACCAGCTAAGATACTGTGATAATAATGGCTGATCCAATTGTCTTAATTGCAGCCAGCGTTCCACCGCAGTCGGGTCAAGGCGTAATTCCGGATTGGCCTGCAGGGGATGCCCCGGGGCTGCATGCATAGCTAAAAAGGTAGCCGCAGATACACCAAATAAGACAAGCAATGTTTGAGCAAAGCGGCGTAGTAAGGATAAAATCAAGGGGTCTCCTCCTCACTGGCCAATCTCCATTCATGAACATTAAAAAAAAGTGAATCAGGGTGTGGCTTAAAATTTTCCAGCCTAGCATTGGTAGCATGCACTGCTTGACGTACATACAACCAAATCGCCGGCACATCCTTAATGATTAGTTCTTCTGCTTGACGATACAATAGTGTGCGTTGACTGTGCTCACTTGTGGTCACCGCTTCTGCTGTAAGTTGATCTACTTCCTCATTGTGATAAGCTAAACTATTGCCAGGACTTTGTGAATGCCAATGCACGGACAAATCTGGATCAGCTTCCACGCCGCGACCTAAAATGGCCAAATCATAATCACCTTCATTGACGGCAGCTAAAAAGGCCTCCCATTCTAAAAGCTCTATTTTTATCTCCATACCAATACTAGCAGCTTTTTCTTTGAGCATTAAGGCCACATTTTCACGCACTGTATTGCCTACATTATAGATTAAAGTTAGTTTTAGTTCTGCGTAACCTGCTTCTACCAGTAAACGGCGGGCAGCTGCCAGATCAACTTTTTCTGCTTTGCGCGTTTCGTTATAGGCAAAATGCATGGGCAGCAGTGGTCCATAAAGTGGTTCACCATAACCTAACAATAAATTTTTGATCACTTCATCCCGGTCTAAAAGCATAGCTAAAACCTGTCTCACCTTTTTATCAGCCAGTGCTGAATCTGCTTGCTGGGAGTTTATAACTAAATAGTCATAAACCAGACGGGGGTTAGTATGGATGGCAATGTCGGGATTTTGCTTCAATGTTTTGATATCCTCTACCCTGACCGCCGTAGGAATAATGTCTAGTTTACCAGCCAACAATTCGATCAGCTGCGCTTCCTGATTAGGAATAAAACGATAGTAAATATTTTCAATATCTGGCTGGCCTAAAAAATAATTAGGGTTAGCCCGTACATGCACATATTCGGCACGCTGCCAGTCCGCTAAAAGATAGGGACCTGCGCTGACTGTCAATTCTTGTGAATAGGCATCTGCTTCCAGGTCAGCCACCGCTACCTCCTGCAAAAGATGTGCAGGTAAAGGGGAAAAGGTGAGCATGGCTAAGAAGGGGGCGTAAGGTTCTTTTAAACGAATCTGTACTTTTTTTTCATCAATAATCGTCACACCGGACAGCTCTCCTGTCGCTTGTGGCGAGCGATGTTCCTGCTTATATCCTTCAGCACCGGCGATATAGCGAAGCGGTAAAAAGAGCCAACCTGTATAATCAGGGTGACAAATCACCCGTAAAGTAAAAGCAATATCTTCTGTAGTCAGCGGTTTCCCGTCTGACCAACAAGCGTCTTCATGCAAAGTGAAAATATAAGTCAATTTATCCTCCAGCAGCTGCCAGGAAGTAAATAAACGTGGTTGTGGCGCCAGCGTCTTAGGATCTGTTACTAACAGCTGTGGATGCAATAAACCTGCTATTTCAGCAGAGGCACTATCACGTAAGAATACAGGATTCAGAGTTAAAGGACCGGTCAGTGCTGCTACATGTAAAGATTGCCCGCTTGTAGCAGTTTCTTGCTGACAACCTGTACAAAAGAGCATGAACAGTAAAATGAAGATTACCAGGATCCGCCGCATTGGATCACCCCCTGTTTAGAAGCTGGATAGCTTGTCAACAGCTATATCGTAAATATATGTTAACATCACCACAAAAAGAACTGGGGTCAGGCTTGAATTATTCACTTGCTCATTTTCCCACAAAGATTTTCCCAATCGAGTAGGAGACTACCCATTAATTGAATAGCCGTCCTCTCACACCACCGTACGTACCGTTCGGTATACGGCGGTTCAATAGAATTAGTGGACTAGTGAATATCTTTCACTGATTGACAGAAGTCCCAGCTTCTTAAGGTATTCATTGGTGAGGGTTTTCGAAAGGATAGGGCTACCGGCAGTACGCCAGTAGCTCTTTCTCGTGTTAGCGTGTTCCCAAGCCTTGTAACCTGATACGCCTAGTGCGACAAGGTTGTTGTGCTTGGTTTTAATTTTCTTCCATTGCTTCCAGTAACACATTCGTATCCTTCTGCGAAGCCACTTGTCCAATGATTTAGCGAGTCCTCTCATGTCTGCAATGCCAAAGTAATTGACCCATCCGACGATAATTTGTCTTAACTTAACCATCCTCTGGTACATACTCATGGCATTACTTCTACCCGTGATTTCCTTAAGTCTTTCCTTAAGTTTAGCAACAGATTTAGGATGAACTCGTATCCCGATTCCGCCTTTTTTAGGGTAAAATGAGAATCCAAGAAATTTGAGCTTCCATGGTCTATCCACATCACTTTTCTCTTTATTGACTTTGAGCTTTAGCTCACCCTCAATAAAGCGAGTGATACTTGCCATCACTCTATTTGCCGCTTTTCTGCTTCTGACGTAGATATTGC
>DASRMS010000011.1:0-34449 GCA_035647835.1 Oscillospiraceae bacterium
GCGCAGCCTGCGGCTCCGGTAGTAGTTCTCGGGCCGCCGTTAAGACCTCCCGCCCACCACGCAAGCTAGGTACACGTAAAATATTTTCTTTCTGCCACGCGGCTAAGGGCAGTTGACTAACCTGGTTTTTTAGCGCTACAAAATCCTTTTTATTAAATAAGTGTTTGATCAAGGCACGCTCGGCAGTATCTACCTGATAAGCAGAAAGTAAGTTTTCTAAAAAGCCACTATGGCCAAGACACAAGGTAAATTCTGTTAAACCTGCTGCTTGTAATACTGCTGCCGCCAGCGCAATGACCTCGGCATCACTGGCAGCACTTGGGGAGCCCAGCAGCTCCACACCCGCCTGCGTTAGCTCACGCTGCTTACCCTGCTGCCCAGTCGTATAACGATAAATACTGCCTCCATAGCATAGTCGTAAAGGCTTGGGTGCCTGCGTCAAATGGGTGGCAGCTACCCTGGCAAGGGGAATAGTAAAATCAGGCCGCAGCACTAATGTCCGCCCACGCTCATCTAAAAGACGGTAAAGTTTGTTATCTAAACCGTCTTTCATCTCGCCGACAAAATTGGCACTATATTCAAAAGCCGGTGTGGATACCTCTTGGTATCCCCAACGGCTAAATAATCCCTGAATTTTGTCTTCTATCATTCTTTTTTGTCGTGCGATATCCGGCAGTAAATCTCTCACACCCTCAGGTGTTAAGAGACGCTTTATTTTTTCCTGCAACTTGCTCACCCCCTCTACTTTACCACGTTAAAGTGATAACGTAATAAAGTATAACACGGGGCAAAGCTCACTGTCAATCCTTAATCTTTCCTGTTTGCCAATCAAATTCATGATAAGCAGAACGCCCGCGTAAAGTGCGAAACTTCTGGCTAACCTTTGCTCCCACGCGTATGATTTGATAAACTTTTTCCACTAGGGGGTCGGCTATTTTATAAGAAGAATTTAAAGTATTACCTTGATAGCGCTGCTCTGCTTTCAGCCTAGCTTCGATTTTAGTCCCCGCCAAAGGTAAAACCTTGCTGGCAGGATCAACTTTTGCCAAGTACGGTCGACCGGTAACAGTCTTTACTTGCTGCAAAAACTGCAGATTGGCAGTTAAATCATCAAAGCTGGTCATGTCATCAAACATAATAAAGCCCATGGCCACAAAAATATCTAACTCGCTTAGTATCTTTAGTGCCTCTAGGTTTTCGGCTACGGTGACATCTTTTTGGAAACGATCCAATACAGCCTGTGAACCGGACTCTACGCCAAGAAAAACTTTACACAAGCCCGCTTTTTTCAGTAAGGCAAAGAGCTTTGGTTCCACATCATTGACGCGGCATTCAATACTAAATTTAATCTGCCAGCCCTTGCTGATAATCGCCTCGGCAAGTAAACGTGCTCGTGCTTGGGCCCGACCTTTGCCGCCAATAAAATTCGCATCAATAAAAGCAAAATTAGTCACACCATAAGCAGTTTGCAGCTTTTCTAGCTCTGCTAAGACTGACTCGGCACTGCGCTGGCGATATTTGCTGCCGAAACGGGCAAAAAAAGCATCTACACTGCAAAAACTACACCGCCCGTAACAACCTCGTGAGGAGAGGATGGAGGCATAACCTGTTTGCAGCAGCACTTGCGGCAGCGTGTCACGCGCCGGTTCAGGCAGAAGATCTAAATCCTTGATATTGGGACGATCTTCTGTTTCCCACAGCTCACTGCCGCTGCGCCCCAAAAGTCCTGTGACTCCTTGAAGCGAACTATTAGTAAGGATGGCCTGCGCCAATTCCACGAGGGTCAGCTCACCCTCACCTTTGACCACAAAATCAATGGCCGGACAAAGGCTCATAATTTCCCGGGCGGCAAATGTGGGGAAAATTCCTCCCACGACTATCTTGACGGTTGTTTGTGCTTTAAGCTTGGTTATAAACTGCAGTGTTTCCGCCGCACTTTCCTGAAAGGTGAGGCTAAAACCAACTAAAGCATATTTCTCCTGCTGCACTTTTTGTACTACTGTTGACAAATCACCGCCAGTCAGCGGCAAATCAAGTATGAGTGTCTCTATACCTGCTTGGCGCAGACAGGCGGCCAAATAACCTAACCCTAAATGCTCAAATGGAGCCTCCAGCTGCTGCCAATTGGGATTGACCAGCAGTACCCCCTGCTCTTCCCCGCTTCTTGCTGCCATTTTTCTCCCTTCCCCACACCTTTTATTTACTATTGATAATCTCTCTGTAGAACTCTTCATATTGAGGCACAATCAGTTCACTGTCAAACACATCTTCAACACGGCGCCGCGCGGCTTCACGCATTTGCTGCATTTTTGCTGGATTTGTTAAGATCTCCAGGGCATAGTTAGACATGGCCTCTACATCACCTACTGCGGCCAGATAACCAGTCTCGTTATGCACCACAACTTCGGGAATACCGCCTGTATTGCTGGCTACCACCGGCACACCACATGCCATGGCTTCCAAAGCGCCTAAACCGAAGCTCTCTTTCTCCGAGGGGAGCAAGAAGAGATCTGCCGCCGATAAAATAGGAATTACATTATCCTGTGTGCCTAAAAAACGGACATCTTGCTGCAGACCCAGCTCATCTACCAGCGCCTGTGTAGTGCGGCGCTCGACCCCATCACCCACTAATAGCAGACGCGCGGGCATCACACGGCGCACATGTGCAAAAATTTGCACCACATCCTGCAATCTTTTTACCGGACGAAAATTAGAAATATGTACCAGCACTTTACAGCTCTCTTCCGGACAACCAACGACACGACGAGCTCCAGGCAGACGAAAAACACGTTTAGGATCAATAAAGTTGTAGATTGTCCGGATCTCTTGTGCAGGGGCAAAAGTTTGCTCTGTCTCCGCCCGTAAACTCTGGGAAACTGCTGTTAAGCCGTCACTTTTGTCAATACTGTACCTTGTGATGCGGTGATAGGAGGGATCACTTCCCACCAGTGTAATATCTGTACCGTGCAATGTGGTTACCACCCGCAGATCCTGCCTGGACATCATTTCACGGGCCAAATGAGCACAAAAAGAATGGGGAATGGCATAATGAGCGTGGAGAATATCCAGCTGCTCCCGTTCAGCCAGTTCTGCGATGGTATTGATCAAGGCTAGTGTATAGGGTGGATATTTAAAAAGCGGATACGCCAACATTTCTACTTCATGATAAAAAACATTCTGCTGAAAGCTATCCAAACGAAAGGGCTGCTGATAAGAAATAAAATGCACCACATGACCGCGCTTTGCCAATTCCTTCCCCAGTTCAGTGGCTACGACACCGCTGCCACCATGGGTCGGGTAGCAAATCATGCCAATTTTCATCTGCTATCGCTCCCGCTTTTTAGTCTGGCGGAGACGACCTTGTAGTGTCATCAAGTCACCTATCGCTACTTGTTCATCCATGACGATACCTTCGCCATAAGCAACCTGAATTAAGGAGCCCATATACTGGTCACGTACCCGCATAAAACGCAGAAATTCAGGATCATTTAGATAGGTTTGCAGTTCTACATCTTCCCTGATGCCAAATTGACTGGCGTGAGCACAAATTGCGGCCATTTTAAGTTCGTGATATGGTGAAATATCTACCACCAAAGTAGGTTCTGCTCGGCCACCAAGAAAATACTGCAAGACTACCGGTGGACGATGCGCCTCACCGTCGGCGGGATATTTCCAAAAACCAGCGACATGAGCAGCTTCACGCACTAGTTGGTGGGCACGCAAGTGATCCGGATGCCGATCCTTGCTATAGGGCCCCAAGACCACTTGAGGTCGGTAGCGGCGGATAATTTCGATGATCGGTCGCAGCATTTCTTCGTTAACTGCCAGCCGTGCATCCGGCAGCCCTAGGCAGTCACGCGTGGCAACACCCATAATCTCGGCTGCCCGTAGGGCTTCCTGGCGGCGGATTTCCGGCGTGCCGTTGGTACCGCTTTCACCGGCTGTTAAATCCACAATACCAACTTTATAACCCATTTGCACATGTTTAATCAGCGTACCACCAATGCCAATCTCCACATCATCAGGGTGGGGACCAATCGCTAAAATGTCAAGTTGCATCTTATCGCCTTCCTTCTGCAGTTAATTGCGGCAAGTTACTGTTCATACTGATAAAGGTAATGGCCGGGTGCAGCAGTAAACTCCTCTTGTAATTGCTGCCACCAGTCTGGCCCGTATTTTGCTAGGTACTGCACAATATTTAAGACTCTATCCTGCGGTTTGTCCTGTGGGGTCAGAGCTTCCTGCAGTGCAGCAAAATGGCGGATGGTGACGTGCTGCTGTTGTTTTTGTTCAGCTTGCGCTTTATTTTCTAAATATGCCACCTGCTGATAAACATGCTGCAGGTTTTTTTCTGCTAATGTAGCCAGTTGGGGATTTAGCTGCCGCAAATTGCTTTTTGCCTCTTGATAAGCTGCTGCCAGCTGCTCTTTTAGCTGGGCAAAAACTGCTGTCAAATCGACCACGCTGCTTTCTTGCAGCACCTGCTGCAAATAGCTGTCGAGGTCAGTTAGCAGAGCGGTTTCCGGCACTTGATAGCGTGTCAGGTAACGATTTAAGCGCGCTTCCAACACCGTCACGCTTGGTCGGGGCACCAGACACGGCTGCTGCAGTCCAAAGAGCGGGTAAAGTGCCAGGGCCTGCGCAAAGTAAGCTGTTTCTCCCGGGCCCAACACCGTAGCCAACGTAGGAAAGATAGTATCCTGTACCAAGGGACGCAGTAAGACATTGGCACTTACTGACTGAGGTTCCTTTCTGGCAGCAGCCAGCAGTTCAGCTTCCTTCCAGGTTTGGCTGCCGTCACGGGTGCTGTAGTGGCCCTCGCGGAAAAAGAGGGCGGCACGTCGCTCGTCCATCCTCATTAAAAGGGTGCTGTCCGGTGCACGTTGTACTTGTAAGGAATAGCCGTGCTGCACTAAAGCTGCTTCTCGTTCAGCTAGTGTTTCTTCTATTTCCTGCCGCAGCTCTACCGCTTTAGCTAAAACGGGAGCGGCTAGCTGGCGTGCTTCTGCCAACAGCGGATCAAACAAAACTAAGCCGCTCTCATTAAACAGCTTGCTGAACAGCCGCGCAAACCAACTGACCGGAGTGTCTGCTAACTGGCAGACAGCGGTTAACCACTGCATCAGCTCCGCTTTAAACTCGCTAGCTGGTAAAATCTCATTCAATTCCTTAATTACTGTTTCTTTGGCCTCAGCTGTAAGCGGCAAGCGGCCTAGCGGCTCGCCGCTAGGGGTTAGCGGTAGTTCTAGCTTCTGTAATTGCTGCTCGCTATTTTGCAGATAGCAATGATTAGCTTCTAAAAAATCATGATCTTCACTGGCAATCCAAAACAGCGGCACGACTGGTCGTGCTAACTGTCCTTCTAGCTGCGCAGCCAGCTTCACAGCGGCCAGTGCTTTGTAGATAGTATACAGCGGTCCCGTTAATAAACCGGCTTGCTGCCCACAGACCACAACGACGGACTGGGGGTTTGTCAGTTTCTTCAGCTGCACTTCCGCAGCAGCTGAACCGCCAATACTGCGGTTGTACGCTAACAATAGGGCCACAAGTTTAGCACGATCTCCTTGGTAGGCGGTAGATACTCGTGCTGCTGTTTCCGCAAAAACTTTACGCTCACGATAATGAGGCCCTAAAAAGGCTGTCGCCTGCGGTAAGCCTTGCAGATAATCCTGATAAATACCTGCAGGCGTTAGAGTTTTAATTGATTTTAACATTTGCCGCTCCTGTTCACTAGATTATAGTGCATTATTCCACAAAAAACCTATTTTCCCTTTCAGTCCATTGCTCTTAGTCCAGTATTAGTTTCTTTGTATGCCTTGCAGCGTTTGCCAA
Organism: Oscillospiraceae bacterium; assembly: GCA_035647835.1. Lineage (GTDB taxonomy): Bacteria > Bacillota > Dethiobacteria > Dethiobacterales > Dethiobacteraceae > UBA9865. The sequence continues at coordinate 5,833 of DASRMS010000011.1, forward strand.
AAGTGGGGGTAAGAAACCGCCACCGCATCAGCGCCGATGATGGTGACAGGCTCTGCTGCCCGCAGTGCAGCAATCGCTAATGACATGACCATGCGATGGTCACCGCGGCTGTGCACAGTGCCTCCGCTTAAATGCTGCGCACCGTTAATCACTAGTCCATCAGCAGTTGGGGTAATCACAGCCCCCAGCTTGCTAAACTCTTCCGCCACTGCGGCTAGGCGATCTGTTTCTTTGACACGTAGTTCCTGCGCATCTTTAATCGTCGTGCGTCCTTTAGCAAACAACGCTGCTACGGCTAAAATAGGCAGCTCATCAATTAATTTAGGAATTAAGGCACCGCTAATCTCGACACCATGCAAGTCAGCACTTCTGACACGAAGATCAGCTATTGGCTCACCGCCGACTTCACGTTGATTAAACAGCTGTAGATCCCCCCCCATCGCCTGTAAGACGTTTAGAATACCGGCACGGGAAGGGTTGATCCCCACATTATGTAAAACTACCTCGGAGCCAGGCACAATACTGGCTGCTACCAAGAAAAAAGCGGCCGCCGAAAGATCACCCGGCACCTGCACCAGGCGGCCTGTCAGCTGCGCCGGTCCTTGCAGGCAGACAGTTGTTCCCTGCATCTTTATCCCTGCCCCAAAATAAGCAAATAAACGTTCAGTATGGTCACGGCTCTGGTGCGGCTCGCTGATTTGTGTCTCGCCACTATTAAATAAACCAGCCAGCAGTAGAGCGGATTTGACTTGGGCACTAGCTACAGGCGTGCGATAGTGGCCGGCACGCATCGCTGCGGGATGGCAGGTTAAAGGCAAAAGCTGTGCCTGCCTGCCCCCGGAAATACGGGCACCAAACAAGAGCAGAGGTTCTGTCACTCGCCCCATTGGACGCTGTCGTAGAGAATCATCACCGGTGATCACGGTGGAGAACTGTTGGGCCGCTAAAACCCCGAGTAGTAAGCGAGCGGTAGTACCCGAATTACCGCAGTCTAACACACCCTCAGGTTCACGCAGTCCTGTTAACCCTACACCTTGTATCTGTACCGTCGTATCTGACACCGTAATGGGCACTCCTAGCTGACGCAAACAAGTTAGTGTGGCCAGACAATCTTCAGCTGAAAGAAATCCTTCGATCCTAGTTTCACCTGTCGCCAGGGCGCCTATTATGGCGGCCCGGTGCGAAATAGATTTATCCCCCGGCACCTGCACTGCACCCTGTAGAGCACCTTGCCCTGCAATCGTCATGAGCATCGTTTATTCCTCCTGCAGTTCCACCCGCAGCCCCGCTGCAGTTAAGATCTTGGCGGCTAAACGGCGAGCATCGGCCTCCACAAAGCCCAGTCTCAGCGGTCCGCCAGCTTCTTCCCGTACTCGCAACAATTCAATCTCTGCAATATTAACGCCGCCCTCGCCTAACAAACTGGCAACTTCACCAATTAGCCCTGGCTGATCGGGCACAAAGACAAATAGATTATAAAGCAGCGGCAACAGCCCTTTGCCCCGCATAGGTACTTGCTGACGCACCTGCTTTGCCCCGGCAAAGTGAGCAAGCAGCTCTTCCGCATTGCCGCAAGCTATAAAATCACGTACCTGTAGAAGTTCTCCGGCAAATAAATCGAGCATTGCCAGCAGATTGTCCCGATTAGACAAGCAGATCTCTTGCCACATCTGCGGACTGCCCAAGGCAATACGTGTGCTGTCACGGAAACCACCACCAGCCAGGCTTAATAACTCAGTCGTTTCGTTGAGGCTGGCCACAGTTTGTACCAGTACCGAGGCCGCAAGGTGGGGCAGATGGGAAATTGCGGCCACTTGCCGGTCATGCTGCTGTGGGGTAAAAACAACCGGCAGACCGCCCAGCCGACGCACTAAGTGCTGCATCTCTGTCAATTGCGGTGATGGTAACCCGGTTAAAATATAGATAGCGTTTTCAAAAAGATCTGCTTCAGCCGCTAAAACACCTTCTTTTTCTGAACCGGTCATGGGATGGCCGCCGATAAAGGTAACTGCAGCCGGCAGCACCTGCTCTGCTGCCTCCGTCACCACAGCTTTAGTACTGCAGAGATCTGTGACAATAGTATCGTCGTGAAGGTGTGGGGCTATCTCGGCGAGCAGTTGACAGACTGCCAGCACTGGTGCAGCCAGCACTACTACCTCTGCTTCTGCTACAGCCTCTGCTACAGTAGCAGCACAGCGGGTGATCGCCCTAACTTCTTGCGCTTGCTTTAAGGCGGCAGGATCAGCATCAAAGCCGACAACTTCTTTGGCTAAATTGCGTTTTAGCAGTGCTTTGCCCAGCGATCCTCCCATCATCCCTACCCCAATAATTGCTACTCGACGCAGACAAAGCATCAGGCTGGCACCTGTGTGATATGTTTGCCTAAAACTGCTGCTACTTGTTCCAGTTCTTTAGTGAGGGTCGTAAACTTTTCCACAGTTAAAGATTGGGCGCCATCACATAATGCTTGGTCTGGGTGGGGATGAACTTCTATCATTACCCCATCAGCACCAGCGGCTACAGCTGCCCGGCTCATACTGGGCACCCAGCGCCAACTGCCTGTGCCGTGGCTAGGATCAACAATCACTGGCAGATGAGTTAAATGCTTCACCACAGGCACTGCACTTAAATCTAAAGTATTGCGGGTGTATGTTTCAAAAGTGCGAATACCACGCTCACAAAGGATCACCTGGTGATTACCACTGGACATAATGTATTCGGCAGCCATCAGCCATTCTTCAATAGTGGCAGATAAACCTCTTTTTAAGAGAATTGGTTTATCCAGTTTGCCCAATTCGCGCAGCATATGAAAGTTTTGCATGTTTCTCGTTCCCACCTGCAAAATATCAGCGTATTCTGCTACTAACCCGACAGTATGTTGATCCATAACTTCAGTCACTATCGGTAAACCAGTTTGCTCTCGCACCCGGGCTAAAAGTTTAAGCCCTTCCTTCTCTAACCCCTGGAAGGCATAAGGTGAAGTACGTGGTTTAAAAGCCCCGCCCCGTAAAATTTGGGCACCAGCGGCTTTAACACCTTCTGCTGCCGCCAGCAGCTGCTCCTCACTTTCCACCGCACACGGACCAGCCATCAACACCACCTGCTGATCACCAATGGTGCAATCACCCACTGTAAAGACAGAGTTTTCTTGTTGAAATTCACGACTCACCAGCTTAAATGGTTGTGTAATGGGCAACACCTTTTCTACAAAAGGCAGTGCTTCCAAACTCATTTGCCTCACCAGCGTCTCATCTCCAATAGCACCAATAATCGTGCGAAACTTCCCCTCTGATAAATGTACCCCTAAGCCTACCTCTTCTAACCGTGCTACTACCTGCTGAATTTCCTCCGTCTTTACCCCTGATTGCATGACAATTACCACAGTTTCTGATCCTCCTTAATTCTTTTTAGTTTATCATACTTTCTCCTACCATAATCACCAAACTACAACAAGCAATCTCTTATCGTTTAAAAAGCTTACTCCCAATTTTCCTCTGCCAAGCTTATACAGCGGCTAGCAGCAGCAGAAAAAAATATAAAAGCAAACAAAAATCCGCCCCTTGAAGAAGGGACGGAATAATTCCGCGGTACCACCCAAATTGGTTTATCAATAAACCCGCTCAATTTCAGCACGCCCAGTGTGGGTTATGCCTAATCCTAGGTAACGGTAGGATCTCCGTCGAAGCCTACTACAGTTCGGTTCGCCGCTCCAGGGGGTATTTTCAGTCTGACGCGGATACCGGTTTGCAGCCACCACCGGCTCTCTGTAATCCTGCTGTCCTGCCTACTATTTCCCTGTCATTGCATTTTCATATTAGTGCTAATTTATCGCTTGTTGGCAGTCTTGTCAAGACAAATTTTCTGTTACTGCGGCAAAAGATAAATTTGCAATTGCCGGCGCCCAAACTTAAGAGCAGTTTGATGGCTGGGCAGTAAAAGATCAAGGCGTTTCCCTTTAATCGCCCCGCCTGTATCAGCAGCAACAGCAAAGCCGTAATCATCAATATAGAGACGACTCCCTAAAGGAATAGTTTTGGGGTCAACCGCGACAAGATGAGGATTTGCTTCACTGCCATCACCAGCCACAGCCCGACGGCCGCTTGCCGTAATGCCGTCATTATAGCTGCCTGTACAAACACTGCGCCCTTTACTGTCAATGGGGCAGCCGCTAGCTGCCGTGCCCGCACAGTAGGCTGTTGCCGATACTTTGTAGCCCTGCGTAAAACTAATATTGCGCCCGTTGCGGGAGATTACCCGGCGTTCATTACTGCCACTGCTCTGGGAGGTACTGTCACTGCCGCGCGCCGCAAGGACCCTGGTTGTATTTTTGCTGCCGCTGGGTTTACTTCCCTGGGGAATGACTAACTCTCTGCCTACCTCTAGCTTTGTGGGATCGGTAATCTTATTGGCCGTCAGGATTGCGGAGACTTGAGCATTGTAATGTTTAGCCAACTCCCAGACCGTTTCCCCTCGTTGCAGCGTATGGGTCAGCAAAGCCTCACTGTCCTGGGAATTATCTTTTTCTTCGCTAAACGTCAGTACTTGCCCCACATAAATTATATTAGGGTTATTAATGTTATTGTCATTAATCAATTGTTCAAGGCTGATTCCGTATTCTTTAGCAATCATATTTAGGGTTTCCCCGCGGGCAATAGTATGCCGTAAAGCTGTCGCCGCGGCCCAATCTGCCAGCTGCTCTTGCAGCTGTTGTAAATAGGTAGGGAGAAAAGCACTTTCCACTGCAATTGTCGGTGCATCCGCCACCACCTTGCTAGGCTGTGCTGCAGCGTAACCATTTTGCAGAAGCAGCAATAAAACAACCGCTAAAATGGTTAAAGGACCTTTTCCTTTGCTCTTCATATCTTCACCTCTTTAGTTAAACTCACAGTGTGATAAAAATAAAAGCCCACATTAAAGCAAAGATGCCTCAATGTAGGTAATTATTCCCAGTATGATGTTTTCTATACTAGATAGGAGAACAAAGCATCAAGTTCAGCGGCAAGCCGTACATTTTGCTGCCGTTGAAATTAACACAAAATCAGCAAATCATGTTGTTCACACAGAAAAATACACAAAAAAATCAGGCGGTTAAACCTGATTTTTAGTGCTTTTAGGATGATCACTCCGTTGGCTTGCTTAAAGAAAAATTAAGCTAAAACATTTTCATCTTCACTGGGTGGCGAAGATAAATGAAAGTGTTCATGTAGTGTGCAAAGTGCTTCTGAAAGATCGTCTTCATTAATCAACAGGGAAATGGTGATATTGGAGTCGCCCGTTTGTAAAATCCTGATTCTGGCGTCCCTCAAAGCCTTAACTACACTAGCCATTACCCCTGGCAGATTACGCATACCTAAACCTACCACAGCTACTTTCGCGCAATTATTGACCACACGGTAAGTTAAACCAAGACTTTCTAAAATGCTTTCTGTATTCGCCAGATCAGCTTCAACGATCGTAAAGCTCTTACGCTCCGGGAAAATAGAAATCATATCGAGGGAAATATGCGCTTTTGCCAACTGGTCAAAAAGCTCCAATTCAGCTTCGGCATCTTCCGTTGCCATTTCCACAAAGATCTGTACCAAGCCTGGAATATGCGCAATGCCAGTAATCACACGGCTTACTTTGTGAAAATGCGCCTCACGAGACGCAATCACTTCATTACTAATTACTGTGCCGGCTTCATCTTCACTTAAATGCTTCACAATCAGCGGTACATTATACTGCATCGCCACTTCCACTGCCCGGGGATGAATAACTTTAGCCCCTTCATAGGCTAACTGACAAACTTCATTATAAGTAAGATGATCAATAATCCGGGCATTAGCTACCAGTCGGGGATCAGCAGTCATAATGCCGTTAACGTCAGTATGAATTTCTACTCTTTGGGCCCCTAAACCAGCTCCTAAAATTACCGCACTGGTGTCACTGCCGCCACGACCTAAAGTGTTAATTTCGCCTTCTGCTGTTTCGCCCTGGAAGCCCGCTACCACCACTACTTCATCGTTACGTAAATGAGCCATTAACCGCTCTGGTTGAAACTCATCTACCTGGGCGCTGCCATAGTTGCCATCCGTCACTAAACCAGCCTGGCCTCCGGTCAAGGCTAAAGAAGGAATACCATTGGCGCACAGCGTGGAAGACATTACTACGGCAGAAATGATTTCGCCACAAGCCATAATCAGATCCATGTCACGCAGGGAAGGTTCTGTCTGTTCACTGGTTTTGAGCATTAACTCCTTGAGCGTATCAGTTGCGTAGGGCTCACCTAAACGGCCCATCGCTGAAACAACAACGACAGGTTTAAAACCTGCCGCTTGTGCGTCACGCACCCGCTTCACCACTTCTTTGCGCAGCGCGGGATTGGCAACAGAGGTCCCGCCGAACTTTTGTACTACGATTTGCAACGTCTTCCCCCCTACAATTGGCCGCGTGCGATTAATGTTTCTGCAATTTGAATAGAGTTGGTAGCTGCACCTTTACGGATATTATCAGCCACCACCCAGATATTGACACCATAAGGAACTGAATAGTCAACACGAATACGACCCACAAATACTTCATCACGGCCAGCCAGGTCTTGCGGCATGGGATAAAGCAGTTCTGCCGGGTCATCCATCACGACAATACCTGGAGCGTTGCGTAAAACTTCCCGCACTTCTTCTGGGGTAATAGGACGCTCAAATTCCACACTCACTGCTTCGGAGTGCCCATAAATTACTGGTACGCGTACAGTGGTGGAAGTAATTTTTAAATCTGGTAAGCCCATGATTTTTTGGCTTTCCTTAATTATCTTCATTTCTTCTTTGGTATAACCATCTTCAAGGAAGGCATCAATTTGCGGTACCATGTTAAAGGCCATTTGATGCTGCACTTTGGCGTTCGCATGGGGGAAGCGCTCCCTAGGCATAGCCTCGGCGCCATTCAGTACTGCCTGGGTTTGTGCCGTTAATTCATCTACTGCTTCTTTGCCTGCACCGGAAACAGCTTGGTACGAAGCGACAACAACACGTTTTAAACCGGCTGCTTTTTGTAGTGGCTGCAGTGCCACCACTAATTGAATAGTGGAGCAGTTGGGGTTAGCAATTATCCCCTGATGGTTGGCTAATTGCTCTGGATTTACTTCTGGCACAACCAAAGGCAGGCCTTCATCCATGCGGAACGCATTACTATTGTCAATCACTACTGTACCGCGACGTACTGCTTCCGGAGCCAAGGCCAGACTTACGGCTTCTCCGGCACTGAAAAAGGCGACATCCACGCCGTCAAACGCCTCCGGGCAAGCCTCTTCCACCGTAAAGGTCCGACCCATAACTTCAACCTGGGTATCTACAGAGCGTGCTGAAGCTAACAACTTCAGCTCACCAACAGGAAAATTACGCTCCTCAAGCACTTGTACCAAAGACTGACCAACCATACCAGTGGCACCAACAACAGCTACATTATACTTTTTCACTTCATTACCCCCATAAGTATTTTAATTTTCCTCAGCCGGCTGAGGCTGCTCCCCAACATTAGTTACAAGAAAACACCTTACTACTCTGCTATTTTATGGGCTGCTCGCTGCATTCGTGCCGGCATGAGATCATTACGGACAAGATCCTCATACGACTCCCGCGCTACGACCAAGTCGGCCTGCCCACGATAAACAAAAACAACTGGCGGCCTGGTAAAACGATTGTAGTTATTAGCCATGGAATAATGATAAGCACCGGTAGACAGTACCGCTAATAAATCCCCCCGTGCCAGTTTAGGCAGCTTAATATCCCAAATCAGCATATCTCCGGACTCACAAGCCTTACCGGCAATCGAAACTGTCTCCTCTGCTTCCTCAAGGGCGCGATTGGCAACGAGTGCTTCATATTTTGCTTCATATAATGCTGTCCGCAGATTATCCATCATCCCCCCATCTACTGCTGCATAGCGGCGAATGCCGGGAATATCTTTGATCGTACCTACTGTATACAGTGTAGTTCCTGCTTCGCCGACAATAGAACGACCCGGTTCCACCAACAGCTTAGGTAAGGATAAATTATGCGCTGCGGCCTTTTCTTTAACGGTAGTGGTAATTAACTCTAAAAAGTCGCTTACAGGATGCGGGGCATCACTTTGCAGATAACGGATACCTACACCACCGCCCAAATCAAGTTCCTTAATCACATAACCAGTTTCATTATTAATTTCTGCCATAAAATCCATCATTACCTGCGCTGCTAAATGAAAGGGTTTTAAATCAAAAATCTGTGAACCAATATGACAATGCAGACCTTGCAGTACTAGATGTTTCATCTGTAAAGCCATTTTTACCGCAGCTAAAGCTTGACCATCGGCAAGACCAAGACCAAACTTTGAATCCAGCTGCCCTGTTTGAATATAATGGTGTGTATGCGCCTCAATCCCAGGTTTGATGCGAAAATAAATATTCGCTTTCTTGCCGGCTGCGGCCGCTATACTCTCCAACAGTTCTAGTTCAGAAATACTGTCTACCACAAACCTGCCCACGCCAACGGCCAAAGCCTGTTTGATTTCAGCGGGTGTTTTATTATTGCCGTGGTAAATCATTTTGGCTGCCGGGAACCCTGCCGTTAGCGCCGTAAAAATCTCGCCGCCTGAAACTACATCAAGAGCCAAACCCTCTTCGTCCAGCAAGCGGCACATCGCCGTGGTTAAAAAAGCTTTGCCTGCATACGCTACTTGACTGTGGGGATACAGGCGGGAGAAGGTATCACGATAAATACCGCAATTGTGCCGAATTAATTCTTCATCCATCACATAAAGCGGCGTGCCAAACTGTTTAGCCAGTGCCACTGTATCACACCCGCCAATTTCTAGATGACCCTGTTCATTAATCAGCATTGTGCCAGATAGAAACATCGCGTGCCTCCTTTTGTTTGATAGACAGAAAGACCGACATGCTGCTGTCGGTCCACCAATATCCAGACATACAGCCTCAAACCCTTTCGTGAGATAGCTCTTCATCGCCTGTCAAGGGCACAAAACGATGACAAACCGGCAGTTATTCACTGACGATCCAGCCGCCTGTCCTAGGGAAATACTTGCAGGGGCTTCGGCGGTGTCCCCTTTTCTGCTTGTTCATGGAATTCCCCTTCTCCTAAGCAGTACTTTTGTTCACCGCGCCTCTACCTCACCTTGTGGTGAGGCATGTATAAGTTTGCAGAAAGTTTATCATAGGTTATAAACTCTGTCAATGAGCAGCTCACCACAACTCCTGCTTTTACTGGTCTTGAAGCCTTAATTTAGCTGCCACTAGGGGTAAGGTTCGTACCTGCTGCCAGATCCGCGGCCACTGCTGTAGATCACCGACTACTGTGCCCACCTCCACAGTAATCGCGGGAACGCCCAGCTCCTGGATCACAAAGTCCATATACTTGCCTCCGTTATCATCATAGTACTGGTAACGGTAACCTGTCAGCGCAGCTAACGCCGCTGCCAAGCGCTGATCACGGTCAAACTGCGCTCCTTTTTGCTTATGATACCAAAAGAGCCATTCTCCCTGTTGATGAAAAGAAAGTGTCAGCAGCGGCTGCCGTGCTAAGGCAAATTCAGATAAAGCGCGCGCTTCCGGTTCAGACAACGGGGTAAAACCTTTAAAATGGCTTGGCGCCGGTTCCTCCTGCACATTCTCTAAAACCTCCCAAGAGATGGGGAACTGACGGTTAAGATCAACACCGCGGATGTTGGCCTTCCAGGCCTTAAAACTCTCAATCTCCTCACTAGCCGCCAGCATTTGCTCCACTAAAGCCCCATTGGTAATCGCTTGGGGGCCAGCTTGCACCAAGTTTAGACCATCGGGATTCACCATCGGTATAAACCAAAAAGATACTTCCTTGAGGAGTGCTGCGACATCATGTGAAGCAAAATCCGTTTGGTAATGGGCATGATGTGCATACTCTTCAGCCAGTTTCATCACCAGAGGTGCCGTCAGCCATTCCGAGGCATGAATTGCCGCATCAAGAATGATCTCCTCTTCACCCTCACCTAAACGCAAGGCATAAATTGCACGTCCCTCTACCGACTCCCCTATCACCTGCAGTTTTAGCAGTTCTGGATAGGACGTCACTAAACGCTGCAGATCCTCTTCCAGCTGCTGGTAGGAATAAACCTGCTGCGGTGACACCACCGCCGGTTCATTCTGCAGACGCAGCTGCGGGAATACTGCTCTTGCCAAATCCTGCTGTGCAGCCTGCCAGCTTACCTGCTCTGCCGCTTTAAACAAGCGCGTACCCGGCACCTCAACAATTCCTAATTGGGCCCACGCCTCCAAAGGTAGTATTTCCCCCTCAATACCCAAAAAGTATTCCCGCGGCGCCGCTGTCAGCTGTTCGTTAGGCGTTCTGGCCAAGATCTGATAAAATTGCTGCTGTGACAGTGCAGTCGTTGTACTGCCAAGGAGCCTTTCTGTTTCCGCCACGCTGCGAAACGCAGTAAAGTGTCCTCTCAAAGCCGCATAACCCAGCCTAACCATCGCCGGAGATACCGTAGTCTCAATCGGAACTGCTGCCGGCGGTTCATGCTGCGGGCTATCGGCAGTAGTCGGCAGGGCCAGCATAATGAGCAGGATTAAAGAAGTGAAAAGATAAAGGAGATATTTTACCAGCAAACGCATGATGAGTACTCCCTTGCTTTGTATAATTATATCTATTACCTATTTGACAGAAAACGGCACTTCCCTGCTGCGGGAAATGCCGTTATTTCAACTTACAGTTTATTCGCTGGCAGCTTCCAGCCCTAACTTCCTAGCAGCCTCTAAATACTGTGGTTCTTTGAGAATGTCGCCTTTGCCGTCGACAGCTCGTACCAGCAAACGTCCGGCCATTTTATAGCCCACAGCTTCAAAAAAGTACTGCATCGTCCAAATACTACCTTTAAACAGGCGAGCTCCTTTAGTCGCAGCCACGCTGATAAAGTAGCCTTTTTTACCTTGCCTGAAACGTGGATCTTTTAAAATATGGTTTCTTGCCCATAAGGCCTGTGAGCGATCAATAGCTTTCTTGGCCCAAGCAGAAACATTGTAAAAATAATTTGGTGAGGCAAAAATCATGACATCAGCTGCCCCTATTTTTTTATATACATCCTGCATGTCATCCTTAAAGATGCACTCCCCAGTTTTTTCACACTCTCCACAGGAAATACAAGGAGAAAAATCCAGTGTACTTAAGACGACTTTCTCTACCTCGGCGCCAGCTTGCTTAGCGCTAGCCAATGCTTCATCCAACAATATCTCCGTATTACCCTTCCTCCGGGGGCTCCCCGCGATCCCTAATACTAGCATTGCTCATCCTCCGGTCCTGTATATGGTTCGGGCAGAATCTCAATTACTGAAACCTCGAGCTGCCTGCTGGCAACTTTGCGATCATAACCACGCACTAAAAGATAGGAAAGCAGGAGGAAAGCAGCACCTAGCAAAATATCAAAACGGAAGCCGCCTGCTGTACCATCTAACTGCTGTCCGATAAAAAGCCCTAATAACAAAGCCAGCAGCGGCACTATGTACACCATAAAAGACGCCGTAAGAATATGCGAGGTATCACTATAAATCTTCACTGTTTGTCCTAGATTGGCATTAACTTTATTTAGTGCCTCCAAATGTGTTTCACCACGTCCGGAAACTGCGACACCGCAGCCGCCGCATTTTGTGCATACATTATGGCGTTGTACAGCAACAATAGCTTTATCATCCTTTACTTCAACAACAAGTCCAACTTGTTCCACGGACTTCACCTCCTGTGTTCATTTTTCCACAGTTAAGAAACTATAAACCTAATATATAAACATTATATATTTAATAAAACCATTTGCCAACCCATCAATAAGCTAGCCATTAATATTCATAAGCTGAAACCCTCTGGCAGACAAGAGAAGTACACGGCTCTGGATAAAGATAAATAAGGCAAGAACCCTTGAACGAAGGGTTCTTGCCTTATTAGTTTTGAAGGTCACGAATTACTCTTTTTTATACTCGGTTGGTTTAACCGAAGGAATGCAGACCGGTTAGTAACCAGGCCACACCTACCCAGGTGAAGACCATGCAAACCCAGCCGATCATCACTAGCGCTATTGTACGCAAACCTGTCCAGCCGCGGGTAAAACGAGCGTGTAGGTAGACAGCATAGACAAACCAGGTAATTAAAGCCCACATCTCCTTGGGATCCCAGCCCCAATAGCGGCCCCAGGAAATATCCGCCCAAATGGCACCGGTGATAATCATCACGCTTTGAAAGAGAAAGCCAAAAGCAGCGCCACGATACATGTACTCTTCCAGCGTTTTACTCTGGGGCAGGTTACGGGTGATGAGATGATCTGCTTTAAGATTAACTTTAAGCAGCCACATGATCGCTGCGGCAAAAGCTAGTGTGAAGCCGGCATAACCAAAAATCGAAGCACTAACGTGCACCGTTAACCAGTTATTTTGCAGGACTGGTGCCAGCTGGGTATGCGCACGGCTGATACGAATAGCGGGAAATAGCCGCGGCACTACCGTTAGGTAACCTAGATAAAGCATCGCCAGCGGCGTCACAAAGGCGCCGACAGCATAATATTGCTCTTTCATCCGCCATTCTGTCCATAAATAAACTAAAACAGTCGCCCACACAAACATATTGCCAAATTCGAAACTCCCCACAAATGGTACGCGCTGCACATTAAGCGCCCGCGTAACAATAAAACCGGTGTGAAGTAAGAATGACACTCGTAGAATATAGGAGGCAAAACGTCCAAGCTGCTTTTTACCCAGCAAATGCGCCACATAGCACAAGGTAGCAAACAAATATGTCACCAGCGCCAGATTAAAAAATGTGTTCTCCCAAAATAATCCCATAGGAGACACTTGAATATAGCTAGACACGTGCTTCTCCCCCTTTGCTTATTTCCTGATTTATCTGCTCTAATTCTTGCTCTAGGAGCAGACGGTTACGGCTGCGACCACCAATAATCAAGGAGTTACTTTCCTGAGCGAAGACCGCCCAAAAGCGACGGGGAAAAGTAAAGAAACTTAAATATAGCCCCAGGATAAGCAGCACGGCACCGGTAAAAAGAATAGGCCGTCCTAAATTTCGTGTAATTGTAAAAACTGCTGCATTCTCAAAACCGGTCATCAGCAGCTCTATCTCACCAGTGCTGGTTTTAATCACTTCTGGCTCATTTAATATGAGAAAAACATTACGTACCGCCTTGTTATTCTCGATCAGTAACCCTGCCAATACTGGGTTTTCAGGCAAATAGTTCTTGGAGTACGGTACACCGCCCCCGTGCATGGAAAAATTGGGGAAAAACTGCATCACATGCAGGATAACCTTACCTTCTTCATCCAGCTGCAGTTGATCAATATCCCATAACTTTAATTGCTGTTCTTTACCAGTAGCCAGGTCTGTGGCTACAACATCTGAAACATAGCGAAAAGTAGTATGGTAAATCGTATTGCCGTTAAAACGCAGCGGTTGATTAATAGCAACTGTGCCTTCAGATAACGGTTGGTCATCCCTAGTGATAACCAACTCACTAAAGACACGCGGCCGCACTGTCGGGTCAGCTTCCTGCTCCATCTTGACATCCTTGATATCTACACGGAAGTCGCCTTGTTCCACATGGAAATGATCTCCGGCCAGACCGCCGTTACGAGCTTCAAAGCCCGTCAGTGAACCATACATGGCGCCCAGTAAGATTACAAGTAAACTAAGATGAGTCACCAAAGAACCAAAGTAGCCGATTTTACCGCGTTCGGCAAACAAAACCCGGCCCTGCTGGCCAGCAGTAACTTCTACCTGCAAACCGTTCTTTTTAAAGGCAGCTTCTGCCTGCGCCAACGCTGCTTCTGCTGTGACCTTCTCCATTTTTAGCTCATAATGGTGAGGCATTTGACGTAGTGCTGCCGGTGAAGTCAGTTTATGGGGGTGAAAAGCAAGCTTTGTCACTGGTTTAATCCGTCGGGCAGTACATAAAAGTAAGTTTAGGGCCGTAAAAGCCATCATGCCAAGATACCACCAAGAATGATAGATGCTGGTTATAGCTGTTTCATTCTCTTTCAGTGTAGCAAAGACTGAAATTACAGCCAGTAACAAAAGTAAAATGATGCCTAGCTGCATCGAACTCAAGAAATTCAGCAGCTGCTGCAGTGGGCTTTTTACCGCTGTTTTAGGTGTTTCTTTTGTCAAGATTGTCCCCTCCTCACTCTGCCATCATCAGCGGTTGCTAGCTGATTATTTTTCAATCTCATCTGGATGTTCTTCCGCTTCATATTTGGATGGGCACTTGACCAAGATGTTATCTGCCAGAAAGTCTGCACCGCTATATTTGCCTTTCGCTACTACGCTTTCCGCTGCAAATAGATTGTCGGGTGCCTGACCGCTGGCCACAACACGTGCCACTTCACCATTTTGATCTTCCATCTGGAAAACATATTCGCCGTCAGCAAGCTCCTCCAGGGTACCTGCCACAGCGAGGCCTTTCACCTGCACAGCACGTTCCGTAGCTTTAGCTTCTGCAAAGGTAACATAAGTGCTGAGGGCATTGCGCGCAGTCATAAAGATGCCCACACCAAAGACTACCAGTAAGATTAGGAGGACTATTTTATCATATCTCTTCACGCCGCTCTGCCTCCTTCACCTTTAAATCAACCCGCAATAAATAGAAAAATAGACCAAGCCAAGTAATTAAAGTCACTGCTAACACATAAGATAAACCTTCAGCCATCCTACTCCCCCCTCTTCATGTCTATGGCATAAAGTAAATTTTCCAGTCGCATCTGCACCTTATACATCCAGGCATAAAGACCTGTAAAACCAAGCAGCGAGGAAAGAAAAACTACCAGCATTTTACGATCCATATCAAAGGAGCGGTTTTCAAGATTAATTAAATCTGGGTGCAGGGAGACATAAACACGCGGCACAATAAAAACAAGAAACGGTACAGTTAAAAAAGCCAAAATCGCATAAACAGCAGCTAACCTAGCTCTGCGATCAGCATCAGGGATCGCACTGCGCAGCACAAAATAAGCAGCATAAATCATTAATAAGACTGTAATAGAAGTCTGGCGCGGGTCCCAATTCCAATACTGTCCCCAGGCACCGCGGCTCCAGATCGCACCGGTAACGGTGGCGAGTATACAAAAAATTGTACCTAATTCTGCATTAACCTGTGCTTGACGATCCCAGCGCAGATCCCCCTGACGCAAATAGCCAAGAGAATTTACCATCGCCATTAAGTACGCCAAGACGGCTATCCACGCTGACGGTACATGGTAGATCAAAATACGGCCTGTCTCTCCCAGACCTTGTGTTGCCGGCATGTATAAAAAAGAGGCGATAATTACACCCACCATCCAGATTCCTAAAATAATTTGCCAGAACATCTTTCGCCCTCCATCCGCTGTTATCATTATCACAAGCTATCACGTATCTTTATTCGTTCCAAACATACTCAAAAAGCAGCAGCGAAGCTGCCAGCGCCACCCCATTATAAAAGAATAACATTAATAAGTCAGCCGTAACATCTGCCGCCAATCCTCCACCTAGAGCTGCCCGGGTGGCGCTAATCGCCGCAAATAGCAACGGTAATAAAACTGGAAAAGCTAGGACAGTCATGAGCGAGCTTTTAGCTCCCGCTTTGGCCACAATGGCTGCCAGAATAGTGCTGGCGCCGGCCAAACCAAGTGAGCCCAAAACTACTGCAGCTACAAAGGCCAGTGGCAGGGCAATACTTAAGTTCAGCATCATAATAAAAAGCGGTACTACCAACACGGTCAGGCTTAATAAGATAGTGACATTAAAGAGATACTTGCCAAGCAAAACCGGCTCGGGCTGCGCTGCCATTTTTAGTGCGGTTGCTGTACCCGTTTCTTCTTCGGCGACAAAGGTGCGGGCTAATCCGGCCATTGCCGAAAAAAAGAGGATAATCCACAGTAAAGCTGCCGTAATATCAGTATCTGTAACAAAACCCCCAATGGAAAAGCTAACCGTGACTAGAGTGGTGATGGCAAACATCACTAAAGCACTATAAGTATAACGAGTGCGAAATTCGATGCGGAGATCTTTGCGCCAAATAGCTAGTCCTTGTTTAAGCCAGCGTAAAGGTTTGATCACCGTAGGCCACCTCCCCCGGTTCATTGGTCGCCATGATCACAATCCCACGCTCTTTTTGCTGGCGGATAATGGTATCCACAAGTGCTACCCCTGCTTCATCAAGATTAGAGGTTGGCTCGTCTAAGACCAAGATATGGGGTTGATGCAGCAGAGCATAAGCATATTTTATCCGCTGTTTCATGCCGGAGGAGTATGTCTTTAAGAAGTCATGCCCACGCCCCTTTAACCCCACAAATGCTAATAACTCCCGCGCCTGCTGCCGGGAAAAGGGCAACTCACGCACCCCGGCAAAAAACTCCAGGTTCTCGACTGCTGACAATTCACCGTACAATTCTAGCTCCGGAGTTACCAGACCAAGCTGCGCACGTCGCTGACCGGCCGTCAAGATTTGTCCGTTAATCATAATATCCACTTGCCCTGAAGTCGCAGGGGTTAACCCACAAAGGATGCGCAGGAAAGTTGTTTTACCTGCGCCATTGGGGCCCAGGACCACAAGCACAGAATTATCAGGGATAGTTAAGGAAACATCGGTAAATAGTTTACGACGTTGATAAGCTTTGCTTAAGTTTTTAACTACAACTTGGTTCAACATCCTCGACACTCCTGCTGGTGAAACTTGGGCAGATTTACCTACCACGAGTATACCACCCAGTGTGGTGAGACAAGTGAACAAAGTGTGTCCAAAAAATGAACTTTCTTTCATCCTGGCTGCCTAAACAGCCAGAAAGAAAGCCTGCCGCCGGCAGCGCAAGCCTTAAATCAGCAGAGGGTACTCGGCGTACCCCTCTGCTTACTAGTTGGCAAATTGCTGCAGCCATAAGGCCAAAATCACCAGCACCCATATTTTCCGGCTATGGTCTGCCTGGCCCTCACGATGTTCTGCCAGCAAAGTACGTATATAGGCACGGTTAAAATACTGGGCTAAGAGCGGCGTATTAAGCAGCTCCGCTACCTCTTTTGCTAACGGTCCACGCAGCCACACACGTGTGGGAACAGGAAAACCACGTTTGGGCCGTTTAATCACTTCCGGCGGCAGAAGTTCAGCAAAGGCTTGCCGCAGCACATATTTTGTCATGCCGCCTTTAATTTTATAGGCTGAGGGAATGGCCGCCGCATATTCAAAGACCTGCTGATCTAAAAATGGGACCCGCAGCTCCAAACTATTGGCCATCGTCATCTTGTCTGCTTTAACCAGGATATCACCAACCGCCCAAGTATGCAGATCTACATACTGCATTTTTGTCACATCATCAAAAGCTGCCATTTGCCGGTACAGCGGAGCCGTGATTACTGTAGCCGGGGCGAATCTCTTTTGCTTCAATATTTTTTGTTTCTCGGCCTCATTAAAGATGCAGGCATTGCCAAAAAACCTATTTTCTAAGGGGGTTGCCGCACGACGTAAAAAGTTCTTCCCGGGCAAAAAACCAGGCCAAAGTTTTGCTGCTGCTGCCAGCAGCGGCTGTGGTAAATGTTGGGCTAATTTTAAATCACCAGGCTCTTTATAGATACCGTACCCGCCAAAGAGTTCATCTGCGCCTTCTCCTGACAAGGCAACTTTTATATCCTTGCTGGCTAGCCGTGCCACATAATATAAAGCAATCCCTGCCGGATCAGCCACTGGGTCATCAAAGTGCCAGACCAGCTGCGGTAAATTACGCCAATACTCCTCAGCACCGATGACATATTCATGATGGTTAGTTTCCAAGTAACGAGCCGTCGCTGCCGCGTCTGATAGTTCGCTGTAACCTTCTTCCTCATAACCTACACTATAAGTAGACACAGGTCCCAATTCACGCAGCAACGCCACAATCACAGTGGAGTCAATGCCTCCGGATAAAAATGCTCCCCACGGCACCTCAGCTTGAGTATGTAGACGTACAGATTCGCGCATTATTGCTTGCGTTCCCTCGAGAAGTTCTTCTAACGGTCTGTCCTGCGGCGCAAAGGCAATCTGCCAATAGCGTGTCAGGCTTAATTTGCCTTCACGCCACTTAAAGCTATGGGCAGGTGGAATTTTATAAACACCGGCAAACATTGTCTCTGGTTCAGGTACATATTGAAAAGTTAAGTAATGAGGAATTGCTGCAGCATTGGGCTGCACCCGAAAAGCAGGCAGTTTGGTAAAAGCCTTGGCCTCTGAAGCTAAAGCAAAATAGTCTGCTGTTTCCGTATAATACAGTGGTTTAATGCCAAAATGATCCCGTGCGCCAAAGAGCTGTTTGTTGCGTTGATCATACAGACAAAAAGCAAACATTCCCCGTAGTTTAGTTACGCAGGCTTCACCTTCTTCTTCATATAAATGCAAGACGACCTCGTAGTCACTGTCACTGCGAAAAACATGGCCGCGTAAGAGTAATCCTTCACGTAACTCTCGGTAGTTATAGATTTTACCATCAAAGATGAGTGCTAGGGTCCCGTCCTCATTCAGCATGGGCTGGCGTCCGCGTGCAGACAAATCCATAATTTTTAAACGACGAGAGCCTAAAGCTACCGAGCCAAGATAAAGGGAATCAGCTTCATCTGGCCCGCGGTGTCGCATCGCTGCCGTCACTGCATCAAGATCACGCTCTAGACGACTACTAGTTTTATTCCAGAGTCCAATAAAACCACTCATTGACTGTAAACTCCCTTCAGTAAACAAAAGTTCAAAAAAATTGTTCTCCTTATAATATGTAGGGCAAAGCTTAAATGGAATTGCTATTTTTATGCATAACAAATTTACCTTCACCAGATACTAAAACCAGTAATGGAAAGGAGGTGTAGTCGATGTGTCACCGTGAAACAAACTATGAATTTGCGATAATGCCGGACAACGAGATTAGTAAAATCCGTGATGTAGAAAAAACGCTATCGCAAAATGGTGAAGTTATATTGTTGGCCTACAAACGTTCAGACCAAAATGTGATGGATGATTGAGAATAAAATAAGGCTGCCGGTCGGCAGCCTCAAAAAAAGCTGACAGAGCTTGTCCTCTGCCAGCTTTTTTGTCTGGATAATTTTATTTTGCAGTTTTAGGGTTACTATAATTTTAATTCATAATCCCCAGGCTTAATACGGCCGCTTTTGCGCAGCCACTCGCTAAAGAATAAGGTCAAAATAGCGGGTAAAAGAAAATGCAGCAAAATAATCTTAAACAAAACTGGCATGGTAAAACCCATTACTGTTGCTGTACCAAACTGTCCCACAAAACCACTGGTCCCCATCCCAGCACCAGCTGGGTTATTGTACATTTTTAAAATGGTTGTCGCTAGCGGCCCGATGAGAGCTGAAGCCAAAGTGGGAGGCACAACAATCCAGGGATTACGCACAATGTTAGGCACCTGCAGCATGGAAGTGCCAACCCCTTGGGCAATCAGTCCACCCCAACCATTTTCCCGGTAACTGGCCACGGCAAAACCAATCATCTGCGCTGAACAACCTACGGTGGCGGCACCAGCGGCCAACCCTGAGAGATTCATCATAATGGCTAAGGCGGCACTGGAAATGGGTGCAGTTAGCGCCAAGCCCATTAAGACAGAAACAATGATACCCATAGGAATAGGCTGTAATTCTGTCGCGCGCATAATTAACTGTCCAAAACTCTGCATAAAGTTGTTTACCCAGGGTCCTACCACCGCTGCTGCTAGCAAGCCGGCTAAAATCGTAACCGCAGGCGCAACAATGATATCCACTTTTGTTTCTTTAGAGACTGCCTTGCCAAATTCCGCACCAAAAACAGTCGCCACAAAACTGCCGGCTGGACCGCCCAATGATGCTCCGGCCGCACCGGTAATCACACTAGCAAAGAGCACTAAAGGCGGTGCTTTGAGACCATAAGCTACAGCAATGCCAATTGCTGGCCCCATCATACTTTGGGCTGTTTTACCACTGTTGATTAAAAAAGTAAAAATAGCGTTTGCACCTATTAATGCGGTCAACTGTTCCCCAAGCGTTGCTAAGATCAGGCCAACAATTAGTGAGGAAAATAGACCAAGCGCCATCGCCCCCAGAGCATCAATAAAATAACGCTCCAGTGAAAAAACAATATTCTTTCTTGCCAGAAAACCCTGTTTTTCTGTCATCCTGAAACCCCCAACTTTTATAAGTTTTACGCTAAGACCTTGATCTGACCTGCTGCACCTGCCGTGACGCGACCAATTACTGCCGCCGGCACATCACGTGCGGCTAAAGTTTGTATTAGAGCTGCTTCCTTGGCGGCAGGCACGCTGATCAACAGTCCACCAGAAGTCTGGGGATCACATAAGACATCTAGTTCACGATCCCCAACTGCCGGCCCAACCACTTGCAGGCCATCTGCCACATACTCCCGATTGGCATAGGCACCACCAGGAACCAGTCCCATTTCCGCAGCACGTAAAGCCCCGGGCAGAAGCGGGATCCTGCCAAATGATAATTCTATAGCTACACCACTGGCCAGCGCCAGTTCCCTGGCATGGCCTAAAAGGCCAAAACCAGTAATATCAGTAGCCGCAGAGACGCCAATTTCAGTCATCACCGCTGCTGCCTCTTTGTTTAATGTGATCATTGTCTGTACCGCCGCCTCCAACTCACCGCTGCCAGCCATCTCTGCTTTTACCGCTGTCATGATCAAACCAGAACCAAGTGGTTTGGTTAGGACTAAGGCATCACCAATTTGCGCCGCACTATTGGTAATCAGCTGCTGAGGGTGAACAAAACCAGTAACTGAGAGGCCATATTTAGGTTCGTTGTCCTCCACACTATGTCCGCCAACAAGCAAAGCACCGGCCTCCAGCACCTTATCAGCACCGCCCTTGAGGATCTCAGCCAAAGGCGCCGTACCAAGAGTTTTGGCAGGATAGCAGACAATATTCATGACCAACCGCGGCTGTGCTCCCATGGCATAAACATCGGACAAGGCATTAGTAGCAGCAATTTGACCAAAGACATAGGGATCATCTACGACAGGTGTAAAAAAATCCAGGGTTTGTACTAGCGCTATATCTTCACGTAAGCGATAAACACCAGCATCGGCAAAAGAGTCGCAACCTATGAGCAGATTTTCATCATTCATTTTCGGCAATTGACACAGCACCTGTGCCAGTGCCCCGGGGGGCATCTTGGCTGCTCAGCCACCACTTTTGGTTAATGTTGTTAGCCGAGGCTGCTCATTAGTCATCTTTTCCATCCTCCCCACAATCCGTAATATCCAAACGCCACGCGACACGTTCATCACGCAGCCGGCGTGTCCACTTCAGATGATCGAATTTTTCCAGCAGCGGAATGACATACTTCCGCGTGGTGTTTAATTTTTCCCGAAACTCGCCAGTAGTTAAAGTTTGGTGAGCACGAAAATGTTGGCACAAAACTTCTTTGGCTTGCTGAAAGAATTCTTGATGCAGTGCTAACTGTTCATCTAAACGCACCAGCAGACCCTGCTGTGCTATATAACTAAGGTATGTCTCTATTTGCGCGGTGGTTAAAACTAGCTTGGCAGCCGCCTCTTTACTCGTAGGCGGCATAAACCCACCACTTTTTATTAGTTCCGTTAAAGCTGTGATCTGTTTTGTTTCCTTTTCACTTGGCTGTGGGTGATGTGCCGCCAAGGCGACTAAATCTTCATAAAGACGCAAGCGTTCTGCTGTTACCAAAGTTGTCAACAGCCAGTCATAAAGTTTTGGCGTAACCTGCTGCGGCAGCGTCTTTTTTAATGCTGCCCGCGACATACCCACCGCTAAATGATAGGCTTGGTGATACTCTGTTAACACCTGCTCCAGCCGCTCTGACCACTCCTGGGCCGCTAAAGCATCAACATACAGTTCTCCTACCTGCTTTATTTTACCATCTGTCAGCAATTTGCTTAATTCTGTTTGCAGCACCTCAGGGGCTAGACCAGACTCCTTCAGCAGCAGACTATGAGCAACTGCCCCCTCACGGCGGATGCGTTGTAAAATCGGCGCAGCAGGATCTCCTTTTTCCAGTTCCTTTAGTTTATGTAAAATATCATTTTTGAAACGCTTATGTTTGCTAGGGCGAGCATCAAGCACCAGCCCGCCGCCAATGGTGGTCATCGGTGAAAAACTACGGATAATAAAACGGTCGTGGCGCTGCGCGACTAATTTTCGTTCCAGACGCAGCTGCACGGGCGCTTCCTCACCCTGTTTTAATTCATCTCTATCCAGTAGTGCTACCCGCCCCACAGCGCGTCCCGTACCCAAATAAAGATGTACGCGTGTCAGATTTTTCATAGCTCGTGGTGCAGAGGCTAAAAGCTTTAATTTAGCATCTATCAAGTAGGTCGCTTCCAGGGAATCAAGTGCCGCGATGACACTGCCGCGGGGCAGTGCCTCCTTTTCTAAACCAGAAAGATTAACGGCTGTCCGTTGTCCGGCCGCGGCCGACTCTACCTGTGCCCCATGCACTTGAATCTGACGCACCCGTGCCGTACGCCCAAGGGGCAGAACTTGTACAGTTGAACCTAGATGGATAGTACCTGCCAGTAAGGTACCTGTGGCAATAGTACCAAAACCAGGCACTGTAAAGACGCGATCCACGGGTAAACGCAGCGGAGCTTTTTCATCTCTGTTTTCAATATCTGCCGTCAGCTCATCAATGGCCTGCAATAATTCCGGCAGTCCCTGCCGTGTGTGTGCAGATACTCGATAGTAAGGTGCTTGCGCTAAAAAAGTGCCAGCTAGAGCTTCACGTACTTCTTCTTCCACTAAATCAAGCCAGTCTACATCTTCTACTAAATCTATTTTTGCCAGTACCACCAGCCCACGGGGGATATGCAAAAGATCCATGATCTCTACGTGCTCACGGGTTTGCGGCATAACTCCTTCTGTCACATCCACTACCAGCAGGACTAAATCAATACCGCCAATACCGGCCAGCATATTATGAATAAACCGTTCATGTCCCGGCACATCAATGACCCCAGCCAAACGCTCGCTAGGTAATTTAAAGGGGGCAAAACCAAGTTCAATGGAAATACCCCGCTCTTTCTCTTCATGTAGTCGATCCGTATCTTCACCAGTTAGTGCTTTAATTAAAGCAGTTTTGCCGTGATCAACATGCCCCGCCGTGCCAATGATTACGTGAGACACTGAACCACCTCTTCTTCTTCGCTTTCCGCAATCGTGCGCGGGTCCAACAGCAGCCAGTCATCCTGTACGCGACCCACCAAAGCTGGCGTACCCAGCCGTAATTGTGCTACCCACTGGTGGAGTGGCACTTGCCGATGGCGCACCGCTATCACGTAAGTAGGCAGATAGGTTGTCGGCATAGCACCGCCGCCAACATAGGAAACATCCTCCCGCACTTCGACGATCAAGCGTGCTTGGGCTTGTGCGGTAATCGCCGCCGCTAGCTTGGCAGCCCGCTGCCGCAGGGCCGCAGCAGTAATAGATAGTTTCGCCAACACGGGCACTTCCTGCAAAGGGTTTCCGGTTACATAAATTTGCAGGGTAGCCTCCAGAGCCGCTAAAGTAAATTTATCAGGACGCAAAGCCCGCAATAGCTGGTTGCGCTTAATTTGTTCAATATATTTACGCTTGCCAACAATGATACCCGCCTGGGGACCGCCTAAAAGCTTATCCCCGCTGAGTGTTAAAACATCAACGCCGGCCGCGATACGCTCCGTGATCAATGGTTCTTTAGCCAAACCAAAAGCAGAAAGATCTAATAACATCCCGCTGCCTAAATCCTCCATCACCGGCAAATTTACTTCTTGCGCCAGCTCCACCAGGGCTGCCACTCCCACAGCGGCAGTAAAGCCCACGACTTGATAGTTGCTTGTATGTACCTTTAATAAAAGAGCTGTTTCTTCACCAACAGCATTCCGATAATCGCGCAGATGTGTTTTATTTGTCGTGCCCACTTCCACTAACTCAGCCCCGCTGGCGGCCATCACTTCCGGTATCCGGAAACTACCGCCAATCTCCACCAGTTCCCCACGGGAAACGATGACTTGTTTGCCGGCAGCCAAGGTGTTTAAGGCTACGAACACAGCAGCAGCATTATTATTAACCACACAGGCAGCTTCAGCACCAGTTAGGCGCTGCAGCAATTTTTCCACATGCACATGACGTGAGCCTCGCTTAC
Source organism: Oscillospiraceae bacterium (assembly GCA_035647835.1). GTDB lineage: Bacteria > Bacillota > Dethiobacteria > Dethiobacterales > Dethiobacteraceae > UBA9865. Next base: position 29,988 of record DASRMS010000011.1, read on the forward strand.
CTGATTGCAGTTCAAGTTCCAAATTGCAATAGTGGGCGGCCTCAGTAATAGCTGTAGTAGCCGCCTGCGCTAAAGGAGCACGACCTAAATTAGTATGTAATACCGTTCCAGTAGCATTAATCACCCGGCGCAAAGAAGGTTGCTTTAACGACTCCAGTCTAGCCTGTACCACTGAAGCCACAGCCTGTGGGGTTAAGTTTAAAGTTACTAACTTCTCTGCTGCGGGAGCGGCAAGAATTTGCTGACGCAGCTGCGCCAGCACTTCCTGTACGACCTGGACCAGTAAAGTATGTGCATAATGCTCATCAGTAAAAACAGACTGATAAGACATCAGCACTGCATCAACTGCCGGCAAAGAACGCAAATATTCATTTCGCCAGTTTTCCACCATATTTTTCACCTACTGACGTATTTTTCATTAAGCTTCATCCCAATTATTATATAGCTTAAATAAAAGTAACGCAACAAAATCTGCCGGCGTGACAGGGAACCGTCCCCTCTTACGGGCGTGGCAAATATACGGAAAAGGAGCTTCCTTCTCCGGGCTCACTTTCCACGGTTACCCGTCCCCCCATGGCTTCGACTAATTCCTTGACAATGGCTAGGCCGATCCCTGAACCGCCGGTAGTGCGGGCCCGGGAAGGATCAACGCGATAAAAGCGTTCAAAGAGATAGGGCAGATGTTCAGCAGCAATGCCGATACCGGTATCCTTGACAACTAACCCTACTTCAGCAGCCTGCTGAAAAAGGGTGACCTTGATCACCCCGCCTAGCGGTGTATACTTATAAGCATTGTTTAGTAGATTGTTGAGCACACGCCCTAACAGGGTTTCATCTGCCCGCACATATTCTGTTTGTGCTGGCAGCTCTAACTGCAGATCGAGCTCTTTTCTTTGCAGCAGCGGCTTCAGACGTTCCACTTCCGTCTGTAGCAGTTCATTAAAATCGAGCACTTTTAGCGTCACGTTACGTGTATGAAAGTCCGCATTTGCCAGCTCTTGTAAATCATTTACTAAACTCCCTAAACGAGTTGACTCCTCTAGCACAGCGGCAATGTTCTCTTCATCAGGAGGTAATACATCATCGCGAAATGCTTCCAAATAGCTTTGAATGGTTGTTAAAGGAGTACGTAGTTCATGGGAGATATCACCAGTAAGTTTGCGGCGCAGAGCATTTTGATCAGCAATTTTAGCCGCCATACGATTCATCGTTGTCCCTAACACCGCCAACTCATCCTCACCATCTACCTCCACACGTGCTTCAATTTGCCCGCTTCCCCACTTATCAGCTGTTTCCGTAAGTGACTGCAGGCGAGCTGTTAGACGACGTGCTAATAAACCAGCAAGAATGATCGCCGCCACAGCGGCTAACAGGCCAGTAATTAGGCCACTTTGCTGCACTGTCTGCTGGAAAACTAGCGCCTCTGTTGTCCATAACCCTTCCTGCCCTAGATGGGTAATTTCTACAGTACCTACTGTTGTTTGACCGGCTACAAGCGGGTAACTGTAAGTATTTCCTTTTGCTTGCTGGGCATTCTGCCAGTGCCTGCCGTGTTTCCTCTGCATCATGCCCGTTAAAGAATCAACGATCAAGTCTCCATGGGCATCAAAGACACGAATTTGCGCACCCGTGGTATTACCAACATAGAGTGTAGCCAGACGAATGGACTGCCATGAGGTACTCTCACTATATAGATCAGCCAGTGTTCCCAGAATCAAACGATTCTGTTGTTCCTGTACATTATCTAAATAACGTTCGAAATTCCATCCTAGTGCTAATTGCGTAACAAGCGCAAAGACTAAGATTAACCCGACAGCTAAAATGATCATGGCTATTGTAAATCTGCGGGAAAGACTATTTTTCATCTTTAGTTACCTTCAAACTTATAGCCAACGCCATAAACTGTACGTATAAAACGAGGCTCATTGGCATTGGGCTCCAGCTTATGCCGTAAATTTTTGATGTGGCTATCAATTGAGCGATCATAACCGGTAGCATAGACCCCTTGAGCTATCTCCAACAGTTCCGCCCGTGAAAATACCCGGCCGGGGCTTTTGGCCATTGCCACTAACAGTTTATATTCTGTGGCCGTTAACTCTACTATTTGGTCACGAAAGCTTACTTGATGACACAGGGTATTAATTACTAACTCGCCATCAGCATATTCCAGAACATCGGCCAACACCCCAGGGGCTGAACGCACACGTCGCAATACTGCCAGCACACGAGCTACCAGTTCACCGGGGCTGAAAGGTTTTACAACATAATCATCGGCCCCCAGGCCCAAGCCTAAAATGCGCTCCTCTTCGCCCCCTTTGGCAGTCAACATGATGATAGGGATCTTGTTGCCAGTTTGTCGCAGCCGTTTGGTTACTTCCTCGCCAGAAAAAACGGGCAGCATCAAATCCAACACCATTAAAGCAAAATCACCACTTTGGGCCAATTTTAAGGCCTCTGCACCATCATAGGCTTCAGTTACAGCAAATCCTTCTTTCTGCAGGTAAGCTGTAATCACCCGTGTGATTTTCTGTTCATCATCCACGACCAAAATCCGCTCCATCCCTGCTCACCTCCAGCTGATCGGGTTTATCTAATTGAGCTAATTTTATCAAACCAGCAAAAACAATGCGAGCTTTTTGATAAAACGTTCCTCAAGAAAAAGAAAGCCGGCACAAGTCCGGCTTAATTGCTTATAAGGCTGATTGTTCAGGTGTGACCGCACTACCTTGTTGATTGTAGGGGCAGTTGCCGCAGTTACCATTTCTCCGACCGCCCCGGCCGCCGCCACGACCTTGAGGGCCAAAAGAATAGTTGCCTTCCTGCATGCTCTTTTCATGATCCTGCCACTGTTCAGTCATGCGCTCTTGCATCACTTTAGCATCTTCTTTTGTCAATACGCCTGATTCTGCTTGTTTTTCTACGATTTGCAAGCGAAGCTGGTGCTCCTGCTCATAAAGTTTCGCTAGTTCATCCTTTTGTTTGTCAGTTAAAGCCATCGCCGCAGGTACAGCAGCTGCTAAGACCAACATTACCACTAAGGCTAATAATAATCCCTTTTTCACTATTACACCTCCTTATCTACTTCTTTGTCATCCATAGTATATACCAACTTTGTCAAGAACTAATGGAGGAATGATGGAGATTTTGTGGAGAGGATAAATATCTATGAAAACAGGCAATTTAGAAGTGAGAGGCCGTTTAGTTTAGGAGGGTCAAATATGAAACAAAAGAAGTTAAAAAAGGCACTGCTCATAGGTGCAGGGGCGGCCACTGGTCTGACTGCAGCCAAACTTATGGTCAGAGGAGCGATTAACAAAACACATGATCATGCCCTGAAAATTCTCATGGAAGATAAGTATGATGAAAATATGTGGGAACTGATTTCAGCCGCAACCCGCATTGGTTTGCAAAATGTGCTAGAGACAAATCTGCGTGCCACTGAAGGGAAAGCTATCGCCCGTCCCATGGGTTCACCCAAAAAGTTTCCCAGTTTAGATGATCTAGTCTTCACTTTCGCGCAAATGTATATAATGCCCACGCCACTAGAAGCAAATATCGATACCACGGTAGTCATTGGCAAAAAAGCGAAAAAACCATTCACGGTCGATTTTCCCATAATGATCGCACCCATGGCCTATGGTGAAGCCCTAAGTAAAAAAGCGAAAATTGCGCTGGCTAAAGGGGCCGCACTGGCTGGTACATCTACCAATACCGGCGAAGGACCCTTTCTCCCCGAAGAGCGTAAAGCTGCTAAATATTTAATTTTTCAGTTTAACCGTGGTGATTGGAACAAAGACCCAGAGATCATCCGCCAATGTGATGCTATAGAAATTCAGATTGGCCAAGGGGCCTTAGGGGGAGTGGGTCATGTGATGCCTGCGGAAATGATTGATAAAGAGTTGCGTGAAGCTTTTAGTTTTCCCAAAGGCAAAGATGCTGTGGCTCATTCTCGGCAACCAGGCGTAGAAAGTCCCGAGGATTTTACTAGGCTGGTAAGCAGACTAAAAGAGCAAGGTGAAGGTATTCCCATTGGGGTCAAAATGGCTGCCGGCAAACATCTAGAAGCTGATTTACGTATTCTCTGTGAGGCCGGCATCGATTATATTGCGATGGAAGGAGCTGAAGCCGCCACCAAGTCTTCAGCGCCAATTTTACAAGATGACTTTGGAGTACCGATGGTTTTTGCCATCAGTCGTGCTGCTAACTGGCTAAAAGAAAATGGGTACAGCGACAAAGTGACACTGATTGCCAGCGGTAAAATGCGCACCCCCGGGGATGTGCTTAAGGCATGTGCTCTGGGAGCTGATGCTGTGTATATGGGAGCAACAGCACTTTTTGCTGTTGCTCATACACAAGTACTAAAACCACTACCTTTTGAGCCGCCCACACAAATAGTTTGGCATAATGGCAAATACGCTAAACAATTTAGCATTAAAAAAGGCACAAAATATTTATTTCAATT
>DASRMS010000012.1:0-1430 GCA_035647835.1 Oscillospiraceae bacterium
GACAAAAAAGCCCACCTTTTTAACGATCCCCTTGCTCCCAATACTGCTATCAAGGCGTTTCCCGACAAACGCTGCCCCTATCCCTGTTAAGTAATCAATTGTGACAACCGCGACCAATATCTGCAATGGCAACGACCACCCTCCGAATAAAAAATGGAGCGTAGTGGCTCCGCCTGCTAGTACTGCCTTGATAATGCGATTATTTTCCATCCCTGCCCTCCTTAACTCTGTGTTACAACCACCCAATGAGTACACACCCGATCACCCCACCCGCCACCGTGGCTACAAAATCCAAAAACTCCGGCGTGCCCTTTTTGAGCAGCCAGTCCCAAATGATCTCTTTGAGTGCTCCCACCGCCGCGGCTGTGACTAACCCGACGAGCGGGCAAAACAAAAGCCCCGCCAGTGTCGACAGGGCCAGTCCGGCCAGTAGGTGCTTTTGTTTGTCTTTGGGCATTAGAGTAGTACTCCTTCTTGCGATTGTTGGGTGGTTCTATTTTTAACCACTATTCTATCGCGTGGCGCTTAAACCTTATTTTAATGTCAGCAACACTGCGCCCAGGGCGAGTGTTCTGCAATGTCGTCGATAACAAGCCTTGTCCCACACTGGGTGGGTCTATCGCAACGTTTACTCCAGTAATGTTGATAGTTTGCGAACTCTGATCAATCGCTCTCCACCCGTCGTTATTTGTGTTAATTTGCCACATATAACCCCCAACGAGCGTCGTTAAAGCTTGATGGTACAACTGTATCCATAAACGTTCGTTCAATGGGAAAGAGGCGCCGGGGAACAAGATTTCATTCCACGCATCTTGATGTTGCGCCTGAACTATTACCCCGTTCATGGAACCTCCCCCGGGTTGACCAAGGTACGCGCTGCCGATAACAGCAAATGCTACCCTTAACTTATCATAGCTAACCACGCCAGCCTGAATTTTCCCAGCCGTGATTGCATTGGCAGCTATCTCTGCCGCGGTTATGGTTTGCCCAGCTATCTCTCTAGCTGTAATAGTCGCCGCGGCGATTTCATTGGCGGTTATCGCGCCCGATTTTATTTCGAGGGCCGTGATGGTCCTAGTTGCTATTTTGGCGGCTGTGACTGCACCTGCCATAATTTTGCTTGCCGTTATAGCATTAGCGTCGATCTGGTCAGCTTTAACGGCACCAGCACTAATGTGATTAGTCTCAATGGCGCCAGCGGCAATCTTCCCCGTCGTGATAGCGTTTGCGGCAAGTTTTTCCGTTTCTACGGCGCCAGCAGATATTTTGTTCGCGGTTACTGCATTTGCAGCGATCTTGTTTGCGGTCACAGCATTGGCCGCTATCTTGTCGGCCTCAATTGCCCCCGCTTTTATTTTAGGCGTGCTTATGGCGTTGTCACTTATCTTAGTTTCGGTAATGGCTCCCGTATTAATCTTTGTGGTAGTTAC
>DASRMS010000013.1:0-8677 GCA_035647835.1 Oscillospiraceae bacterium
GCTACCCGGTGCAGTTAATCACGCCCTTAGCTGGCAGAGTGGTTAGTAATCCTTGGCTTGTCAAAAGCGCCATCACCATGCGTGTGGAATGAGGTGAAAGGCATGCGCTTTAATAGTTTTAAAAGATATTTGCAGAATGAACGTGGTACCGCCATCGTGATCTTGGCTGGGGCGATGACGCTGTTGATGGCGTGCACCGCTTTAGTGGCAGATATTGGCGTTAATTTTGTTACCCAGTCCCGTCTGGCGGTGGCAGCTGATGCTGCTGCCCTGGCTGGAGCAACTAAATTTCAGGATGGGACAGCGCAAGTGCAGGAAACGGCACTGGCCATAGCCGCACAAAATGGCATCAAGGCTGAGGATGTTAGCGTTAATGTGGCTGGCAGTGGGCAGGAAGTGACTGTCACCGCAACCGCACCCATCAAATTGTTCTTTGCTAAGCTATTTAGTAAGGAAGATGGTGAGATGTCGCAAAGTGCCCGCGTGATTGCGGGGCGTCCAACTGCCATGGATAGTATTGTTCCACTGGGGATTAACGAACATGCAAGTTTTGAGTTTAATGAAACCTATAAATTATTTGCCAAGAATGCCAATACAGACGAGTTAGAGTTGGGATCAGGCAATTCCGGAGCGCTGGCTTTTAGAGAAGGTGCCGAAGGTGCTAATGAATTTGAATATTATCTGCGCAAGGGTTATCATGAGGTAATTTCCTTAGGGGATATTCTCTACACAGAATCAGGTGTAAAATACTCTGCTTTGAAAAGTGGTTTTGCTGCCCGTTTGAGTGCGGCCCAAGCTGACAGTAGTCACACCTGTGGTTTTGCCACCTGTCCATCTAGCTGCCCGCGCATTATTTATATACCTGTTTATCGGTCTCTTTGGGAAAACGGTAAAGTTACCAGGGTTGAAGTGGTAGATTTCGCGGCCTTTTGGCTGGAGGCAAAACAGCTGGGCAGTGGTGAATGGAAAATTGATAAAGAAATTACCGGTAGGTTTATTCGCAGGTCTAAAGGCGGCTTTACCACAGAAGAAGGGGAAAGTCCCTGGGGCCTGAGCAGCGGCAAATTAGTAGAATAAAAAATAATCAAGCTTCCAGCGGCAGATACTAGGGTATTAAAGCTCCCCCAAAAGCGCCCCTGGTTATCCGCCCTGGCTTATTTAGTACTGGCTATGAACAGCGAAGTAGATGAGGTGAAGCCATGAAGGGGAAAAAGTTATTATTGTTATCACTGGTATTGGCACTGGCTGCGGCAGGCGCCATCTATACATATTTAAATCAACTAGAAGCGAAAAGTAAAGCTGCCGCAGCACTGGTAACGGTGCTGGTGGCCAAAGAAGAAATACCGGCAAGGGTTAAGCTGGATAACTCCATGTTTACCACTGTTGAGCTGCCGAAAGCTGCTCTGCATACCGACGCGGTGCTAGATGCCGCAGAAGTAGCAGGGACATTTAGCCGTGAACGGTTGCTGGCCGGAGAACAAGTATTGTCTTCGCGCCTGGTGTTTGAGCAAAGCAAGGATGGTCTGGCTTATCAAATTTCTACTAATCACCGTGCTCTGACGGTGCCGGTTAATAATGTTTCTGGGGTAGCCGGATACATTTTGCCCGGGGATTTTGTCGATGCCATTGTCACTATCGATCCTGCTTCTGCTAATGAGGGAGAAACGCTGACCAAAGTGGTTGCCGCCAAGGTAAGAGTGTTGGCAGCAGGCCAATATTTGCGCGAACAAGCAACAGAACAGTTAGTGGTGGATACGGTGACCTTAGATGCCCCGCAGGACGCGGTTACCGCTTTAATTCAAGCTTCCGAACGCGGCAGTTTACGTTTGGTGCTGCGCCCTGTTAGTGATACCAGTACCACTGTAATGCCTGCATATAGCATTGGACAATTTCACCAGTAGTCTGAGTCTGGTGGTATTAAATTAGGGAGGGATCAACGTGGAAAAAATAAAAATAATGATCGTAGACGATATCCCTCAGACGCGTAAAGATCTAATTCGGCTACTTTATTTTGAGGAAGATATGAAAGTGGTTGGAGAAGCAGAAAACGGGCAAGAAGCTCTGGAGAAAATGGGAGAGTTACAGCCAGATGTAGTTTTAATGGATATTAATATGCCGCAAATGGATGGCATTACGGCCACGGAAAAGGCCTGCCAGCTTTTTCCCCAAGTGGCGGTGGTGATTATTTCCATTCAGGGAGAATCTGAATATTTGAAAAAAGCGATGGTGGCCGGAGCAAGAGACTATCTGGTTAAACCACTGTCCAGTGATGAAATGGGCCTGACGATACGCACTGTCTATAAACAGCAGCAGCTGCGGCGGTCTAGTCAATATGAAATTGAACCTTTACCGCCCTTACTGAGGCATGACCAAGCAGAGGCAGAAAAGAGAGCAGAAGGCAGCACCAAACCGGCAATAGCAGAAGAAAAATCAGATGGTAAAGTGGTGGTAGTCTTTGCTGGCAAGGGTGGCTGTGGTAAAACCACCATTGCTATCAATTTGGCCGTGGCTTTAGCGCAAAACCAAAAGAAGCGGGTAGCTTTGGTGGATTATGATCTGCAGTTTGGTGACATTGCGGTGATGCTGAACTTGAGTGATGGCCATAACCTTAGCCAACTCGTCCAGAGTACGGAAAGTATTACGGAAGCAGACTTGGCGGGCTATTTAATTAGGCATTTTTCTGGTATTGATATTTTACCGGCGCCGTTATTTCCCCAAGATGCCGAATATGTGACCACAGAGCATGCAGATAACATTCTCCAGCTGCTAAAACTACAGTATGATTACATAATTGTTGATACCGCATCTCTGTTTAATGATGTTAATCTGCAGGTACTGGAGTTGGCTGAACAAATTATGCTGGTCGTAACGCGTGATATCCCCACCATTAAGAATGCTAAAACCAGCTTAAATATTTTAGAAACGCTAAATTATCGTGATAAGATTCGGGTCGTCTTAAATCGCAGTAATCAAGATTTGGGCGTGGAAGTGCCTGATTTAGAAACAGGTTTAGAGATCACTGTTTCGCACCAAATTACTAGCGATGAAAAAGCGGTGATCTCCGCCATCAATAAGGGTGCGCCGGTGACTGTCAGCCATGCTGCCGCGGAAATTAGCAAAGACTTCCGTCGCTTAGGCGAGCGTCTTGTTAATGGGCAGCGTTTAGGCGGTGCCGAAAAACAAAAAGGGATTATTACCCGTATCTTTAGCTTATAGGGGGGTGTGGTAAATGTCTTTACTGGAACGATTAGAACGAATAAAATTGCAGGAACGCCAAGTGCAGGAACAAAAGCCACATTTAGTAACAATAGAGAAAAAAACGGAGCCCGTGCCTAAACAGGATCCCTATACAAAACTTAAAATAAAGATTCATAAAAAAGTGATCGAGGAACTGGGACAACAAATGGAAGGTGAGGGCGACGATGCTTTACCGGAGCACATTGAAAAGTTAGTAGCTGCGGCAATTGATGCGGAAGTTAATTTTATACCCATCGGTGATAAACAACGCATCACTACTGAAATCGTGGCTGAGGCGGTCGGCTTTGGTCCCATTCATCCCTTATTAAATGATGAAACTGTTTCTGAAGTAATGGTTAATGGTCCGAACCAAGTCTATGTCGAGCGCCATGGTAAGTTAGAATTAACTGATGTAGTTTTTCGTAACGATGAACATGTTCTGCATATTATTGAAAAAATAGTAGCACCCCTGGGCAGACGAATTGATGAAAGTTCTCCCATGGTTGATGCGCGCTTACCAGACGGTTCACGGGTGAATGCTGTTATCCCGCCTATTTCTCTGGTGGGGCCCAGTATCACCATTCGTAAATTTGCTAAAGACCCTTTTACCATTGACGACTTAATAAATTTTGACACTTTAAATTTAGAAATGGCCGCCTTTTTAGAGTCAGCCGTCAAAGCCCGCTTAAATGTGGTGGTCTCAGGGGGTACCGGTTCTGGTAAAACTTCTACTCTCAATGTTTTGTCTTCATTTATTCCCCACGGGGAAAGAATTGTCACCATTGAAGATGCGGCAGAACTACAGTTAGGCCAGGACCACGTAGTCTCTTTGGAAACCAGGCCTGCCAATGTCGAAGGCAAAGGGGCGATCAGCATCCGAGATTTAGTGCGTAACTCTCTGCGGATGCGTCCGGAACGTATTATTGTCGGTGAGGTGCGCAGCGGCGAAGCTCTAGATATGCTGCAGGCGATGAATACCGGTCATGATGGTTCACTGACTACAGGTCATGCCAATTCACCGCGAGATATGTTGTCACGGCTGGAGACCATGGTCTTGATGGCCGGCATGGAATTGCCAGTGCGAGCGATTCGTGAACAAATTGCCTCAGCGATAGATATTATTGTACAGCAGAGCCGTCTGCGGGACGGCAGCCGTAAAATTACCCATATTACCGAAGTACAAGGCATGGAAGGCGATGTAATTGTCCTGCAGGATCTATTTGTCTTTGAACAAAGTGGTCTTGATGGCAACGGTAAATGTATCGGTACTTATCGTTCTACAGGTATTCGGCCTAAAGCTATCCAAAAGATGGAGGCGGCGGGAATTGCTCTGCCCGCAGCCATGTTTGCTTCGGCTAGGTTTTAAAGGAGTTGTGAAGTATGCAGCAGCTAAAAATTGCGCTATTAACTTTCTTGGCCTGTTTTTTTACAATCTATAGTTTGACGACACAGCGAGAGCAGGAAAAGGTTGAAGTTAAACAGCGTGTCTGGCAGTATACAGGGAATAGAGAAAATAATGAGGAAAAAGAGGAAGCTAAACCGCAAAAATCTTTGCTTAAACGCTGCTTGACGCTGTTTAGTTTGCTGATGCCCAAGCGCCTGTTGAAGAATGTTGAAGCTGATCTTGTCCAGGCTGATATCCCGCTTAAGGTAGAAGAGATGGTGGGTTTAAATATTGCTTTAGCCTTACTACCAGCGATTTTAACCATGCTCGCGACCCATGATAGTCTACTTGCTTTACTTTTGGCTTGTGTAGGAGCATATCTGCCGCGGCTGCTAATTAAAAGTGCCAAAGCTAAGCGGGCGCAAAAATTCAATGATCAGTTAGGTGATGCCTTACAGCTAATGTCTAATTCACTGCGCGCCGGTTTTTCTTTTTTGCAGGCGATGGACTCCATTAGTAAAGAGATGGCAGCACCAATATCGCATGAATTTGCCCGCACGATGCGTGAAATGCGTTTAGGTACAACAACTGAAGAAGCACTGCATAATCTGGGGACACGCATTAGAAGTGACGACTTGGATTTAGTTATCACGGCAGTGTCTATTCAAAGACAGGTGGGAGGTAATCTCGCCCAGATACTAGAAAACATCTCCACTACCATCAGCGAACGCATTCGCATGAAGGGGGAAGTAAAAACATTAACGTCGCAAGGCAGAATTTCTGGTACAATTGTCGCTCTGTTACCAGTCTTTCTGGTGATTGCTATCGGCCTGATGAATCCCAGCTACATTATGGCTTTGTTTACCCACCCTATAGGATTGGTGATAACTGGCGGCGCTGTAATTTCGGAGATTGTTGGCATTATGGCCATTAAGAAAATAATTAATATCGAATTTTAAGGGGGGAGCAGTGATGCTGCTAGCAAGTACCGGTTTGGTTTTCCTCACAATCTATACTTTTTTTTCTGCCATCCGTAGTCGGCAAACACAGGAAAAAGCAGATTTACAAGGGCGCTTAAAAAATGCCTTGGAATGGGAGGAACCAGCAGATGTCAGGGAGGCGGAGTTAAGCAGACCTTTCTTAGAACGGTTATCTGCTCCTCTTTTACAAGCTGTTTCTACTTTGGCTTCACGCCTTTTGCCTGCTATAATTCTCCAGTCGTTAGAAAAGAAAGTACAGCAAACAGGCCGGCAGGGAGGTTTAAGCCCTCGCAATTATCTTGGCATGAAATTACTGGCGGTAGTTACTGTACCAGTTGTCATCTATTTGCTGATGGGCAGTACTTGGAGTCTGAAAACTCTTGGCTTGGTCGCTTTTAGTGCTTTTATCGCCTGGCGTCTGCCGGAAATGCAGTTAGACCGGATCATTCGGCAGCGGCACGACCAACTGGAAAAAAGCTTTCCTGATTCTATGGATTTATTAACGGTGAGTGTAGAAGCTGGTTTAGGTTTTGATGGAGCACTGGCGAAAGTGGCTGAAAAAAGTGAAGGACCTGTGGCTGAAGAATTTCGCAGATTGTTACATGAAATAAGGATGGGAAAATCACGCAAAGAAGCGCTGCGTGACTTTGGGGTACGCTGTGGGGTGGAAGATATTATTCTCTTTACCAGTACAGTGATACAGGCAGAGCAGTTAGGTCTGAATATTAGTAATACCTTAAAAACACAAGCAGAACAAATGCGGCGCAAAAGAAGGCAGCGGGTTGAAGAAAAGGCAATGAAAATACCGGTTAAAATGTTAATGCCCATGGTTGTCTTTATCTTTCCCACCATCTTTGTAGTTTTGTTAGGTCCGGCGCTCATTCAAATTATGGAGAACTTTGTTAGGTGAGTCCGATGTTACTACGCACAAGAGACCAAACGCTCATTGCTCAGCATGTTTATTCTGCCACTACATTTTTAAGACGCTTACGAGGCTTGATGTTTAGCAAGTGCTTTCCGCAAGGTTATGACGCCTTACTTCTTTCACCGTGTAATGCTGTGCACACGATGTTTATGCACTACACTATTGATGTAGTCTTTTTAGACCAAGCATGGCAGGTGGTGGCCATACAGCCTTTTATGCAGCCCTGGCAGCTTTCCGCTATTGTTAAAAAAGCCGACCATGTTTTGGAACTGCCTGCTGGCACCATAAACCGTTTAAAGCTTACCCCAGGCGATTATTTAGCTGAACTGCCAGCCAAGTGAGTTGGGCTGACCGGAAATTAAGATGGAGGGAATAGGTCTTGACCGTTCCGCAAGGAGGTGCAGCAATGCAATTTTTCGTACTTAGTATCTTTGTCATCATCTGTTTAGTCACAGATTTGCGGGAAAGAAAAATCTATAATAAAGTAATTATCGCTGGTTTGGTTAGTGCACTAGTAATTAATATTATTTTACAGGGGTTTGTCAACGGGCTCCGCTTCACTGTCGTAGGTTTACTGATGGGTATAATTTTATTGCTTCTTCCTTTTATCATGGGTGGTTTAGGCGCTGGAGATGTAAAAATGCTGGGCATGATCGGTGCTTTTACCGGTTCATCAATGGTAGTGCAAATTTTACTAATCTCAGCTTTAGTTGGTGGTGTATTTGCCTTGATTACAATGGCGAAAGAAGGTCGAATACTAATGCGTCTGGCGCAGTTGTTTAAAGGTCTTTATTGTTTTATTTTTACCCGCAAAAGTTTGCATTTAGGTGGCTTACACGAAACTGAAGCTTCCACAAAAAGCATTCCCTATGGAGTAGCTCTTTCAGTAGGGGTGTTGATTGTATATATTCTGGGGTCAATGGAGTATGTACTGCCGGGATTTAGTTAAGCAAAAAGGAAAGCTAAAACTGTTTCCCAGTATAAAAAAACGGAGTACCTGTCAAACAGGTGCTCCGTTTTTGCGTATTTAGTTATCCTCAACAGCTTCTGTTGTCGTGAAAGATCTGGTTAGACATTAAAGCGAAAGTTAATAATATCCCCATCTTGTACCAGATACTCTTTACCTTCAAGGCGTAGTTTCCCTTGTTCACGGGCAGTTTTTAAGGAGGCGCCCAGTCCCATAAATTCTTCGTAATGAATAACTTCGGCGCGTATAAAACCACGCTCAATATCGGAATGAATTTTACCTGCTGCTTTTTTAGCCGGCGTAGTAGCATCAATAGTCCAGGCCCGTACTTCATCTTCACCAACAGTAAAGAAAGAAATAAGGTCCAGCAGCTGATAAGCTGCTGCTGCCAAGCGGGCGATACCAGACTGGGTCAGACCGTACTCCGCCATAAAAACTTGCTGTTCTGACAGCTCCATTTGACTAATTTCCCTTTCTAAGGTGCCACAAAATTCTATCAAGGGGTAGCCGGCTGCGTGGCACTGTTGAGTTAGATTCTGCTGCCCCTCGTAGCTATGTTCCTGCAATTGTTCTTCATCTACATTAACGGCTACCAGAACCGGCCTTGATGAAAGAAAGGCATAATTGCGCAGAAAGGGCAGCGCTTCTTCGCCCCAGGTGCCCGCGGAAATCGGCTTCATATCCTCTAACAGGGCTTGACAATCAATTAATAACTGGTCTTCGTCAGCAGTACGTTTTTTATCCTTATTACGGGAAAGCAGTTTTTCCACCTGCACTAAATCAGTGAGAATCATCTCCTGCAGGAAGTTTGAAAAGGCGATATCGGGAGTAACTGGCTCCTCGGGCCAAGGTACAGCAGGATCTCGGTGGCTCCGCACTACTACCGCTAAGGCATCTAAAGCTTTCAAGCGACTAGCAGTTTCGCCGCTTAATTCGCCGCCGTGCCCTAGCGCGGGGAAATCCGCAAACTCCACGGTAGCATGAATTGTTTTTTTAGGCTTAAAAATAGCAGATAATTTATCAATGCGGGCATCAGGAATCCGAGCTGTTCCTTGCGGAATCCCGCCTTTACCGCCTTGAGGGGAGGTTGCTCCCGTCAGTAATTGAAATAGAGTTGTTTTGCCGGCTAAGGCCGGGCCAATAATGCCAATTTTCATCGTATTTTACACCTCACGCTACCAATC
>DASRMS010000014.1:0-13211 GCA_035647835.1 Oscillospiraceae bacterium
ATCTTGAATTAAGTCATAAAACCTATCGGGTTGTCGGCTCGCCGGATCTCACTGCCCTCTATGAGCTGATAGTTTCAGCCCAACCGGCAGGATCACTAGACCAATTTTACTACGAACTGATTAAGAAAAATGAATAAAACAACTTCTGCACCCAGCAGCTAAAAGTTCACAAGCTGACGGTAACCAATGGCTTCTGCCAGGTGTCGCGTGTGGATTTTTTGCTCCGCTTCTAAATCAGCGATGGTACGAGCAACCTTGAGAATACGGTCATAGGCGCGGGCACTTAAATGAAGTCGTGAAAAGGCGTGACGCAGCAGGTCGCGCCCGGCGGCATCGGTCTCACAGAATTTCTGGATATGCTGCGGTGCCATTTGCGCATTACAGGACAATCCAGCGGCCTGCAGGCGCTGCTGCTGCAGCTTACGTGCTGCAGCTACGCGTTTAGCAATGGCAGCAGAAGCCTCACCAGTGCCGTGGCCTGCCACTTCATCATAACGCAGGCGCGTCACCTCAACAAATAAGTCCATGCGATCCAACAAGGGACCAGAGATTTTATGTCGGTAGCGATGAATTTGCCGCTCGGAGCAAACACATTCCGTTTCAGCATCAGCAAGCATACCGCAGGGACAGGGGTTCATCGAGGCCAAGAGCATAAAACGGGAGGGAAAAGTATAAGACGCCATTAGTCTGGTCACAGTAACAAAGCCTTCTTCCAGCGGTTGGCGTAAGACTTCTAATGTTTCGCGGCGAAACTCCGGCAGTTCATCTAGAAATAAGACGCCCTGATGCGCTAAACTAACTTCACCGGGACGGGGATGGCTTCCTCCCCCACACAAGGCGGCAGGTGTAATCGTATGATGAGGACTGCGAAAAGGTCTGCTGCTCATTAATCCGCAGTTTTCTTTATACAGACCTGCAGCACTATAAATTGTCGTAGTTTGCAGACTTTCTTCTTCAGTCATGGGCGGTAAAACTGAAGGGACACAACGGGCAAGCATTGTTTTTCCCGACCCGGGAGGTCCGGACATTAGTAAACTATGCCCGCCGGCAGCTGCTACTTCCAGCGCTCGCTTCGCTCCCTCCTGTCCTTTAACCTGTTTAAAATCAGCTCCATTTTGTAGCGGGAGCTGTTTACTCTGCGGCAGCGGCGGAGGCAGTTGACTGCCAGCAAGTATCGCTAAGGCTTCACGCAAAGATGTAGCACCAATAATATGTACGCCACTAACTAAGGCTGCTTCTCCAGCATTAGCTAAAGGCAAAAGGATGTTACGACAGCCAGCGTGGCGTGCAGCCATGACCATCGGCAGCACGCCACGTACCCCCCGTAGAGTGCCGTCCAACGCCAACTCACCTAGAAAAGCCCATGGCACATCAGGTAATTGTAGTTGGCCGTAAGCCTGTAAAATACCCATTGCCAGCGCCAAATCTAGTTGCGGTCCTTCTTTCTTTAAGTCTGCTGGCGCTAAATTGACAATAATTCGCTGTTGTGGAAATTGTAAAGAACTATTCTTAATTGCGGCCCGCACGCGATCACGTGCTTCTCGTACAGCTGTATCGGGTAAGCCAACAATATCAAAGCTTGGCAATTGGGATGAAAGGTATACCTCCACATCTACCATCCTGCCCTCGATGCCTACAATGGTGCAGCCAGTAACTCTGGCCAGCATCTTCATTCCTCCCCTACCATTTTGTACCATTATATAGCAAACATATGTTCCCGTCAACCAAACTTTCTCTTAACTAGGTGCAATGATATATTAAAATGAGGTGAGCAGATGAAAAAAACACTAATAATCATATTATTACTGGGTCTGAGCGCCCTCCTCGGGTTTTACTACCTGCAACAAACAAAAGATGAGCTGGCAGATAACACTAGACTTTTTTTTGCTGCCGCGGTGATCGGCTCGGAACAAGCACAAGATTATTTAGCACCAAATATAGAAAATAAAGAAGCACTGCTAACCGCCCTGCAAACTGAAGCTTTAATTACAAAGGCTGAAATTCGACAGGTGCGCCTGCACTCTTACAAGCGGGCTTCAGTTTTAGTTGATTTAGAGATCAACAAAAAAGTGACTTCTCTCGAAGCACAGTTTATACGTGAAGGCAGGACGTGGCGTATTAACTCACTACCAGCCTTTACTGTGTTGGAGCAAGCTTTAATCAGCAATCTTGACGCCGACCAAGTGACTCTTTTTACCACGCAGGGTAAACATACCTTTGTTATCCAGGCAGATGATGCTGTCCAAAGCGGCAACATTGGCGATGCCGTCGCCATTGAGCGCAATTTGATCTATTTTAAAGCTTACGCGGCTGAGGAAACAGCTAAATTATTAGCAATCACTAGTGATGCTTTAGAGGTTGAAATGTCTGGTCTGCATCCTTTAGCAGCAGATGTTGTTTATTTTCAACCTCAACAAAATAGCTTCCGGCTAGTTGACAAACAATCCTTGTTGGTCGGCATGGAAGATTTAACTCTTTACTGGCAAGATAATGAGGTGAAAGCAGTGATGCTGCCGGAAAACTTTCTACCCACCAACATTCGGGTTCTGCTAAATACTACTGGTTTCACTAGTATCTCCCACCGCCAGGTTACCCTTTCTGCAAATACTTCCTATCTGCTCACTGATAAAGCTGCCAAACAGCAATATCGCTTCACAAGCGGGCAAAAGTTAAGCTTCAAACCGACTGATAACGGTATTGAGGCTACTTTCCCCGATAGCCGGAAACAAAGCTTCCCCAACCGTCTGTATCTCATCCCGGATCACCACGGACAGTTACGAGTAGAAACACTAAAACGTGGTACTCCTGCCTTTACCCCCACCTACCATGGACATCTGGAAATAAAAGCAGCTCAAGGCGCTTTGCTGCTTGTTAATGAGGTGCCTCTGGAAACTTATCTCTACTCTGTAGTACCCAGCGAGATGCCCATTAGTTTTGGTGCTGTGCCGCTGCAGGTGCAGGCAGTAGCTGCCCGCACGTATGCTGTCGCTGCTATGTACCGGGGTGGGTTTAAACAGTATGGTGCACATGTCGATGATAGTGTCTCCTCACAGGTTTATAACAACGTCCCTGAGTATGCGGCTAGTACCGCAGCAGTGAATCATACCCAAGGTGTGATTGTAAAATATCAGGACACAATTGCCGATACACGTTTCTTCTCTACTTCAGCCGGTGTTACCGCAAACAAGAACGAGGTATGGCATGATGAAGCAAGTGGCAGCTTTCCCGGCACAGCCGTTCCCTATTTGCGTGCTCTTTCACAATTGCGTACAGGACAGCTGCCTGACGTGACAAGTGAAGCAGGTGCTCGTGAATTCTTTACTCAGAGCAATAGGGACAGCTACGACCAAAATTCTCCCTGGTTTCGCTGGCAGGTGGAAATGACGGCAGCTGAGTTGACAGCTGTCTTAAAACAGTATTTACCTGAACGTTACCGGGCACAGCCGGACTTTGTACTAACCAAAGCAGGAGATGATTTTGTCAGTAAAGAAGTCGCGGCTGAACCGCTGGGTAAGCTGACAGATTTACGAGTCATCCGCCGCGGGGCTGGAGGAAATATTCTGGAACTGGAGCTAGTTGGTGAAAAAGGCACTTACCGCCTGCTAAAAGAATACACAATCCGTTTTACACTGCGACCAATAAGCATGGGTAGCGGCAAAGATGTCATCCTCACCCGTCACGATGGTTCAACACTTGCCAATTACACTATCTTGCCCAGTACCTTTATGGTTTTTGAAGTTAAACGTGATAGTAGCAATAATATTACCTCCATCCTCTTTCAAGGTGGCGGTAATGGTCACGGCGTGGGCCTAAGCCAATGGGGAAGCCGCGGTTTAGCGGAAGACGGCCGCAGCTTTAGCGAGATCCTACAGCATTACTATCCCGGCTGTACTTTGACAAACATCTACTAGTGTTATGAATATTGTTTTGTTTTAATAATTTGTTCAGATATATTAAGTGAAATTGCTGTATGCTAAAACCAACGAAGAAGTTACCTTCTTTACCCCTTTTATGCGAGTTGCTCACGGACACGTGGCAGCTCTTTTTCTTTTTATTTGCTTTTACGCCAAGGGCAAACTATAATAATAAAAAGATAATTTTTACCAGGGGGGAACCAGAATGCTTAAACAAATTCAAGATGACATGAAAACAGCGCTGAAAGCTGGTGAAAAAAAGAAAGTTTCCACACTGCGCATGTTAATTGCCGACATTAAAAATGAAAGCATCAATAAACGTTCAGCTTTGTCCACTGACGAAATACTATCCGTTATCCAAAGAGAAATTAAACAACGTCGCAATGCTAATGAGGAATTTAAGAAAGGCAACCGTCTTGATTTAGTTGCAGAAAATGAAATAGAGGTGGCGATCTTAACCGCATATCTGCCACAGCAGTTAGGCGATGAGGAATTAGAAACAATAGTGCTGCAAGCAGTCAGTGCAGTAAGCGCCACCTCCCTCAAAGAGATGGGTAAGGTGATGAGCAAAGTAATGCCGCAAGTAAAAGGAAAAGCAGATGGTAGACGTGTACAAGCTGCGGTAAAAAAGGTCTTAAGCTAAATAAGTATGTAAAAACGGAGGCATCGCTGCCTCCGTTTTTTTAGTATTTGAAAAATACATGTGAACCAATGCTTGTAGTTACCGGGTGACTACGCACCCAGGCATTACTTGTTTTGGCTGGGTTGTAAAACCCCGTTGCCCCAGCAGTTGGATCCAAACCTTTAAGTGCTTCGCGCACAGCTCGTTTTGCACTTTCGCTGGCCGGTTGATTAATGCGTCCGTCCAGCACCGGGCTGTATTGATAACGTCCACTTTCAACTTGGTAGACAACACCACTAATAGTATTGGGATAACGTTCGTTTTCCACGCGGTTGAGAATGGTCGCAGCCACTGCTACCTGACCATCAAAAGGTTCTCCTGCTGACTCAGCATGTACCAAGCGTGCAAACAATTCCAGATCAGCTTCCGTAAAATTATGGTTATTTACGGCCACCAAAGTTTGTGTAGTTTCTACTTTTGCTGGCGCTGCCATACTTTTCGCTTTTACTGTTGCTGCCGGCTTTTCTGACATCATCTCTTGCATCCGTGTAAGGGTTTTTTCAGCTAACACTCCGTCGGTTTTTAACTTTTGCTCTTTTTGAAATGCTTTCAGACTGCCATAAGTCATCGGGCCAAAAACACCATCAAGATGACCTTCACGATATCCATGTTGATTCAGAAACTCTTGCATAACGGCTACATCTTCACCACGATCGCCAATTTGTAATTCTCTTGCACCGAATGCCAGCGTTTGGGCTGCTGCACCAGTTATCAGTGTCATCAAGAAACATGTAGTAATCATTATTGTTAGTAATTTTTTATTCATCTTTTTTACCTCCTCTGTGTAACCGCGGAGTGTACTGATCAATGATAACATGTTCCAGCAAATGAGGCAAAAAGCGAGAGCTTGCCCTATCTGGAACTATCCCAGCTCATGAGAGGGCAAGCCAAAGGCAAAATAGGAGATGGACTAATTCACCATAATCCGTCATTATCCTCATTATTGGTATATTTGGGGAACAGGCCTTCCACCGTGAAGAACCCTTACCTGTCAGGAAGAATCCCCTTAAAAGTCGTCTTGTTAAGAAAATGGCATGAAAAAGCTGGCATAACATTCCTGCCACTCAAAGGAACTGAACATCCGCTTGTCGTTCTATTGTGCTTTTTCTAAGCGGTTAGTGGAAATAAAAAATAGGTCCAGTAAGTTGGACCTACGTTTAAAAGGCATTTTTGATCAGCGTAACTTGTTCGCTGACACCGTCTACGGTGACAACATCAAAACGATAAGCCGGAGCTGTGTTACCTGTAAGATGAATATATTGCAGTGCTAAATGACGAATTTTTTCCTGCTTGCGGGCATCGACTGCTTCGGCAGGGGTACCGTGTCGCTGGGAGCGGCGCGTTTTTACTTCGATAAAAACGAGCAGCTGGCCATCTCTAGCTACGAGATCCAGCTCACCTCGCTCACACCGCCAGTTTTGTACCAATACTTGATAACCGTGTTTAGTGAGATAAGCAGCTGCTAGTTCTTCCCCCCGTCGACCCAAAGCCTTCACCTTTCTTCCTCGGCTGGCAAAAGCATAAAAGATTGGCGGTGGAAAGGAGTAGCCCCCAGCTGAGCAATGGCTTTCCGGTGTTCACGTGTAGGATAGCCCTTATGTTCAGCAAATCCGTATCCTGGCAGCAGTTCAGCTAGCTCGCACATTAAGCGATCCCTCGTTACTTTAGCAATGATGGAAGCGGCGGCAATCGAGGCAGAAAGGCCATCACCGCCAATAATCCCTTGCTGCGGATAAGGCAAATCTTCTAACTCCAGAGCATCCAGCAAGACATAATCCGGTTTAGTTGTCAGGCCAAGTATGGCACGGCGCATCGCCATTTTAGTAGCATTTAGTATATTATACTGGTCAATTTCTGCTACTTGCCCCGCCCCAACTGACCAGGCGATGGCGTTTTTCGTGATGATCGTATATAGTTTTTCCCGGTTAAGAGGGGATACTTTTTTGGAATCATTTAAACCAGTCACAGAAAAATTCTCCGGTAAAATTACAGCAGCCGCTACTACCGGGCCGGCCAAAGGACCACGCCCAGCTTCATCAACACCGGCAATATATGTATAGCCTGCTAAACGAGCCTTCCTTTCAAACTTGTGTAAGGCAGACAAGCGTTCTTTTTCTAAACGCTGGGCTTCCAGCTGATGTAAATAGCTTTGCACCACATGACGTACCCCTACTCGCTGATCAGCTGATAATTGAGCTAGTTCAGCAGGCGTAGGTACTGTTTCTTTAAAGTAGCGGCGAATCTGCGCCACTGTCATTTTCGTGAAATTGCTCATTATTTTCTCCTAATTCTCTCACCTGCTCCAAGGTCAGGCGACCAAGACGTGCTTCACGGAAATCTTTGATTAAAAGCCGGGCGGCCTGTTCTAAATCAACCTCGCCGCCTTTTACTAAACAACCACGCCTTTTGCCTATTTCCTCCAGCAGCAGGCGTGTCTCCCCGCTAACACTACCAAGTTTATAGCGCTGCTGCAAATTCTGTGGTACGTTGGCGAGCAGGTAAGTCATCAATTCAAGTGCCAATTCTACAGGGTCATATATCTCATCCTTGATTGCCCCCACAGCCGCTAAACTAAAAGCTTGCCGTTTACTAGTAATTTTAGGCCACAGTAGACCGGGAGTATCAAGGAGCTCTAAATTTGCTGCTAAACGCAGCCACTGCTTCCCCTTGGTAACACCAGGCTTGTCGCCCGTCATAGCGGCACTACGCCCGATCAGGCGGTTTATTAAGGACGATTTGCCCACATTAGGGATACCCACAACCATCAAACGCAAAGGACGCTGCGCTCGTCGTTGGGGGATTGTTTTCAAAATCGCTAGCAGATTTTTTACACCTTGCCCACTATTGGCATTAAGCGCTGCTACGGCAAAGTAATTTTCACGTAATGCTTGTACCCATGCAGAAGTAACTTGAGGGTTTGCCAAGTCAGCACGAGTTAAAGCAGCTACCACAGGCCGTCTTGCTAAAAGGTCGCGAATATCGGGGTTACGGCTAGAGTAAGGAATGCGGGAGTCAAGCACCTCAATTACCGCATCAACTAATTTTAAGTTTTCTCTTAACAGACGTTTGGCCTTGGCCATTTGTCCGGGATACCATTGTATTTTCATGCAATCATCCTCTGCTTTTAGGGGTGGGAGATTTTGCGTATGTTATCCAACGGCCAAAAAATAAACATTGCTTTACCCTTTATTTCCGCCATTTCTACGAAACTTACAGCAGGATGGCGACTATCCATACTATTATTACGATTATCTCCCATCACAAAAAATGTTCCCTCCGGTACGGTTGCCGGACCATAAGGTTCCCGGGCTTGATCAGCAATGTATGTTTCTGTTATTTTTTCTCCATTGACAAAAACTCCATCCGGATTAATCACTACTTCGTCACCAGCCGTAGCGATAATTCGTTTAATAAAGTCACGGTCTTCA
Organism: Oscillospiraceae bacterium; assembly: GCA_035647835.1. GTDB lineage: Bacteria > Bacillota > Dethiobacteria > Dethiobacterales > Dethiobacteraceae > UBA9865. Next base: position 8,025 of record DASRMS010000014.1, read on the forward strand.
GTAGCCTGAAAGACAACAATTTCACCTGGCTGCGGTTCTCGATAGTAATATTGGATTTTACTGACCAGGATACGCTCACGGTTATGCAGCGTAGGGGACATAGAATCCCCTTTTACTAAGAAGACCTCTAGTAAAAAGGCTCTAATAACTAGCGCCAAGACAATTGCTAGTAAAATCGATTTAATCCATTCCCACATCTCATTCTTATCCGCTTCTTGCATTTTTTTCCTTCTTTCTTACACAAGAGATCTATGATAACAACTTAATATTAACTTATGCTAGTGAGAGCATCTATATTGCTTCAAAAAATGATTACTATAAACAGGCTTCACTAACTGTGAAGCTGACAAGCTTATTAACTAGCAAGTATTCCAATATTAATTACAATTGCAAAAAAGGACTGTTTAGACAGTCCTCTTTTTTAGTAACGTCTTTCTTTGATGCGGGCTGCCTTACCAGTAAGTTTCCGCAAATAGTATAGCTTAGCACGACGCACAATACCGTGACGTACAACTTCAATTTTTTCAAGTTTCGGGGAATGCAGAGGGAAAGTCCGCTCTACACCCACATTATAACTAATACGGCGCACGGTGAAGGTTTCCCGCAGACCGCTGCCCTGTCTTTTAATGACCACACCCTCGAAAATCTGAGTACGTTCTCGGGTTCCCTCCACGATTTTCACATGCACACGTACTGTATCACCAGGTGAAATTGACGGTAGATCTTTTTTCATCTGTTCCGCTTCAATCTGACGAATCACATCCATGTAATTGCCCTCCTTTCATCACAATGATGGCTATAAAGAAGCTTGCGCCTTTCAGTTTCCTAAAACAAGCTTTGATACTGCTGACATCAGCAGTTTACTTTCAGCAAAGCAAAATATTTTCCTAGCAGTGCAAGAAAAATTATACCATACAAATAATTGGTTTACAACAAATCATCTAGTTGACGACGCTTGGCTTCTGCAGCAAGAAACTGCTTTTCTTCTGCAGTTAATTCTGCCTTTGACAATAAATCGGGGCGAGAGATTAATGTGCGCAGCAACGCTTGTTTACGTCGCCACTGCTTAATTCTTTCATGATTTCCAGACAGTAAAATTTCAGGCACCGCTAACCCCTGATATTCAGCTGGTCGAGTATATTGGGGATATTCCAGTAGATTATCTGTAAATGATTCTTCAGCAGTTGAGGCAGCGGGTAAAACTCCGGGCAAAAGACGGACCACAGCATCTGCGATGGCCATGGCTGGTATTTCACCACCGGTAAGGACAAAATCACCCAGTGAGATTTCTTCATCCACTAGTGCATCCTTAACTCTTTCATCAATCCCCTCGTAATGCCCGCAAAGCAGAAAGAGTCGTTCTTCTTGTGCTAACTGCCGCGCTTTTTGCTGGCTGAAGGGTTGACCCTGCGGCGACATCAAAATGACGCGTCCGCGCTGCTTGGAATTTTGACGTAAATGCTCTAGTGCCAGAAAAAAGGGTTCCGCTTGCATCACCATGCCGGGGCCGCCGCCATAGGGGTAGTCGTCGACGTTACGGTGCTTGTTCTGCGCAAAATCACGTATATCAGTAATCACGATTTTTACCTGTCCGTCCTCGGCGGCACGCTTAATAATACTTTCTGTAAGTGAAGCAAACATGTTGGGGAAAAGGGTTAAGATGTCAATACGCATCTTTTCACCTCACATCAGCCCCTCAGGCAAATCCACTTCCAGACGTGCATGCTGCAAATCAATCTTTTTAACAACAGTTTTTAGTGCCGGTATTAAGATTTCAGGACCTTCAGATTGACGAACCACATAGACATCATTACTGCCTGTCTGCAAGACATCACTAACCTGACCAAGTTCCAGTCCGGCCAGCGTAAAAACTGTCAGCCCGATAATCTGGTCTAGATAGTAAGAACCTGCAGGCAGCTCGACCCGTTCTGTTAAAGGGATCTTCAGCAGTGCACCTTTAAAGCGCTCTGCGCTGTCCATATCCTCGACATCCTGTAAAAACACAACCCAAAAGCGTCCATGGACAAAAGCGTCTTCCACTTGATAAGCGCTGACTCTTTCCCCATGCTCCATAAAGACGCGTTTTAAAGATTTTACGCGTTCCAGAAAGTCGGAAAGGGGCAGGATTTTAAGACCGCCTTTTACGCCATGGGTATTAACAACTCTGCCAATGGTTGCCATCTGCTCCACAAAATCACCGCCTACTGGACAATTTCCACAAAGACACGTTTTCTTTCTGTAGTAGCAGCTGCGTTAACCACAGTACGAATAGCTTTAGCTATACGACCTTGCTTACCAATGACTTTACCCATATCGTCTGCAGCTACATGCAGTTCAAGCGTAATCGCTCGCTCATCCTCAAGCTGCTCTACTCGCACTTCGTCGGGGTTGTCCACTAAAGCTTTGGCGATGAATTCAACCAAATCCTTCATGTTCATCACCGTCCATTTCATAAACTATTTACCGATACCAGCTTTTGTTAACAGTGATTTCACTGTATCGGAAGGTTGAGCACCTTTTTGCAGCCATGTTTGTGCTTTCTCGTCGTCAATCTTCAATGTAACTGGTTCAGTGGTAGGGTTGTAAACACCAATTTCATCAATAAATTTACCATCACGCGGCGAACGGGAATCCGCAACCACGATGCGATAAAAAGGACGTTTTTTTGCACCAACCCTTTTTAAACGAATTCTTACGGCCATACATTTTTCACCTCCTCCATAGAGTAATCAACTATTACATAAAGGGAAATTTTCCTTTACTTTTACCCTTTAGCTTACCTTTATCAAGCTTACTAAACTGTTTCATCATCTTTTGCATCGTATTAAACTGCTTGAGCAGACTGTTAACGTCTTGTACAGTGGTGCCGCTGCCAGCGGCAATACGCTTCCGACGGCTGCTGTTAATGATGGTGGGGTTTAAGCGTTCTTTTTTCGTCATGGATTTGATAATCGCTTCGGTACGAGCAAATTGCTTTTCATCGACATCCAGGCCTTTAAGCTTCTTGTTCATACCTCCCATACCTGGCACCATTTCCATAATCTGATTAAGCGGTCCCATCTTTTTCAACTGCTGCATTTGGTCCAAGAAATCTTCTAGCGTAAACTGCTGAGAGCGGATTTTCTGTTCCAGCTCCCGCGCTTTGTCCTCATCAAAAGAAGCCTGAGCTTTTTCAATAAGTGACAAGACATCGCCCATGCCTAGAATACGTGAGGCCATCCGGTCCGGGTGAAAAGTTTCAAAAGCATCAATCTTTTCACCCGTCGCCGCAAACTTAATTGGTGCACCGGTCACAGCACGCACCGACAAGGCTGCTCCGCCACGCGTATCACCATCTAGTTTGGTTAAAACGACGCCCGTCAAACCTAGTCGCTCTTTAAAAGACTGAGCAACATTGACGGCATCCTGTCCCGTCATAGCATCAACCACCAGTAAAATCTCTTGTGGCTGTGCAGCTTCTTCCATACTTACCAGCTCATTCATTAATTCTTCATCGACATGCAAACGTCCAGCTGTATCCACAATGACATAATCATGGCGTGATTTTTTTGCATGCTCCAGGGCAGCTTTGGCCGTTTGCACCGGATCCTGTTGACCCATTTGAAACACCGGTACAGCCAGTTGTTCCCCTAATACCTGCAATTGTTTGATCGCAGCCGGGCGATAAATATCAGCCGCTACCAAAAGCGGCGTGTGATTCTTCTTTTTTAACAAGTTGGCCAGTTTAGCCGCAGAGGTAGTTTTACCAGCACCCTGTAAGCCAACCATCATGATCACTGTGGGCGGTTGGTTAGCTTGATTCAGTTTAGCTGCCGTCTCCCCCATCAGCTTTGTCATTTCTTCATTAACAATTTTTATCACCATTTGACCAGGTGTCAGGCTGGCTAAGACATCACTACCTAAAGAACGCTCTTTGACGGTATTGACAAAATCTTTTACTACTTTAAAGTTAACATCAGCTTCCAGCAAAGCCAAACGAACCTCACGTAAAGCAGCTGTAACGTCTTTCTCTGTCAGTTTGCCTTTTCCCCGTAGACGTTTGAAAGTATCTTGTAGTTTGTTGGACAGGTTTTCAAAAATCATGCTTTGTTTCCTCCAAACAATTAATCCAATAGCTTCTCCACAATGGTCAGCGCTTCTCTGCGGTTTTGCTCTGGCATCTCACTCTTAGTAAGTATTTCGCGTAAGCGTTGTAGTTCTTTTTCCTGCGCCGTAAAGCGAACCAGCAAGCCAAGGCGCTTTTCCGCATTTTCCAGGGAGCGTACGGCCCGCTTCACCAGATCATGCACCCCTTGACGGGAAATGCCTTCATTATCGGCTATTTCAGCCAGACTCAAATCATCTTGATAATAAAGCTCTAGGTAGGCGCGCTGTTTTTTTGTCAGCAGGTTACCATAGAAGTCGTATAATAAATTTACCCGTGTTGTATCCTCAAGCATTGTATCACATCCTACCCATGTCTGTAAAGCAAAGATACTTTACAGGTAGATTATAACGGATTTCTTCTGCCAAGGCAAGTTCGACATTATAGTAAGCTTAATTAGGTTAACCTTGACCACAAGCAAAGCGCGTCAGATCTGTGAACTCCGTTAATCTTACCTGGTCTTCCAGCACATAGATACGGTTTGATACTTTTACAGCACTAGCTAGATCATGGGTAACCATCAACAGCGAAAATCCTTTAGCATTTTGCAGTCCTTTCAACAACCTCAATAAATTTGCTTTACTGGAGGCATCTAACATCGAAGTGGGCTCATCCGCAATTAATAATTTGGGCGCCATCACTAGTGCTCGGGCAAGAGCTAAACGCTGCTTTTGGCCCCCGGAAAGCTGCCTGACTTTTTTCGCTAAAAATTCAGCGGTCTGAGGTAAGCCAACATCAAGTAAAGCACTTTTTACCGCCGCCGATAAATCCATTTTTGTATGGTTTAAAAGTAAGGGCTCTGCTACCGCACTTTGCACAGTAAAGTTGGGGTTAAGAGCAGCCTGCGGATCTTGAAAAACCATCTGCAGGCCGCCTTGCTGACGATGCAGCTGTTTAAAGTTCGCTTTTTCACCGGCAAAATATACTTCCCCCGCCTCACTGGCTAGAAAGCCGGCTAAAATTTGTGCCAAAGTGCTTTTACCAATACCAGATTCTCCTATCAGGGAGACCACTTCGCCCGCAGCAACTTCTAGGTTTAAATC
>DASRMS010000015.1:0-1158 GCA_035647835.1 Oscillospiraceae bacterium
TATACCAGCCGCCAATGCTGTCCACGGATTTGTTATTAAGGTCTGTAATTTCTCAGATGCAATAGCCGAAGCAATCAACATACTTCCGAACTGGCTCATCATACTACCCATTGCGCTAATTAAACCATCGCCTAATCCCTCGAAATTTCCTTCTGCAAATGCCTCGCCTATTGATGTTGCGAAATCAGTTAACCCTCCCGCAATTATGCTTCCGTAATCTAAGGTTATAGCGTTCATCTCTTCTAAACTCTGAGCGTACGGGTCATAATCAATAGGCGGCACCACAACGGGCTCAACTTCCAGCATCGTAATTCCAGCACCTACAATTGGCTCTATATTGCTTTCTCTACCTACAGATGCAACTGCAACTGCTGTGCGCTCTACTGCTTTGGCAACTTTTAACTGCGCCTTTTCTTGCTTTTCCGTTACATCAACATCATCTTTTTTCTTTTTCTCCAACGGAACATAAGCCGCCACCATATCATCTGCAAAGGCTTTAGTCGCTTTTGCCCACGTCTTCATTCCAATAGCATCGAAAAACCCAGCCACAATGTTAGCGGCTTGACCAATGATATTTGTAACAATGCGTAAAATGCCGTTAAAGGTGCTTGTGAAAATTTTACCTAAAGCATCCAACGCTCCAGAAAAGTCAAGGTCAACTATTGCACTGAAAAAATCCGCTACATTACCGACTTGTTCAACAAACCAATCCACAATGGCCATAATCGTATCGAATACCGCTGAGAATGCCCCTGTAATATACCCTCCGAACTTATCCCAGATCTTTGTTACGACGTCTTTAATTGTCGTGAAGACCTTGATCAAAACGTCCTTAACCTTTGTAGCTGCTTCGGAAATTGATGTGAATGTGGAAGCTCCTGCACCCTCTGTAAAATATGCCTTTATATCATCCCAGTAGTAGATAATAGCTGCGACGGCTGCGGCTATTGCCATAACTATAACGCCAATTGGCCCAGTCATAGCTGTGACCGCTGCACCCACAGCTGGCGCAATTGCAATGACTTTCCCCAGGATTAAAAGAAAGGGGCCAATTGCAGCTGTAACTCCTGCAACAACAACAATCATTTTTTTTGCTTCGGGTGATAAATCTCTAAATCCTGCAACAAACTCTTTCAGACGTGTAATTATTGGAGTGAT
>DASRMS010000016.1:0-1058 GCA_035647835.1 Oscillospiraceae bacterium
TGATGCCTCCCGTATATGGGGCTCAATAGTGACCTTTTTTAGTAGTACATGGCAGACGATTAGAAGCAATGCAGCGCTAGGTTGGAGCAATGTAAAGCTTGGCATTACCAGCGCATGGAATGACTTAAAAGCTGATGCCTCAAGGATATGGGGGTCTGTTAAGGGCATCTTCTCTAACACATGGACAAACATAAAAAACACTGCAGTGAACGCCTGGAACGGGCTTAAAATCAGCGCGGCTAATATTTGGGGTGGTATTAAAAACACTATTAGTAACCAGATTAGCAACATTAAAAAGCTATTTAACTTCAAGTGGAGCCTACCGAAAATCAAGCTCCCTCACTTTTCCGTGAGCTGGAGCACTGCAGGATTCTGGGGTAAGGTAGGAGACTTTTTAGGTTTGCCCGGCAAGCCAAATATCGGTGTTAACTGGTACGCAAAGGGCGGCATCTTCAACCAACCCTCGGTGATCGGCGTTGGTGAAGCAGGCCGGGAAGCGGTACTGCCGCTAGATAGTAACACTGGTTGGGCTGACACAGTCGCTGATAGGCTTGCATCAGCCATGCAGGGTGTGCAACTGGCCGGCGCCGGAGCAGGTGGCGGTGATATTTACGTCTATATCGGCAACGAGCAGGTGGATGCCTACGTTTACCGCAGCCAGGACCGCAGAAACATAAGGAGTAACGGGAGGTAAAGTAGATGGCGCTAATTACAATTGATTCTACACCTCTACCCGATCCTGTTGAGTATTCTGTCAGTCTGCAGGATATAGACAGCGAGAACACCAGACGGACAGAAGCGGGTGTCTTAACCAGAGATCGGGTCAGGGCTGGTGTATACAAAATCCAGGTTACCTGGAAGGTTACGAAAACGCAGCTAAAAACGATTACAGACTCTATAGGCCCTGCACAGTTCAGCGTGACTTTTTTCGACCCAACCACAAGCACGAATCCGACTAAAAATATGTACTCCGGAGATAGGACGGGGAAATTGATGCTGTTTAAAGACCCGAACACTCCAAGCGAGAGCCTGTGGGAACTGTCAACATCATTGATTGA
>DASRMS010000017.1:0-1942 GCA_035647835.1 Oscillospiraceae bacterium
CAAGGCCACTAATTGAGGTTTATTATTTGGCTTATTTGCGGCAATTAATTCCACGTAGCCGCTACGCGGGCTGTGCGTTATTTATATATTTCTAGTCATGGGGCAGCAAGTGAATACTTAAGGGCCTATGTATATCCGCCAAATTAACGTTAATGCTGTGCACCCCTAGCAGTTCATTTACACTAGCGACGCTACTTTTATTTTTACGGGGGTTTTATGACGCAGCTGACCGAAGCACAAGATACCGCAACTGATCTCAGCGGTGACCCTGTGCGCTGGCGGATTCTTGCTGTGTTGCTGATGGCGATCTTTATGTCGCTAATGAGTGTCAGTGTGGTCAATGTGGCTCTGGCCTCGATCCAGGATGCGCTGGGAGCTTCTCTGTCGGATATTCAGTGGGTGTTGTCTGGCTATGCGCTGACCTTTGGTGTGGTGCTGGTCAGTGCTGGGCGCGCAGGGGACTTGATGGGCCGTGGTGGGATTTTTATTCTAGGTACGGTCCTTTTTACCCTAGCTTCAGTTGCTGCAGGTTTAGCCCCAGATGCGCAATGGCTCAATGCTGCGCGTTTTGTGCAAGGTGTTGGGTCTGGGTTTATGAACCCTCAGGCCGTTGGCATGATTCAGCAGTACTTTCGCGGCTCAGAGCGTGGACGCGCGTTTGGTTTTTTTGGTACTACAGTTGGGGTTTCTGTTGCTATTGGCCCGGTGATTGGCGGACTGTTAATTCAGTTAGGTGGCTTGGAAATTGGTTGGCGACTGACTTTTTTGATTAACGTGCCTGTTGGTCTGTTAATTATCGTATTGGCACTGCGCTGGTTTCCACGGCCTTTGATACATAAGCCCAAGCTGTTGGAGCATAAAGGCTTAAGTTCTTTGGATCCCGTCGGAGCATTATTACTTGGGCTGGGCGTGCTAGCGGTGCTTTACCCCTTTGTTGAGGCGGATCCGTCTGGGCTTATTTGGTCGCTATTACCGGCAGGGCTGCTCTTGTTTTATCTTTGGGCACGTTGGGAGCGTTGGTATACGCAACGTGGCTATAGCCCGATGGTGGACTTAAAAATCTTCGCCACTTCAAGCTATCGCAACGGTAGCATTATTATGACCCTGTACTTTTTAGGCATGACCAGTGTTTGGGTGTTGATTCCACTGTATGTGCAGCAAGGGCTCGGGTTCTCTGCTTTTGAAGCCGGTATGGTCGGCATTCCTTCGGCACTGCTCTCTGCTTATTCTGCTAACTGGGCAGGCAAACGGGTTAATCGCTACGGTCGTAAGGTTGTAATAGGTGGTTTGCTGTTTGCTATTTTTGGCTTACTGGCCAGTGTCGGCGTCGTGTTCTTACATGAATATCTGGATTTAAGTATTTGGTGGTTATTGTTGTCCCTAGCGTTTTTTGGCTTAGGTCAAGGTTCAGTGGTCAGCCCCAATCAAGCGCTAACTTTGGCGGAGGTACCATTGGCTTATGCAGGCAGTTCAGGTGCCATTATGCAAACAGGGCAGCGCATTGGTACTTCGGTGGGTATTGCGGTGATCACAGCCATTGTCTTTGCTGTACGCCCGTATAGCTCGTGGTCGGTTGCGGTCAGTGTTGGCTTATTGGCAGTTACTTTGGTGATTTTATTAGCGCTGGCGATGGCGATTAAAGACTTGCGTGATCGGCGTGTGGTTTAGGCGGCAAGCAGGGTGTGTATGATATGGATGCCGTAAATGTGCTTGCTTGACTTGATTTTTATCGAAAACTTGTGATGAAGTTTGCTTTAAATACAAGATTTAGGTAGAAGGGGTTAGCAACCATTAATTGTTAACCCCGTTTAGCATTTTACTTATTGGCTGTCAGGAGTGGCAACTGTCTGTCCTGTAAGAATTTCTTGTTTGCGCTTAGCTTCTGGCAAATCATTAATACAGTAGTTGATATAGTAGAGAGTGAAAATGAATGTATAAAAAG
>DASRMS010000018.1:0-10315 GCA_035647835.1 Oscillospiraceae bacterium
CTTTTTTTCTGTATTTTTTTTTTTAAAAAATAAACGGAACTATGGTGTTAACACTTGCCTGTCATCAAAAAATGTCTGCTTTTTGTGGGCTAATCATACTATAAGTAAGATAAAAGTTTGGCTTGCAGTTTTGCCTGCAAACTTTTATCCTGCTTCATTTAGAAGACACCTGCCAAACGCAAGCGATATATTATGTCAGTACTAATGCGTCACTTAAGATCGACTTTTTATGTGGAGGGATTTTCGTGAAAAAGATTGCTTTAGTTACCGATAGCACAGCCGACTTACCGCCATCATTAGCTTTAGAATGGGACGTTCATGTAATTCCCTTAAAGATCTGTTTTGCTGCCGATGAATTTTACGATGGTGAACTGGCGGCAGAAGATTTTTATCGACGTTTGCAAAGCGCAAAAGAATTGCCTTTTTCTTCCCAGCCGGCACCAGAAGATTTTTTGAAACTTTATCAATCCCTGCTTAATAAGTATGACGAAGTGATTTCAATTCATTTATCCTCCAACCTAAGTGGCACCGTTAATGCAGCTTGGGTAGCGGCAGAAACACTCCAGGGAAAAGTTCATGTTATTGACTCTAAAACTATTAGTTTAGGTATTGCTCTGATGGTAAATGAAGCTGTACGCTGCATACGTGATGGTTTTGATGCCTTCCAAATCAAAGAACGTATGGACACCGCACGTAAGAATATTGAAACTATGTTCACCCTAGATACCCTTGAGTTCCTGCAAAAGGGTGGTCGTATCGGTAAAGTTACAGGTCTGGTAGGTTCGCTACTTAATATTAAACCGGTAATTCGTGTTAATGAGGAGGGCATCTATATTCCTGCAGGCAAGACCAGGAGTCAGGATAAATCACTGCAGCAAATTGTGCAAGGCTTACAACAGTTAGCCAATGGGCGTAAAATAAAAGCGCTTGCTGTTGCACATGGCGCCGCTCTAGAAGCGGCCCAAAGACTTAAAGATGCTCTGGAAAAAACCTTTAATATCCCTGCCTGCATGTTCACTCAAGTTAGCACTGTTATTGGTGTACATACGGGCCCTGGCACTGTAGGTACCGCTGTACATTTTGAGTAGAAGTAAAGAGAATACAGAAGCTAGCAAAAAGTAACCATGACCAGTGGTTACTTTTTTGTATGCAGGGCAGTAACTGCAGAAATTTTCTAACTGATCTGCCGGGGTAAAGTGACAGTGGTTACATTAAATGGTATGATCATACACTATTGACAATGATTTACGTTTATGTTATCATTTATATATGGGTGCCACGCCTAAAGGCGGGTGCCCACATCCTTTATCTAAAACTTTGCATAAATAGCTATCTGGAGGAAGTAAAATGCAGACCGCAATCTCAAAAGTTAGACTCGATCATCTCGAAAAACATATAGCAGTAATTAAAGATGAGCGAAAACAGACACTAGAACAGTATTTCACCAAGTCAATTAATGAGCGTAATGACTTTAACGATTTTCTTGACAACTACCTGCAACATATCGAAAAATTCGTAAAATCTGCTAACAATGCTCAGGCGCTTAACCTGCAAGAGGCACCTTTCATTTTTATTGGTTGTGATGTGGAAGTTGAAGACCTGGACACTGCAGACATCATTAACTACCATTTAACTGATCCTATTCAGGAGCGTGTCGGAGAAGACGACGTATCTTATTTATCACCTGTAGGCAAAGCCCTTTTGCTAAAAAAAGTCGGTGATGAAATCCAAGTTAAAACGCCCGGTGGGACAATTCGTTATAAGATCAGAGCCATTCACTTCAAAGCATAAAAAAACGCATTAGAAAATACACCAAAGGCCGCCATCAACAAGATGGCGGCCTTTTGCAGCCAAACTATTTATTTTCTCCAGAAACTGGGGAAAACCAAAGAAATCATGGTGTAAAGTTCCAAGCGACCAAAAAGCATACAAATAGATAAGATATTTTTGCCAAAGTCTGACAATGGGGCAAAGGTTTTAGTAGGACCAAAAGCACTTAACCCCGGTCCGATATTACCAAGGGTACAGGCAGCTGCTGAGACGGCGCTAATCATATCCAGATTTTGTGTCAAAAGCAACAACGTTGCCACAATAAAAATTAAAAAATATAGTAGGGAAAACGCCATTACACCAGACAACACAGTCTCTGGTATAGTCTCATCATTAACCTTAACAGCTTTAATCGCCCTGGGGTGGATTAAAGTGCCAATTTCTCTTTGTATATATTTAAAGATGAGGTGGATTCTAATAACCTTCATGCCGCCACCGGTTGAACCAGCGCAAGCGCCAATAAACATTAGTGTTAATAATAGCGTGCGACTTAAGTCCGGCCATAAATCAAAGTCAGTAGTGGCATAGCCAGTGGTGGTAATGATGGACCCTACTTGGAAAGAGGCATGCCGCAGGCTTTGTGCAAAGGAATTAAAGTTCGGGCCATAGATATTAAAGGCAATAACTAAAATATAGGCAGCGATAATGCCCAGATAGACTTTAAGCTCCGTATCCTGCCATAATTCTTTCAAGCTTCTTTTCTTAAAAGCCAGGTAATATAGGGAAAAGTTAACACCTGACAAAATCATAAATGTTGTAATCACAACTTCAAAGTAAACATTATTATAGGCGCCAATACTAGAATTTTTTATGGAGAAACCGCCTGTACCTAAAGCGCCAAAAGTATGACACAATGTATCAAACAGCGGCATACCGCCCAGCCACAAAAACAAAATCATCAGCACAGTGATTGCCAGATAAGTTATATATAATATTTTAGCAGTATCGCTAACTTTCGTTGATAGTTTAGAGGAAATTGGACCTGGACTTTCAGCTTTTAAAATCTGAAACGTACCAATGCCCAAGGCAGGACTAAGGGCCAGTGTTAAAACTAAAATACCCATTCCCCCCAGCCAGTGCGTAAAAGAACGCCAAAACAGGAGGCAATTGGGTAGGCCCTCCACATTAGGTATCACCGTGGCTCCTGTCGTTGTAAATCCAGAAACTGTTTCAAAGAAAGCATCGACTGGTGAGGCGAGGGCTCCTGAAAATAAAAATGGCAGCGCGCCAATGATGGAAGCAATAATCCAACCAAAGCTAACGATCGCAAATCCTTCTTTATAACGAATCATCTTTTCTTTGGGTTTAATTAAATATAGTAAAAAACCAACAACCGCTGCTATCAAAATGGTGATGATAAATGCGGAGATTGCCGTCTCCTTATAAATAATAGCTACTGCCACAGAGGGGAGCATAGCTACAGACTCACAAAGAAGCAATATCCCCAGAGTTTTTAGCACTATTAATGAGTTCATTAATAGGAACCCCCCCTCCGTTGGTGTTAAAGAGCTTCTTCACTTTTTCTATCAGGCTTTCTAAAGTAAAGACAATTACACGGTCTGTACTTTTAATTACTGAATCACCATTAGGAATAATAATTTGTTCATTCCTAAAAATAGCACCAATAATTACTCCTTTTGGTATACCAATATCTTTTAGTGGCTTGTTAACAATCGGCGTACCTTCCTGGGGGATAATCTCAAAGACTTCAGCTCGACCACCGATTAAGAGTGACATGGAAAGAATTTTACCGCCACGGATAATTCTCAGGATATCCCTAGCTGTAATTAATTTCGGACTCACAGCACTATCCAAACCAATTGTTTCCACAACAGAATCATAACTGGAGCGGCTGACCTTAGCGATTACTTTTTTCGCACCCAACTGCTTGGCCAACATGGAAACTAATAAATTCTCTTCATCATAACCGGTTAAGGAGACAAAAGCATCCATTTCATCAATATTCTCCGCCTTTAATAAAGCAATATCAGTGCCATCACCATGGAGAACAAGCGTATTATCCAACCCTTCCGCTAATTCCCGACAACGATGCAGGTTTTCTTCAATTATCTTGACATTGATACCAAGCTGCTCAAGTTTTCTTGCCAAATAGAAAGCGGTCTTGCCGCCACCAATAATCAGCACATTACGAACTTTACTATTGTCGATAAGCACCCCCATGCTTCTGGCAAAGGCATCCACCGCAGCTCTCTCACCCATGATGTAGATTGTATCTTGAGGATAAATATAATCGAAGCCGTTAGGAATAATTACATTACCATTACGGGCAATTGCCGTAATAATTACTGATTCTGGGAGGTCGATATCTTTTATTTGTTTGTTGCTTAAGTTAGCCGTGGCATTAATCGGCACTTCTGAAATTCTTACTCTGCCTTTGGCCAAATCTACGGCATAGGAGGTATGAGAATTAAGCAGCAAACGCAAAATTTCCTGGGCAGTAGCATATTCAGGATTAATTATGCATTCAATATCCAGGTTTTTCTGCATAAAATCTAATTCCGCTACATACTCAGGGTTTCTGACACGGGCGATGACGCTATTTGTACCTAGCCTTTTAGCAGTAATACAGGAGACAATGTTGGCCTCATCGCTATTAGTCACAGCAATTAAGAGGTCGGCGCTGGAACAATCTAATTTTTCTAACAAACGACTCGATACGCCATTACCTTTCATCGCCAGCACATCGAAGTTATCGTTTAATTTATCAATAACATTTTGGTTATTATCTACCACAGTTACATCATGGTTTTCATTAACTAAGCTCTCAACTAATTGATAGCCTACCTTCCCCGCCCCGATGATGATCACCTTCATAGCAAACCCTCCACTTTTCCTTTTTTCCAGTATCAAGCCTAGTTTACTCCTCTTTATAGGGAAAAGCAATAGCCCCTATTTTAGCTAAAACTTTGTTCGGTTGCTGCTGAGAAAATATAGTTTTTTTGTGTCCCTTATTTCATAAGATTATCCTACTCCTGCCACTATTCACAATACTTCTCCACAATACTTCCCTGCGAATCTTTTGCTTGCAATTACGCCTTTTCTAAAGTATTATAGATAAAATAACATGTGATTATTATCACATGCTTCACAAGGGGTGAACCCAATGTGGTAGGCGCAATCAGGCTTGTAATCCAGAATAGCCTTTGGTATCATAGTTTTAATACATAGAGTAAAGTGGTAAATCATTAACACTTTACAGCGTTAGGAGGAAAAAGAAGTGAAAGTTTTAGTCAGCGATTCCATCTCTGAACTTGGTGTTGCCAAATTACAAGAAAAGATTCAAGTTGATGTGAAAACAAAGCTCACAGAAGAAGAACTTATCTCCATTATTCCTGAGTATGATGCCCTGATTGTGAGAAGTGCTACCAAAGTAACGCGTCCGATTATTGAAGCTGGTAAAAAACTACAGGTAATAGGTCGTGCTGGTGTGGGTGTAGATAATATTGATATAGAGGCGGCCACAGAACGTGGCGTCATCGTCATTAACGCCCCTGAAGGCAATACTATTTCTGCGGCTGAACATACTATTGCGCTGATGACGGCCTTAGCCCGCAACATCCCTGCTGCTTCCCGTTCATTAAAAGCAGGAGAATGGAAACGCAGCACCTTCATGGGTGTTGAGCTTTATAAAAAAACATTAGGTGTCATTGGTATTGGTCGTATCGGCAGTGAAGTAATCAAACGTGCTCAAGCAATGGGCATGAACATCCTAGCTTATGACCCCTTTATCTCTGTAGAGCGTGCTGAAAAGTTGGGTATTACCCTGACCAGCCCAGAAGATATTTACCGCCAAGCAGATTTCATTACCCTACACACACCAAAGAATAATACTACCTTTCATATGATCGGCGAAGAACAAATCGCCATGATGAAAGATGGTGTGCGGATTATTAACTGCGCACGTGGCGGGCTGATAGATGAAAACGCCCTCTGCGCTGCCCTACAAAGTGGAAAAATCGCTGGCGCGGCACTGGATGTATTTGAAGAAGAACCAGCCGTAGCTAACCCCCTCTGTGCACTGCCCAATATTATTGTTACTCCCCACCTCGGTGCCTCCACAGAAGAAGCACAAATCAATGTGGCCGTTCAAGTAGCAGAGCAGATAGTTAGCATTCTTGCTGGTGAAGCACCGCTCACAGCGATTAATGTTCCTTCGATTCCACCAGAAACAATGTCTGAAGTTAAACCCTTTATTCCGCTCATGGCAACACTAGGTTCCTTTTATGCACAAGTCTTTGGTGGGCAGGTTGAGGCCATAGATCTCTTCTATAATGGTGAAATTGCCAACTTCACTGTTGCACCCCTAACTACTTCTTTCCTAATTGGCTTCTTATCTACTTTCCTCGAGGATACTGTCAATGCCGTTAACGCTCCGGTGCTTGCTAAACAGCGCGGCATCAAAGTTCGTGAAGTCATCAGCACTTCTGTAGAGAACTTTACCAGCCTAGTCACAGTAAATGTGAAACAGGGTGCTGAAGAGCACACCCTAGCCGGCACACTCTTTAACAATAACGATATGCGTATTGTGCAAATTGATAAATACCGCATTGAAGTAATTCCCTCACGTTTCATGCTGGTAACTAACCATCTGGACGTTCCCGGTGTCGTAGGCAATTGCGGGGTAATTCTCGGAGAAGAAAACATTAACATCGCTGGCATGCAGGTTGGTCGACAATCCATCGGCGGTGAAGCCGTGATGGTCTTGCAGGTTGATAGCACAGTACCAGAAAGTACGATTGCCAAGGTGCAAAACCTCGAAGGCATGTTCTCTGTGAAGTTTGTGCAGCTCAATTAAATATTTTACCGAATAAATAGAGGAAGGCCTATGGCCTTCCTCTATTTTATTTATTTATAACACTTCTTCTTCGGCTAACCGCTTATATCTAGCGCCTCTTTCTTTGGCGTGCTGTTCAGCTAGCTCAAACAAGGTGTCAGCTCTTTCCGGGAAAACATTCATTAATTGTGTATAACGAACCTCTCCGGTAATGAAATCTTGGAAGTCCTGTGCAGGATCTTTGGAATCTAAGATAAACGGGTTTTTACCTTGGGCGCGCAGAGCTGGGTTGTAACGATAGAGATGCCAATAACCTGCTTCCACGGCCTTTTTCTCCTGCATCATACTAGTGCCCATGCCACTTTTAATGCCATGACTGATACAGGGCGCATAGCCGATAATCAGTGAAGGTCCTGGATAACTTTCTGCTTCTAAGATCGCCTTCATGGTTTGGTTCATATTAGCACCCATGGCAATTTGGGCGACGTAGACATAACCATAACTCATCGCCATTAAACCTAAATCCTTTTTGCGCACACTTTTGCCGGCAGCAGCAAATTTAGCAACACTACCTGTAGGGGTAGCTTTAGAGCTCTGCCCACCTGTATTGGAATATAGTTCTGTATCCATCACAAAGATATTTATATCTTCGCCGGAAGCTAAAACATGATCTAAACCACCGTAGCCAATGTCATAGGCCCAACCGTCACCACCAATGGACCATACTGATCTTTTAGTTAGGAAATCCTGTCTACCTTTGATTTCCAGCAGTAAGCTGTTTTCTGGACTATTTACTTGGTCTAAAGCTGCGCGTACTTTGGCGGTTGCAGCTTTGGCGGCCTCGCCATTATCTTTATCTTTGAGCCACTGTGTCAAGGCTTCTTGCAACTGTGGCGGAAGCTCTGTTTGCAGCGCTTCCTCGATCAACGCTGCCAGTTTTTCTCTTTTTTGCAGTACGCCGACCAACATACCAAACCCGAACTCTGCGGCGTCTTCAAATAAAGGATTAACCCAGGTTGGACCTTTACCTTCTGCATTCGTAGTATAAGCGATGGAAGGAGCTGAAGCACCCCAGATAGAGGAACAGCCAGTGGCATTAGAAATCATCATCCGGTCGCCAAAGAGCTGGGTAAGCAAGCGAATATAGGGTGTTTCACCACAGCCAGGACAAGCTCCGCTGAATTCCATAAGCGGCCGCACAAATTGGTTACCTTTAACGGTATGGGGGTTAAGCAAATCATCTTTGGTGGTCACAGTCATGGCAAACTCCCAATTGTCTGCTTCTTTTTCCGTCACCTGCGCCGCGGGTTGCATGATTAAAGCCTTATCCGGTGCCGGACAGATATCCGCACAGTTGCCGCAGCCCGTACAGTCTAAGGGTGAAACCTGCACGCGATACTGCAGGTGCCCAATACCTTTACCCACAGCTTTTATGGTTTGAAAAGTTTCCGGAGCACGCTCTGCTTCTTCTTCATCTAACAAGTAGCCTCTGATGGTGGCATGGGGGCAAACATAGGTACACTGCCCACATTGAATACACTTGTCAATTTGCCATTCTGGCAGCTGGGGAGCAATACCGCGTTTTTCATAAGCAGTTGTGCCTGGCGGGAAAGTACCATCCTCCATGCCGGTAAAAGCACTGACGGGCAATTCATCGCCTTCCTGCCTGGCCATCGGTCGCTGTATGTTCTTTACGAAATCTGGCTCATCTTTAACAGGCAGCTTTTCATCTGCTGCTGTCTGCCACTCCTGCGGCACATCTACTTTAATTAAGGCTTCCAGGGCCTTATCGACAGCCGCATGATTCATCTTCACAATGTTTTCGCCTTTTCTACCATACATCTTAACAATAGAATCTTTCAGTAAGCGCAGCGCTTCTTCAACAGGAATAACTTCCGCCAGCTTAAAAAATACAGCCTGCATCACCATATTGATTCTATTGCCCAGCCCCACTTGATTAGCGATAGCCAAGGCATCAATAATATAGAAACTAATTTCGTTTTTAGCCAAATACTGTTTCAAGGCTGCCGGCAGTTGCGCTGCTACTTCTTCTGCCTGCCAGGCACAGTTTAAAACGAAAGAACCGCCTTTTTTCAAGCCTTTGACCAAGTCATAATGATGAAGGAAGGCTGGATTATGGCAAGCTATGTAATCAGCATCAAAGACTAGATACGGTGCCTGCACCGGCTTTTGCCCAAATCTTAAGTGGGAAACGGTTGTACCACCGGATTTTTTACTATCGTAGGAGAAATATGCCTGAACATGCAGATCCGTATGGTCACCAATGATTTTAATTGCTGATTTATTAGCGCCAACCGTACCATCTGAACCCAGACCCCAGAACTTACAGCTGATGGTCCCAGCCGGTGTCGTATTAACAATCTCCTCTTCCGCAAGCGAAGTATGGCTAACATCATCGATAATCCCAATGGTAAAGTTATCTTTTGGTTGCGGTTGGTTTAAATTGTTAAAGGCGGCCATAATTTGTGACGGACGGGTATCCTTTGATGATAAGCCATAACGGCCACCCACGATTACTGGTTTCTGCGCAGCATTTTGCAGTGCTTTGACCACATCTAAGTATAACGGTTCACCGGGAGCGCCCGGCTCTTTGGTACGGTCTAAAACTGCTATCTTTTTCACCGTGGCCGGCAGCGCTTGGAGAAAATGCTCTACAGAGAAAGGACGGTAAAGCCGTACTTTCACGACGCCTACTTTTTCGCCACGCGCAAGCAAAAAGTCAATGGTTTCACTGATCGTATCACAGACAGAACCCATCGCGACAATCACTCTTTCGGCATCCAGTGCGCCATAATAGTCAAAGAGCTGATAATGACGACCTGTCATTTCACCAAATTGATCCATATAGTTTTGCACAATATTCGGCACGGCGGCAAAGAAAGGATTCTGACCTTCTCTTTGTTGGAAATAGATATCAGGGTTTTGCGCGGTTCCTCTGACCACAGGATGTTCCGGATTTAAAGCACGCTGACGAAATGCTGCTAGTGCTTCTTGATCCACAAGCGCTTTGATGTCCTCATATTCAAGAACTTGGATCTTCTGAATTTCATGCGAGGTACGAAAACCATCGAAGAAATGAATAAACGGTAGTCTGGCCTTAATCGCCGCTAAATGTGCAAGACAAGCTAAATCCATGACCTCCTGCACATTGGAGGAAGCTAATAAAGCTACTCCAGTCTGACGACAGGCCATCACGTCTTGGTGATCACCAAAAATAGATAAAGCATGCGTAGCAATTGACCTCGCCGCCACATGCAGCACCCCTGGTAATAATTCACCCACCATTTTATACAAACTAGGAATCATCAATAATAAGCCCTGCGAGGCCGTATAAGTTGATGATAGCGAACCCGACTGTAAAGCCCCGCGCATCGCAGCCGCCGCACCAGCTTCGGACTGCATTTCTACCAGCTTAACGGGTTGGCCAAAGATATTCATTTTACCATGTGCAGACCATTCATCTACCCCTTCGGCCATCGGCGTCGAAGGCGTAATTGGATAAATTGCGGCCACTTCTGTAAAAGCATATGAGGCATGAGCGGCTGCCTGGTTACCATCCATTGTTTCAATTTTTGCCATTACTTAACTCCCCTTCCTCTTAACGTCGCTAACTTTATTATTATAATCACGGCTGATTATAATGTATCAAAAAAACCCTAACAAATGTAT
>DASRMS010000019.1:0-9145 GCA_035647835.1 Oscillospiraceae bacterium
AACAGACCACTGCAAAGCTGCATACTGAGTTAACTCCACTAAGGCCACCTTCTTTTTACCTTCTGCCGCCAAATAATTGGCCACCGCAGCGGCCATGGTCGTACAGCCAACACCTCTTCTTACCCCAACAACACTGATAAAGCCGTGCCAATATATCTTTCCTTAATAATCGTTTGCATCTGCACCATTACAGGCATCTGCCCCTGCTTTTTGTCTTCACTTACCCCACTCATCCCAGCGGACAACATCTTCATATGTTGCAGCTTCTTGTTCGAGCATTACCTCCAATATATTGATTTTATCTCCAAGTCTCTTTCTTCGGACATTTCTGGAGCCAAGATATCATAAATTTGTACTAATTGTGGTTTCTGTCTAGTTTCTGAGAAAAAACAACATTGCCCGCTATGTGGAAACATACTGGCATAGGGAGAAGGGGAAGTAGTGAAATATCAAGGATTCATTCTAGATAAAGACGGCCGTCCATCCGTCTGCCCGCGCTGCAGTAACGAAGAGCTAAATGGGGAATACTGCAAGATCTGCGGTACATATATCGTCAATAAATGTTCAGCAGAAACAGATCTCGACTTGAACGGGAACGAATATGTTACAAAAGAATCATGTGGAGCACCTGCTGCATATTCCGGCACATCCGGACGGTGAATCCGGAGGCATCCGGACAGCAAACCGGAATTATTCGGACACCTTGTCGGTTGATCTGATTCGCTATTAAGTTTTTCCGAAGGCGATCTTTTCTTGCACCCAGTGATAGGGCTAATGTTGTCCGAAGGCTGCAGATCCTAATAATCAAAAAATCACTTTAAAGTCTGTACTGGTAGCCCTCTAGCATTTTGTTTACCAGCAGTGCCCGCTTTTTGCCTATCCTGTTTAGTACTGTTGGGTTTAGGTCTTGGGCATTAAAGAGCATTTTGGGGTAGTGTTTGGCATAATGCCATATGACTGTTTGCAGCTCTTGGGCAGTGATCTTTCTGGAAATATAGGCATCACAGGCTAAATTGATTTCGGCAGCGAGCATTTTAACTGTGGTGGGATACAACAAAAACTCCATAAAGCACCTCGTGGAATCGTAATATTCTGTACTAGCCCAGTTGTTTTCGTACCAAGATTGTACACTAGATTCGACAGCCACGCAATGCTAATCTGTTTCTGATATCGTCGCCACGTTCTTCTTGGCCATCACTTCCCGCATAGATTGTCTGGAGTCCAGGGCGAGAATGTAGGAATTATGGATGATCCTATCCATAATTGCGTCCGCGATAGTGGGGTCGGGGAATAAGTCGTACCACTTTGTATGAGAGACTTGCCCTGACAGGATGGTCGAGGCTTTGTTGTACCTGCATTCAAAGATTTCTAAAAGGTCTCTGCTTTCTTCCAGGGTGTACGATTTTAGGCCAATATCATCCAGAATTAACAGCTTAACTTTCTGTAGCTGATCCATGAATTTACTGTATCTGTGTTCGTTTTTTGCTTCCTGGATTTCCAAAAGCAGTTCCGGTATTCTGTAGTATTTAACATGATACCCCTGGCGGCAGGCTTTGTTGCCAAAAGCACAGGCCAGAAACGATTTACCACTGCCGGTCTTGCCAGAGATAACAATATTTAATTTCCGCTCCATAAACGCGCAGGTTGAAAGCGTTTGGACTGTCTTTTTATCGATGGTTCGGCTTGCGGAATAGTAGATATCTTCAACGCAGGCATCTAGTCCAAGGGTAGCTGCCCGCAGCAGCCTTTTAATTCTGGAGTTCTTCCTTGCGAGCCATTCCTTTTCGACCATCAGGCCTAGCCTTTCCTCAAAAGATAATTCTCGCAGGGTGGGGTCGGGGTCAGCCAGCATGGCGGCCATCACTTTGAGTTTCATGTCTTTAAGCTTCTCAATCGTGGGGTTGTTAAGCACGGAGGCCACCCCCTTGGTAAGCACTGCTTCCCCGAACATTTTCATGTTGAATGATTTTTTCCTTTTCTTTCTTTACCGGGCTTTTCGCAGCCTGTTTGAGCATAATTTCGAAGTATTTGTAAGAGCATAAATTCTTTTCGAGAGCTTCACGACTGGCTTTTTCCATGAGTTCTGCTGAGTAGCTTTTACTTAGCCGCATAACCCCCATACAGGCCCGGTAGGTTTGGACCGGATATTCGCGGCTTTCCAAAATGTTTCTGACAAGCTCGCGGGTATTGGGGCCGATTTTCTCCGCCCAAGACAAATAGCGATCTGAGCTCCAGCCGCTGACAGCTTTATGTGCTTCCGGCATATGCTCCGCAAGGGTTGTGTATCGCTTGTACGTGTTGTAATTCCTCGGATGTGCAGCGACCCGTTCCGTGCCGATGTAGATCTCGATCATTCTGGCGGTTGCACGGATGGAGCAGCGTTGATTGACATAGGAATAATGGCAACTGTAAAAGAAACCAGCGTAGTCAACATGGTAGTTGAACTGGATTTTTGCCTCTTTCCATTCGCCGTACTCGTACTTTGTTTTCGGCAACGGCTGCAGGCAAGGCTTATCAATGGCTTCAAATGCTGTTTGTCTGTTGCCCTCCCGTTTTTGAAATGGCCGCTTGACCAGCTTAACAAGCTCTTCCTTGATGGCTTCGTTAATTTCTTGCAGACTGAAAAACTGCCTGTTTCTTAGTGCAGCAAGAACTCTGTTTGAAACAATCCTAACCATGCCCTCATCAGCTCCCTTGTCCTTAGGCTTGTAAGCCCGTGCTGGGAGCAGTGTAGTTCCGTAATGCCTTGCCATCTCATGATAGCTTCTATTGAGCACTGGGTCCACAAGGTCCGGAGTAAGAACGGCTGTTTTCGTATTGTCCGAGATGGTGATCTTCGGGACACCCCCGTAGTATTCAAAGGCTCGTACATGCGCATCAATCCAGCTTGGCAGCTGTTCATCCCCGTAAGCATAGGCGAAAGGATAATTGCTTGCTGGCAGGACAGAGACAAAGATGTGAGCTGCCTTTTCCTCTCCAGTGATCGGATCGATGTAGGACATCGTGGTGCCTGCCCAATCCACCTCAGCTTCTTCACCTGCTTTATGCTCTTTGTGCATGGAGAGGTTGTTCTGCTTCTTGAATTTCCTGTAGCGATCGCAGAACTGTGTGTACATAATTCCATCGGAATGTTTTTCTTTATACTCCTCCCAAAGCAGTAAAAGCGTCACATTCTTTTTCTTCATCTCGCGAAAGATGTACTCCATATCGGGTTCAGGAGGTGATGTTCTGCTTTCTGCCGGTGGGTATAGTGCTGACATTAACTGCTTGTCCGTAAGCTCAATGGGCCATGTTATCTCGGCTTCTTGAGCCCTTTTAAGCAGTTCCGATACCGTACTCTTGCCGCAATTGCAGGCTTTTCCTATCTCACGCACAGATAGTCCTGCTTCAAATTTCAACCGTAGTATTTCTCTTGCTTTCAGCATCTCCAGTCTCCTCATCGTTGGCCCCCTTAATCTCTCTTTGATTAAAGAGTACCAGTTTTTTTATCTACTCGACAAGGTGTCCGGATGTGCCGTTATGCTGTCCGGATAATTCCGAAACGCTGTCCGGATGTTTCCGGAATGGGTGTCCGGATGCGGCCGAAATACGCACCTGCTGAAGGAAATGCAAGATATTGTATTCACTGCGGAAATCGTACTACTTATTACATAAATGGTTTACTCCCCTCCTGGAATGAAGAAAAAGTTTAGACGAGGTGAAAGACTAATTCCAGAAAAGATTCCGCTGGGTTCTCATCATGGGAACAATAAAAGTTAACGACATAGCATGCAAAAAGTGCAAAAAAATACGACCCGCTGATAATAAAGCGGATCATGAGCTTAACTCGCCATATTGGAAAATAACACAGTTATAAACCCATTGACTACATTCGAAACGTCGCTTATACGGCAAATATGAGCGTCGAATGTTGAGAGGAATACCCTAGTTTAATCTGTTTGTGGGGTTTGCCGCATAAAAATGAAAATACCCCCTTATGTAGCGGTAAATTTATAATCTAAATTAGGGATTAAGGTAGGCTTATTAACTATTGTAATAAAAAGGGGTTACAGGTGATTATGGATATAATTATAGGATCCTTTGTAACTCTACACATTAAACTACAATTACCGGCAAAAGGTTACAATATTCATCGAAGGAGTAATGCTCTTTGCTGTTGAATATATTGCTGTAAGTAAAGACAGTATGTAGTCAGGACTGCATTTAGAAGAATGCAGCAAACAGTGAATAGCTGCCCCTTTCCCTTCCCGATCACTGAACCAGGCGGAGATGGAGTTATTTATAGAGATTCACAAGGTGGCTGACATTTACTACAACCGCCGCTGCTGCACCAGTATTAATGATTAACTTTAAAGATACAGATTATTGATGCAATATTCGCAGTTAGCAGAAATATCAGGCAGTAATATTCAAAGAAAGAGGGAGGAATGGAAATGAAAAATCTGCAGTTTAGGGTTTTTTGTATCATTATCCTTTTAATGATCATTGCAACCACGATCTCAGCCTGTGGGCAGCCCAGGCCCATATCGGAATCTTCTCTTGACATGAACATTTCTTTTTCTGACGATGTAGTCTTTGGTGCTGGCTCATCTGGTTTTACTTATAGTGTTTGTGAGCAGGGTCTCTTTTATCATAAAGATAATAAACTGCAATATTATGATTTTGCAGCAAAAGAAAAATATGTACTTTGTGACAAGGCAAATTGCAACCACGCAAATGCAAGCTGCAGCGCGTGGTATGAAAACGTACACGATGCTACGGGTCTGGCCATGTATGGAGAAAAGGTATATGTAATTAAATTAAATTCAAATAGTAATAAATATGAGCTGCTGAGTATGAATCCTACAGGTAATAACCAGAAGGTAATTTATTCTTTAGATATTGGTGACTACAGAGCTGACTCCTGGGTCTTAGAGTCAATTAGATACGTATATTATGCAGGTGGCATGGCCTGGCTGTCAGCAGATTACCAATATATCGGAGAACCCGCAGAAGAAAGCAGTGACTTTAGTGATTCGGCGCATACCCTTATAATTGGTATCAACCTCCAAGACGGAACATCTATCACACTAAATGAATTATCTGAGGCCAAGGCTGCATATCAACTTGAGCTTGTGGCAAAAGATTATATAGTGCTACGCAAAGATTGGCAGGCCTTAGAACAATTGTCACAGAAGGCTTTCGCTGAGGCCTATGAGCAAGGCGAATTTGCTGAATTCAGCAGTGCGGCAGACCCCTACTATGAGTATCAGGTATGGTATCAAGATCACAGTGAGCCGATGTATTTATACCTTATATACGACCTGAAGACCGGGGAAGTGATAGAATTTGAGCGGGGAAAACATAAACTCAATTATGATGAGGATGGCCATGTAGGGGGACTTCTCCCTAAATATATCTTTACAGGTACATACGATGGCAAATTGATATATATAATTTCAGATTACGAAAAAAATGGTTCTTTATATTTATTAGATGTTGGAAACAATGTAAGTGAACAGATTCTGGAGATAGAAAATGGCGGAACTCTCTCAGGTATCATTGATAATGATAAGATTCTGTATTGTCTTTATACTGAGCAGGAAAAAGCAGATATTCTTTATTATGATCTCCAAACAAAAGAACATGTTGCTTTATTCCAAGATGATAGAAGAATCACCTTCAGATTGATTGGTGAAACTTCCACTAAACTGATCGGCATTATTTATAATCCCATTACCTATAACCCCACTGTTTATTCAATTGACAAGGAAGACTACTATCAGGGAAATTTAAACGCTGCAGAAAAATTAAGGTTATAGAGGGAGTTAAAAGCATGGTCAAGCTTACTATAGATAGCTTGCGGAAAAATTATGGGCAAAAAGAGGCCTTAAAAGGGGTCAGCTTTACGCTGTCTCAGGGTATTTATGGCTTACTGGGGCCGAATGGTTCAGGCAAAAGCACACTGATGAACATCCTTACTGGAAACTTAAAAGCCACTTCAGGCACAGTATTGTGGAACGAGCAAAAGATAGCTAAGCTCGGCAAAAAGTATCGTGAAATTTTGGGCTACGTGCCTCAGCAACAGGCATTATACCCCGATTTTACAGCAATAAGGTTTTTGTCTTATATCGCGGCACTGCAAGGGTTACCAGCAAAAGAGGCAAAAAAGAAGATCTCCTCTGCTTTGGCTGTTGTTGAGTTGACTAAGGTAGCAAACAAAAAAATTAAAACGTTATCCGGGGGCATGAAGCAGCGTCTGCTGATTGCGCAGTCCATCTTGGCAGAGCCAAAATTGCTTATTATGGATGAGCCGACTGCAGGTTTAGATCCCAAACAACGTGTTTTGATGAGAAAGCTGATTACAAATCTCGCTGCTGATAAAATTGTCCTGCTGGCCACCCATGTTGTCGCCGATGTAGAATGGATTGCAGACGAAATTTTACTGTTAAAAGATGGCTTTCTGATCCGTAAGGGCAGCAGAGGGGCCCTGGTAGAAGAAGTACAAAACCTGCATCCGTCTCTGCAGGCGACTGAAAAACAGCTTGGCCTGGAAGATGTTTATCTACATTATTTCGGGGAGCAGGATCATGAAACTGATTTACTTTGAAGTCTGTAAGCTTTTCCAGCGCAGAGCTGCCTGGAGCGTGATTGTCGGCTTGATCTTTGCTAACGCCCTCCTGATTCATTACCAGATTAATTGCGTAAACGAAGCAGGATATTCCAGCAAGGACATTGCTGTAGTCTATGAAAAAGTGAAGGGGAAAAATAGTCAGGAACAGTTGTCATGGCTAGAGGCTGAAGTAGCTCGCTATATTCAGGGAGTACAAGCCGGAGATGAAAGGTATACTTATGGGCAGGACAGAACTTTAATTCTGGTCTATGAACAAATAGCAGCTGTTTTGGATTATGATCATTACCTAGCAAATATCCATAAACAGGCAGAAAAGATGATGAAGTCTGCACTTTTTGCCGCGCCGGATACCTTTTCTTATCGGAATGTAGTACTGACACCCCAGGCGTACGCGCATCTTAAAGGGCTCGAAGTTACAGCAGATTTTTCAGATGGTGTTCTCTTGATCACTGAACATAGGCTGACAGACGCTTTTCTGCTGTTAGCCCTAGTCATTCTGACCATGCACCTGTTAATTTCAGAAAGAGAAGAAGGTACACTGCCTTTGGTTAAAGCTACTAAATACGGCTATGGCAGCACCATCTTTGCTAAGGCGGTCGTTTTGTTATTACTAACCCTTTTTTTGGCACTGATATTTTATAGTACTAATCTAATTGTTGCCACAGGCGAGGTGGGGCTTGGTGATTTGAACCGGCCGATTCAGGCCCTTGCTGGTTACCGTTCCAGCCCTCTAAAGATAACAGTGAAACAATATCTGGGGTTGTTTTTTTCTGCAAAACTACTTGGCGTCTTAGCCAATCTGTACATTTTCTTTTTGCTTGGCATTTTATGCCGCAATCATCTTTTTTCCTGTCTGCTTGGCATCCTTGTTTTAGGTCTGGAAGCTTTGCTTTACAAAAATATTGACCTGCATTCATGGCTGAGCCCTGTCAGGCAGTGTAATCTAACAGCACTGCTGGATACCGGCAGCTATTTTTCTAATTACAATAATCTCAACCTCTTTGGTTATCCTGTAAACACCATTACAGCTGGCGTTGTCACTGGCTTCACCGCAATTATTTTCGGGGTTGTAATGGGGATCTTTGTCTTTAGCAAAGAAGCTGCTTCTGATATGAGGCGAAACTGGTTAAAAGAAAAACTTACAGCAAACATAACATTTTTCAAAGGTCTGCATTTTAACTTGTTAAGGCATGAGGCTTATAAACTTTTGATTATGAATAAAGGTCTTTTGCTGATACTCATCTTTATCGTCAGCCAAGTTTTCTATTTTAACGGCATGATGTACTTTATCGATCAAGAGGAATTCTACTATCAAAACTACTCTACCATGCTTGCAGGAGGCTTAACAGAAGAAAAAAACGCCTTTTTACAAAATGAGCAGGAAAGAATCGCTGCAAGCGAGCAAGAACGAGAACTCTTATACCAGAGGTACGAGAACGGCGAAATTGATGAAAGGTATCTGTACTACTGCCTTTCACAGTTGGAGGTTAATGGTTTTAAAAAAGATGCTTTTGAAAAAGCACAGACTCAGTACCATCAGTTAATCGCCATGCAGGAAAAGAAACAACCGGTGGCTTATGTTTATCAAACCGGATGGCATAAATTGTTTGGGCAGGAGGCAAAACGTCTTGATTTGCTCGAATACGATAATTTTTTCTGTTCTTGATCTTAGCTCTTTCTTCTTATGAAGCTGTTGAGATAATGACTTTTATGCATCAATTAATTTCAGTTTCCAAAAAAGGCAGGAAAGCAGTGAGAAATAGAAAAATTTTAATTTGTGTTTGTTTTGCCATGATTTCTGCTGCCATTTCTTTTTTGCCAAGAACTATACGTGTTTTTCAAACCTATGGGGCAAGCGGATTAAGTGCGCCGGCAAAAAGCATTATGGAAATACCATGGGCACCTAATGGACTTTCTATTGCAAACTTTTTTATTCTTTACCAAGTAATGCGTTTGATGATAGCAGCACTGGCAGGCGTGTTTATTCTCGTGGCCTCTCACAAAACTGGCAATACAATAACAACTATCTTGATTTCAACGGCAGTATTAATATTGCCTCTTGCTACAATGTTGTTAGCATAAGTAATTATACAGCATTTCTGTAGAATAGCCATATTTGTAGGAGAACAGCGATTAGCTAGAAGATTAGTATACAGCGGCACAATATTTTCCAATATTCCAAGTCTTCACACGCTGTATATGGTTCTTTCCATTTTTGTGGTTTATATCATTTAGAAGTAAAATGGTTCCTTAAAGCAAAGTCGGTGGAGTTTAACTTACCACCGACTTTTCATACCTTAACCCCGCAAACCAAACTTCTTTTTCTCCAGCGTCAATTGTGCAGGTAAAAAAGCAGATAAAAGCTCCTCCATCAATCCATCTCACTCAGAAGATAATGGACCAGACACATACGGAGCTACCAAAACTCTTTCTGTCTTCTCTTCTATCATGCTTCTCATACTTTTACCTGGATCACCAACTGCAACCACCGCCCAGTTGGCTAGAGCCTTTTCCATGTGTCTTAAATATGGT
>DASRMS010000020.1:0-1504 GCA_035647835.1 Oscillospiraceae bacterium
CCACGGCAGGTAGAAATTTGCGAACTGAAATTTATAAAAGGTATGACTAATTATCAAATTGCAGCGGAGCTGAATGTATCTGTTAAAACGGTAGACAAGGAATTGAATACTGCGTACAAGCGAATAACAAATGTATTATCATTCCTTTAAATGCAGGAGCCGCCTTTTAGGGCGGTTCTTTTTTTGTGGGGAATTTATAGGGATTGTTTTGCTAAAAATCAGCTAAACTATAAGTGAGGTGATAAGTATGTACGGACAATATAACCCTTATATGGGAGCAACACCGCAGATGCAGCAACGGCTGAATTATTTGCAGCAACAACAGCAGCAGATGTACCAGCCAACTATGCAGCAGCCTATGCCTATGGCATTAAAGGGCAGAATTGTTACCGGCATGGATGAAGCAAAGGCAGCTCAAATTGACCTGGACGGAACGAGCACTTTCTTCCCGTGCCCGGCAGAGGGCAAGATTTATGAGAAGTCTATCGACCTCAATGGGTTGCCTGTATTCAGAGTTTATCAATTAAGTAATCCGCAGGAGCAGAAACAAGTTGTATATGCTGAACGAAGTTGTGTTGATAATTTGATTCAACGTGTGGATAAGTTGGAGAAACAGCTAGGAGGTATGAACCATGAACCCGATGCAAATAATGGCAATGTTACAGAATAGTGGCAATCCAATGCAGATGCTTACGCAAATGGCGCAGCAGAATCCTATGATGAGCCGTGCTATGCAAATGGGGCAAGGCAAGAATGAAGTGCAGTTAAAAGAAACTGTACGTAACCTTGCAAGGCAACGCGGCATGAGTGACGAACAGTTTACTCAGTTTTTAAGTCAATTCGGTTTAAAGCTCTAATAGCGCGCAATGAGCTTTACATATAATTCCTGGAGGTGAAATTTTATCATGGAAGGTGCAAACATTGTTCCGGTAATGGACATGAATCGAAACAACAACTATGGTGACTGCTGGGGCGGCGGTATGTGGTTTATGTGGATTATTGTCCTGTTCGCTCTTATGGGCGGCTGGGGCGGTAATTGGAATAACCGCGGCAATATGGGTGCTGAAATTTTTGCAAATGGCAGTATGACACGCGATCAAATCGCAGACCAATTTTCCATGCAGGATATTAAAGACGGTATTCGTGGTGTTCAGAATGGCTTGTGCGATGGATTCTACGCTCAAAACACTACCATGCTGAATGGGTTTAACGGTGTTCAGCGAGACATTATGCAGACTGGTTATCAGTTAGGCAACCAGCTTTCCGAAAATCGTTTTGCTCAACAGCAGTGCTGCTGCGAAACTAACCGCAACATTGACGCAGTGCGCTATGAGAACGCGCGTAATACCTGCGATATTGTTAACGCAGTAAAAGAGGACGGCGAAAAGACCAGAGCAGTTCTGATTGCCAACCAAATCCAAGACCTGCGCGACAAGCTGGCAGACCGAGACCGCGATTTGCAGACCGCTAACTTCCAATTAAGTCAGCAAGCACAGAGCGCTAC
>DASRMS010000021.1:0-1669 GCA_035647835.1 Oscillospiraceae bacterium
CAAACAAGCCTTATTGCACCCCGAACGGATTCGCGAAATATCGCAGTATATTCTCAACAACTTTCGCCAGAAAACCCACCGCCTACACGGCAACAATAAAGGCTTTAATGCCATGTTTGCCGTAAGCAGTGTGGATGCCGCCAAGCTGTATTATGAAACCCTGAACCAACTGCAAAAAGACAGCGACAAGCCGTTAAAAATCGCCACGATATTTTCGTTTGCTGCCAACGAAGAGCAAGACGCCATTGGCGATATTGCCGATGAAAGCTTTGAAGTGTCGGCCATGAACTCAAGCGCCAAAGAGTTTTTGAATGCGGCGATTGCTGACTATAACGCGTTTTTCAAAACTAGCTTTAGCGTCGATAGCAATGGCTTTCAAAACTACTACCGCGATTTAGCCAAGCGGGTCAAATCGCAAGAAGTTGACCTGCTGATTGTGGTGGGCATGTTCCTTACCGGCTTTGATGCGCCTACGTTAAACACCTTATTTGTGGATAAAAACCTGCGCTACCACGGCTTAATGCAGGCCTACTCGCGCACCAACCGTATATACGATGCCACCAAAACCTTTGGCAATATCGTCACCTTCCGCGATTTAGAAAAAGCCACCATTGATGCCATTACCCTGTTTGGTGATAAAAACACCAAAAACGTGGTGTTGGAAAAAAGCTATAAAGAATACATGGAAGGCTTTACCGATATTGTTACGGGTGAAGCACGGCGCGGCTTTATGGAAGTCGTCAGCGAACTGGAACAGCGCTTCCCAGACCCTGCCGCCATAGAAAAAGAAAGCGATAAAAAAGAATTCGCCAAACTGTTTGGCGAGTATTTGCGGGTTGAAAACATTCTGCAAAACTACGATGAATTCGCCAGCTTGAAGGCGCTGCAAAACGTGGACATGAGTGACCCCGACGCAGTGGAAGCCTTTAAAGCCGAGCACTATTTAGACGATGAAAAGCTAGCAGAGCTGCAAACCATCCGCTTGCCCGCCGAGCGTAAAGTTCAAGACTATCGCTCAACCTATAACGATATTCGTGACTGGCAGCGCCGCCAGAAAGCCGCTGATGCGAAAGACCAATCCAATATTGACTGGGATGATGTGGTGTTTGAGGTCGACCTGCTGAAATCGCAGGAGATTAACCTTGATTACATTCTGGAACTGATCTTCGAGCACAACAAAAAGCACAAAAACAAAGAAGATTTAGTGGATGAGGTGCGCCGCGTAATTCGTGCCAGCTTAGGTAACCGTGCCAAAGAAAGCCTAGTTATCGATTTTATTAACACAACCAATCTGGATGATATTGGCGACAAGGCCAGTGTGATTGAAGCTTTCTTTGAATATGCTCAAGCAGAACAGCAACGTGAAGCGGAGCAGCTGATTAACGAAGAAAGTCTTAATGCCGAAGCCGCCCGTCGTTATATTAAGGCCTCACTTAAGCGTGAATACGCCAGTGATGCGGGTACAGCACTTAACTCGGTACTGCCCAAGATGAGCCCGCTCAACCCGCAGTATTTAACTAAAAAACAAAGTGTATTTGAAAAGATTGCTAGCTTTGTTGAGAAGTTCAAGGGGGTGGGTGGAAAAGTATAATGGGTAATCCTCTATTTAATGGGGCTCAGAAGTAGAGCCAGGCCGACATGGCCCACTTCTGCCAGGGTGTAAGGCCAC
>DASRMS010000022.1:0-1478 GCA_035647835.1 Oscillospiraceae bacterium
GTAGATTCTGCAAAGTCAACGCAGATAATATCTGCATGGCGTATGGCAGGTGTTAATTCGGCCGAAAGTTATCGCTTAGGTGTTGAATTTAAGCTTGGTGCTGTTGCTACTGCAGGCAAGGCTATTGCTGATGCTGCCAAGAATGCGGCAGGGAAAATAAGCACCTATAGCACAGGTCAGAACTTTGGTCAAACCTTCGCCAACGGTATTAGTTCCAGGTGGAATCAGGCTTATAATGCTGGTTATTCACTAGGGTTAGCGGCTAATCAAGGCCAGCGAGCCGCTTTGAACATTAAGTCGCCGTCAAGGGTGGCGAAGGAAAATGCTGAGAACTTCGGGCAATCGTTTGTAGATAATTTACTGAAAATGAAAGACAAAGCCTTTGCAGCAGGCAGGGAATTCACACAAGCGGCATTGAACCCGCTAGAACAGCCTGTTAATATACACATGACACGTTCTAGCAGTTTGTCGAGTATAGGCGGCAGGCAGTCGGGCGGTGTGGAGTATGGCGGAGGGATAACGCAAAATATCACGATCCAATCGCCAGAGCCTATGTCAGCGTCAGATAATGCAAGGCGTATCAAGCAGGCAAGCCGAGAGCTTGCTCTAGAGTGGTAGGGGAAAATGTTTTATGAAATAAAATATAAGAATAATGCAGGCGAGGAAGTTCATTTTAAGGCAGAAAAAAAAGGCAATTTATTCGTCGCACCTGATGAGCCGTCAATTCCGTCAAGCGGCAATCCTTATCGGTTGATGATGTTTGAGGGGCTGGGCGAGGTGGCAGCTGAGATGCACCTAAACAAATCGTTTGCGCAGGATGGTAGCACACACTCAAGCACAGTCTTAAGCGAACGCCACCCATATTTGCAGTTTGTCCTAGTCGGCAAAGATTGGGAAGATTTATCACGAATAAGGCGACAGGCAACACGAGTTTTCAGTCCTAAAAGCAAGGGAACATTGGAATTCAGCTATGGTGCAAATTCATATGTCTTGAAAGTTATCCCTGAAAGTTTGCCAGTGTATTCGCAAGAAGATACATCGGGAAAAACACAGGTGGCGTCAGTATCACTGGTAGCCCCTAACCCATACTGGCAGAATATAGCAGAAAGCAAAGCAGACATATCGACAGAGACTGGTAATATAGAATTTCCTCTTGAAATACCAGCGGAAGGATTAGAACTAAGCATTAGAACGATTAGCTTTATAACTAACATATACAATCGCGGGGATGTAGGTACACCAATAAAGGTAATCTTGAAGGCTGCTGGTACAGTGGTAAATCCATTTATAGAAAACCTTGATACAGGTGAATTTATAAGAGTTAAAAGAACATTAGTCGAAGGAGATACGCTTGAAATAAATACAGCTTTTGGCAACAAGAGAGTTGAGATAATAAAGCCAGATGGAAGCAGAGAAAATGTGTTTCATTATATTGATTATAAAAGTACATTTTTCAGCCTAGAAGGTGGAGATAACAC
>DASRMS010000023.1:0-2854 GCA_035647835.1 Oscillospiraceae bacterium
TTTTTCAATTCCAATCCAATAATAGTGAATGATTGTATAGTGTAAAGATTTTTGATAGTACCAAACAAATGACGTTTACTCCATTTTGCGGCGGTTTTACTTGCCTACCACTTAAACACTTGCGCCTCGCAACTTTTAAACAAACAAGTCAACACCTGGCACCGTTAATCTTTGTGTACCGTCCGGTACTGTCAATCCCCAATAAGTCAACAAGTCAACACCTGGCACCGTCAGTTTGGCACCGTCAGTTCTTGGCACCGTCAGTACCTGGCACCGTCAGTACCTTGGCACCGTTAACCCTCCGGTACCGTTAACCCTCGTATCGTTAATTCTCATCTTTCTGTTTCTTTCCAAGCAGATGTACTATTATCCCATGTGTATTTTGATAATCCTTCTTTGATGTCAATCCCATTTAACGTCCCAGCAGATAACCCCTTAAGATCATTGTAAATTGCAGCTCCTGCTTCTCCTAGTATAGTATTTACAGGTGATATCATTTTCTTGTGGGTTCCTTCGCCCCAAAGATAGACATTAGAACCAGACTGGATATTGATTTTGCCAGAACCTTCCACTTCAAGAAGACCTGTAACTAACACTCTGTTGTAAGCAATATTTAAAACTCCCTGCACTAGGTATTTATCTTTCTGCGCAATTCTATAGTCATCATTGGTACCAGACATATGGTAACCTTTTATGGTAGCTGTTGAACCGCTAGGTATGGTTAGCTGGAATCCAGTATCTGTCGTAGTATACGCATGAAGTCCTATCGTTACAAAGCCCTCATCTACACTCATGGTATTTTCACCTATAAAAGTATCACCAGCAATTTTTAAGGTACTTCCCGCATAGAAATTAGCATGTCCCGCTTGCACTAATCCTGCAACATCTGTAAATGCTTCGGCTTCTACAGCCCCGTAAACATTTACAGTGCCATTGCCGCTAACGGCTTTCCCACCGGTGTTTAAGGTTACTCCTGCTGGAATGATGAGGATATCATTTATTGTCACATCGGCTTTCAAAGTAACTATGTTACCATCCACTGTAACATTCGCAGCACCTAAAGCTGCTACAAGTCCTTCTACTGCGATTCCACTCCAGTTTTGAGTAGCAGCATCCCAGGTATAAGTCTTTCCTTTCTCTAAGGTATGTCCATTCAGGGTACTAGCGGCTGGTGAATCATTAATAATCTTTGCATCAGTTTCACCTGTAATACTATTAATAGCAGATGTTAAACTGCCCCCCGGGCCACTACTATCCGCGTCAAAAATGTATATTTCCCCATTTGATGTAACATGGATTTTTCCGTTTGTCTTAACTTCCAACTTACCACTTACTTCTGTTCGATAGTTAATGTTGAGAGTTCCTGCTACTGAGTAGCAATCTGCTTTAGCAATTCTGTAGCCATTAAGATTTCCATCCATGTGATGTCCTTTAATGGTGGCCGTTGATCCGTCAGTGATGGTTAGGTCAAATCCATAAGTTGAATTTAAACTTATGGTTACATAACCTGAGTCTATACTCATGGTATCTGCACCTATGAATGTATCTGTACGGCTGTTGCCAGAATCATACACTTGCAAGGAGCTGCCTACGTGGAACTTAGCAGATCCTCCATTTTGTAAGAATTGCGCAACATCTTCAAATTTACTAGCGTATACTGTTCCATAAACTTCTAAGGTGCTACCTGAACTACCGCTAACGGATTTCCCACCGGTGTTTAGAGTTACCCCTGCTGGAACGGTGACTGTACCAGTTATTGTCACATTTTCTATAAGAGTAACTCTGTTCCCACTAACTGTAGCAAATTTGGGGCCGCCTAAAGCAGCAGCTAAGATTTCTGCAGGACTCGGATCTACCGGCCCTGCCGGCGGTTCTTCTTCTTCCACTTTGTCCAGCCTGCCCTGGAGATAGTCCTGGGTGGGGACATCTTGCTTCTTGGGCAGTTGATTGGCCAGGGCTTGGGCGGCTGCAATGTTTTCCGGGGTTGGGTCTGCTTCTGCCTTTTGGATAGAGGCAACTACCATTGCAATGCAGAGGATCTTGGAGAATTCTGCTCTGTTGATTTCTTCTTCCGGTTTGAAGAGGTTAGTATCGCTATAGCCTTTGACGATACCGTTACTTTCAAGCATTTCTATAGCCGTCCTGACATCGACGTCTTGGGGGAGGTCGGCCAGGGCGCTGACCATGTCGCCTTCCCGGAGGCCGAAGGCCAGAGCTACTATCTTGGCAGCATGGCCCCTTTGGATATTAGCCAAGGGTCTGAAGGTGCCATCGGGGAAGCCTTGGATAGCACCCTTGTCTTTTAGGGCAGCAATGTAGGGGGAGGCCCATCCCTCTTTGTCGACGTCGGGGAAGTTTGCCTTGAGGCCCTCATGAGCTAAACCGGCTGCCAAGGCAACCATTTTGGATGCCTGTTCCCGGGTCAGTTTATTCCCGGGCCTAAATTCTCCGGTTTCCCCATAACCTTTTACTATTCCCTTTTCATAGAGCATCATGACATAGCCGTGATACCAGGCGCTCTCAGGCACGTCCTTGAAGGTCTGGTCTCCTGCAGCGAATAGGGGTGTCGCCGAGAAACTCAGAATCATTACGATTGCCAGCAATAAGGCCGCCAGCTGTCCATTCTTCTTCTTCATTTTCGTCCTCCATATTTAATATTTTTGCTAAACTAAAAAAAAGCTCCGGCAGGATAAACTATATTCCCTGCCGGACCCTTGGCAATTAGAATTGTCATTAACAGTGATAAAAACTTGATAACACCTTTTTTTTCCATGATGACCATCTTTCGCTAATTCATGTCATAAAAGATAAAACACAAATTCCGGATAGTTTCATTTTTGTGCAAGTATTACAG
>DASRMS010000024.1:0-3755 GCA_035647835.1 Oscillospiraceae bacterium
ACTCGGACGCACAGAGCGTATTAAACCTCACAGCGGAAGACGATACGAAAGTGATGCTGTACGCTGTCTGGGTGGTCAACTCTTACACGGTCAGTTACGATGCCAATGGCGGCACGGGCAGGACCGAGTCGAGCAGCCACAGCTATGATCTTGCAAAAACACTGATGGCTAACGGGTTCAAGCGTACAGGCTACACCTTTTCGGGTTGGGCAGCCCGCTCAAATGGTGCAACTATCTACAAAAATGAAGAGAGTGTGTCTAACCTCACGTCTGAGAACGACGAAACGTTGACGCTGTACACTGTGTGGAAGGGCAACTCCTACACCATGAATTACGACGCCAACGGTGGCATGGGCAACGTTGCCTCAAGCCGCC
Source organism: Oscillospiraceae bacterium (assembly GCA_035647835.1). Lineage (GTDB taxonomy): Bacteria > Bacillota > Dethiobacteria > Dethiobacterales > Dethiobacteraceae > UBA9865. The sequence continues at coordinate 376 of DASRMS010000024.1, forward strand.
ATACTTATGGTGTAGCAAAAGCGCTGACAGCTAACGGCTTTTTACGGACGGGCTATGTTTTTACGGGTTGGTCAACTAGTCCGGACGGTGCGGTCATCTATGCAGACGAACAAGATATAATGAACATCACATCTGTAAATGGCACAACGGTGACGCTGTACGCGGTTTGGAAGCCCGTGTATTGGCTGTCCGTAGTCGGTGGTACGGGTAGCGGCTCATACGCAGCGACTACACGGGTATCTATAACAGCAGATGAAACGCCGTCGGGCAAGGTGTTCGACAGGTGGATAAGTAGTAATGGCGGCACCTTTGATGCTGCCACTCATGTTAGTACTACGTTTACCATGCCAGATCAAGACGTGATAGTGACAGCTACATATAGGGATGCGGCTATTCTACCAACGCCATCAGCCCCCCCGCTTGGGCAACTAAAGCCGGCTTCCATTCAGGTTGACGAAGCCACGGGGAGTATGCTGATCAGTATCAACATAGCAAGTTTACCCGAAGGCACAACGGCCATTAAGTTGCCGTCCGGCGAAATTGTCTCCATTGATGCCAATGCAAGCGTATTAAAGCTACAACTCAGCCAAAACGAGTGGGAGAAATACGAGCAGCTAGTTCTTGTTGCGCTAAATGGTGAACACATTCCCTCAAGCAGTTATGTAATTGATTTATCAGAGGAGGCCAGGCAGGTTGGCCCAGAAGATAGCGATGGATTCTTTTCTATCCTTGTTTGGATCGTTGTGAGCGTTTTAGTTATTGGCGGAGCGATGACAGCAATACTCATTTTTCTGAACAAGAAGAAGAAATGATGAATTGTGAGGTTGGTTGACATCTGTATCTGTTACAGTGCTTAAGGCAGTAGTATCTTTCTTTGCGCTGTCGACGGCGACAGGCAAACTGATAAAGACTTTACACAGAGGCATCTTGATAGGGTTTGCCAGCGTGGTAAACCCTTGTAATTAAATATTCATTCCCTTTAACGCAAAAAAGCAGTATGATACAAGTACAGAGTTATTATGTGGAGGGATGTATATGCAGGGTAATTCCCTGAAAGGACGGGTGGCTGCTTTAGTAGTCGGTTTCGTGGTTGGTTTCTTTATCGTCCTCAATTCAATCTTTTCTGATGTTTTTACTTTTAAGGAGCGTTTGTATTCCTTTTTACTGGTGATTTTATTTTATGGCGTCATTGGCTTGGTTTTCAGCCTGGTATCACCATCCTGGAAATGGGGCTTGTGGCTAGCTGCCCCGGCTGTTTTGCTGGTTATCTTCTACTCTATCTCCGACGGTTTTCGCCCACTTTTGTATATTTCCTACATCGTTCTCACAATAGTCTGCGCCTGTGGCGGGGCATACTTTGGTGCCAAAATACGTAAAAAATGAAGGATGTCAAATCAAGATCCATATACTTAAAAAACCCTGTAAGCTAAAACCCTCATATCACTAATGAATGAGGGTTTTATTATAGTAGCGTAGTGCTTGATAAAATAATGTCTAACTTAGCAAAAATGGAACAGAGTGAAGGGGAGGATGTTGGGGGATGAAATAGCCCCTTCCTGCAGGTATTGTAAGCTTGATCAAGGAAGAGTTGTTTATGAACTGCATTAACTTGGAGTTTTAAGTAATCAACTACAGGAGGAGAAATGAAAAAGATACTGCAAAAAACGGGCAGGCTGCTATTGATATTACTTTGTATCCTTTTTATGTTTTTGTTAGCAACAACTATTTTTCATCATATTTCCCTTGTTTACGAGGCGAAGAAAATCGTCCCTAACGGCATGCTTGTGGAAGTTGACGGTCATAACATACATATATATGCCGAGGGAGAAAAACGCAATAGGCCCACTTTGGTTTTTATGTCCGGTTCCGCAACCGTTGCACCAGTCTACGACTTCAAGTCCTTATACAGTATGCTCTCGGCTGAATACAGAATAGTCGTGGTTGAAAAAGCGGGCTACGGCTATGCTGAGATCTGTGAGGTAGAACGGGATATTGACACTATGCTTAACGAGGTCAGGCAGGGGTTGACACTTGCAGGAGAAAGCGGGCCATATGTACTGTTTCCGCATTCCATGTCTGGTTTGGAAGCTGTATATTGGGCGCAGCAATATCCTGAGGAAGTAAAGGCCATTATCGGGCTTGATATGGCTGTGCCGGAAAGTTATGAGTACTTCGATTTTTCAAGTGTCAAGCAAATGATGTATCTCGGACGTGCGTCTGTTTGGCTGGGGCTGCACAGAATACCTGGTGTATACTCTCTTGATGCTGCTGAACTCACTGAAGATGAAATTGCACAGCAAAAGCTGTTGATGTACAGAAATGCTGTAAATATCGACTATGTGTTGGAAGGGAAGGCGGTATACAACAATGCTGTGCAGGTCAAATCAGGCGGTGCTCTAAATTTAGCGATACTTATGTTTGTATCTAACGGAGGAGAAATCGGAGAATACTGGATACCGTGTCAAAAGAGATTTGCCGCTCAGAACGATGCGCAGCTAATACATCTTGATTGCGGACACTATGTTCATAATTTTGAACATCAATACATCGCGGAAAAAGTCTTGGCGTATCTTACAGCATTACAATAAAGTATCTTGAGGGAAGGTAAACTTGCTTATTTAGTAATATTACAGCGAAAGTTAATAAAAGCATTATCATCATCATAGCTGCGGCAATATGCCGCAGCTTTTAAATTACCAATTATGCAGAAGGCGCAGTCGGGGGCATTTATTTTACAAATATTTTAAGCGAATAAAGGAATTAAGGAATTTATGAAGAACTAATACTTAACCAGTTAGAATATTCTGAAATATAGGGCTAATATTTAGGAATGTCTCAAAAAAGGAGCTGCTAGCATTAATGGAAATGTTAAAAGTCGCAACAAAATCTAGTCCGAATTCTGTAGCTGGAGCTTTGGCAGGTGTCATTAGAGAAAGAGGAACAGCCGAAATCCAGGCGATTGGCGCAGGAGCTATTAATCAGGCAATTAAAGCGGTAGCTATTGCCAGAGGATTTGTTGCTCCCAGTGGTATTGACCTTGTCTGCATCCCTGCTTTTGTAGATGTGATGATTGGTGGGGAAGAGAGGACTGCAATCAAACTAATTGTAGGGCCTCGCTGATATTCGAGTCCGTTGAGTGGAGAAGAAATATAGGAAGGACCGGGATTATTCCCGGTCACTTCCGCTGGTTCAACGCAGCTAAACTAAGGCAAAAGCCTTCACAAAAGTTCTTCTGTTGTGAGGATTTATGGTTATGATTTGCTATTTTGTACGCTGCGTGTTATAATGAAGCATAATCTTGTTTTTTCAAGTGCTTGATTCCGATTTTGAAATACCAAAAGATACTGGAATTGTTAGGCAGGAAACTCATAATTATGGGT
>DASRMS010000025.1:0-1249 GCA_035647835.1 Oscillospiraceae bacterium
TAAAATATCCACCCTTGAGGATGCTTTGAAGAACGCCTCGGAGAGTTTTGGCGAGAACGACCGCCGCACTCAGAACTGGGCTATCCAGCTTAATAATGCCAAGGCTCAGCTCAATGGCATGGAGCGTGAGCTTGATGAAACCGCGGGCAGCGCAGACGATCTTAGTGAAGAACTGGAGGATACCGGTAAAAGCGCTGAGGAGGCCGGGGGCAAATTCGAGAGCTTCGGTGGTGTCCTTAAAGGAATAGGCGTAGCGATGGGTACTGTTGCTATAGCCGCAGGAGCCGCCGCCTTTAAGCTGGGAAAAGAAGTCCTGCAGCAGTTTGGTGAACTAGAGCAAAACCTGGGCGGCTCGGAGGCAGTATTTGGCGCTTACGCCGCTTCCATTCAGAAAACCGGTGAGGAAGCCTATAAAAATATGGGCGTTTCCCAAAGTCAGTATCTTGCCACCGCCAATAAAATGGGCGCATTGTTCCAAGGCTCCGGCATCGAGCAGCAAAAAAGCCTTGAACTTACGGAGCGGGCTATGCAAAGAGCGGCTGATATGGCGTCTGTCATGGGTATTGATATGCAGATGGCACTTGATTCTGTAGCCGGTGCAGCCAAAGGCAATTTCACCATGATGGATAACTTAGGGGTGGCCATGAATGCTACCAACATTGAAGCATACGCTTTAGCCAAGGGACTAAATTTTACCTGGGCAAGCGCAACCCAAGCGGAAAAGGCTGAAGTTGCTATGCAGATGTTTTTTGAGAATACACAGCAGTATGCCGGAAACTTTGCCAAAGAATCTACTGAAACTATTACTGGCTCTATCGGTCTGTTGCAAGCTGCACTTGGCTCCTTTACCGCAGGACTTGGCAATGCCAATGCCGATATGACTAACCTTACAGAAAACCTGGTAGAAGCTTTTCAGGCGGTAGTTACAAACTTTGTGCCTGTGATTGAAAATATCGTGGCTGCTTTGCCTATGGCTATGGATGCAATTTTATCCGCTATTGGAGATTTACTCCCCACCCTGCTTGAAACGGTAACGACCCTATTTACACAAGTGCTGGAAACCCTCCTGAGTCTTTTGCCGGAACTAATACCGGCGGCGGTTGATGCGGTGATGACCATTGTAGGGGCACTGATTGAAAACCTGCCCCTTTTGATTGAGGCGGCAGTGGAACTGGTATCGGCTCTTGTAGAGGGCATCGGTCAGGCCTTGCCGGAGCTTATTCCTGCTGCAATAGAAGCAGTAATAACC
>DASRMS010000026.1:0-1096 GCA_035647835.1 Oscillospiraceae bacterium
TTCCTTGACTTATTTCCTTTACTGCCACATAGTATTGGGTTTCCTTAAAATTACTGCTTTATTTCCTTCCTATCCTTCTAAAAATTTCCACCTAAGAAAATTATTGACACCTGCCAAATCCTCCTATAACCTGCTGACAAATCTCACAGAAAAAGGAACGAAACTATGTTTGCAATTACTCTTCAGGCTGCTCTTATACATTACTGTAAGCGACTAAAAGTAGACCCTGACCTAATCACCACCCTATCTGCACCTCCTCGCTCACGAATAGCAGCCATAAATATCATGCACGGGTTTCAGTTAAGGTTTGACTTAACGCCTGACAACATGCTGGAAATAACACCTGATGGCGATATGACACCTGAAGAAGGCGTAAAATTCGCTGAGGACTACTCCCTAGCTCTAGTCAAACAGGGTAAACCGGCTGAAGCAGCTGAAGCTTTAGGAAGAGACGTGGAAATAATCAAAAGCTACCGTAAGCGTAGGTCTGTCAATTTCTCTGACTGGCTGGTCCCTGTGATAATTATCGACAAGGAGGTTTAACACAACCTCCCCCTGCTGCCCCAAAAAAGGCTCTCCTAGGACGCCCCGAAAGTTACAGAGGCGCTTCTGTGGGGGTCAGTTACTTAAGCTATAGCAAGGGGTCGATTCTTCCAATCGCTGAAGATTTCGACTCCTTGTACTTCAGGACAATAAGACAGGTTTTTCTCTCTATACACGGCAAACAAGGTGCAGGCATACACTTTTGTAGGTTCTAGAGACTCCACGTAAGCCTCTACCTCCCTTAGCGCCTCAGCCGCTGCCTTTCGGGGCAAGTGACCTTCTTTATACGCTGCAATTATCGCATTGCACATATACTTGTTTTGGGTAGGGTAAAAACCCTGCTCAATAACTAAGTCAAATACGGCCTGCACCTTAGGTTTGCCTGCCAAAGCGTAGCCCAGTTGTTTTAGATAAAACGCTGCCAGTCTTGCATTAATACCAAGATTCATTTGAAATTTCCTCGATAGAAGGGCGGTTGGCCCAGTTGTTGAAAATAGCTACACCTTGTATTTTGGGGTCATACTCGACCTCCAGTATGTTAAAAAGGTCGGCT
>DASRMS010000027.1:0-1168 GCA_035647835.1 Oscillospiraceae bacterium
CAGTCGCGGCTACTGTTTTTATCCCGTAGTTTTCCGGACTGGATTGAAGGCTACACGATGGAACAATGGTTTGCGAGTTTAAGATCGGTGTTTTTTAGTCAGACCATAGCAATTTTTATCGGTTTAACTCTTTTTCCCATCATCTTATTTTTGGTCAGACGCACAAGTATTTTAGAAAAACTGGCGGTATTTTGCTTTGTGCTGACACCGCTGCTTTATCTGGTTACTTTAGTAGCAGGCAAAGGCGGGGAAACACATGGAGCGGGTTTGTGGATTAATCTGCCGGGTGGGTTTTCTTTGCAATTAACCGAGTTTGCTAAAATAACCTGGATTATAGTACTGGCTAACTTTTTTAAAACCCGGGCAAACAGACGCAACATTATAATCTTTGCTCTTTGGGCTGCGTTTAACGCCGGTTTAGTCTTGCTGCTGCCTGATCTGGGTTCTCTTATGGTGCTTCTTCCCACAACTTTAATTGTCTTTGCCATTATGACCTCAGAATATCTGTTGTCATTTCTGGCACTGACAGGAGCATCAGTAGTTGGCGTTTTAGCTTATAATGCAATGCCTTATGTGCAGCGACGTTTATACGGCTGGTTCTCATTATGGGATCACCTAAATGACGATAACCGCCAAATTGTATATGGATTACAGGCGGTAGGGCGCGGTGGACTATTTGGCCGCGGTGTGGGAAATGGCACTCCGGAGGGCATCCCTCTGGCGAGTTCTGATATGATATTTTCCATTCTCTGGGAGGAAATGGGTTTACTTATAGCAGTCTCTGTCATTGTTCTCTTTTTTGTAATCTGGTTGCGATCAGCATCAGCGATTATCACAGCCCGTGATGGGTTCACTTCCAGCTTGATTTTAGGCCTCAGTACATGTCTCTTGATGGAAGCGTTAATTGTTATTGGAGGTACCACCGGGCTTTTGCCTCTGACCGGAGTTACTTTGCCTTTTATTGCGCGGGGCGGAAGTTCGATCATAGCCAAATGGATAATGACAGTTCTTCTGGCAGGAATGGTTGCACGATCGCGCCGCTTATCAATTAGCAAAAAAGCACAAAACAGTATCAGAAAAAAGCGTGAGGCAACTCTATGAAGCAGTTACGATTTAATATCAAAATATTTTTGCTGATATTTATTGGTATGTTTATTCTGTTTACGGT
>DASRMS010000028.1:0-1142 GCA_035647835.1 Oscillospiraceae bacterium
TGGTCGAGTGTGCAGACCTGCGGAATACCGTCATACAAAAACGCGCACGAACAAGACAGCGCCACCTCTGCCACAGCAGCAAGTGCCCCGCGCCTGTCGTCTGTAAAGCGGAAATCATCGCTTATAGAATAGCCAGACGGAATGACCGCCCGCGAAGCTGTTCAACTTCTGTTAATGCTGGATTGCAACCAAGAGTTTGGTCAACCCCGCGTTGCAATCACATTGGGGTATCGTCAAGCGGTAAGACACAGCACTTTGACTGCTGCATCACAGGTTCGAATCCTGCTACCCTAGTTCTCCGTGTTTATGGAGTGCATGACCATGTAGCTCAGTTGGTAGAGCAATCAAAAAAACGGATGTTGACAAACATCCGGACAGCTAAAACATGAAGTGTCACAGGTTCAAATCCTGTCGTGGTCAAACAAGTAAATAAGGACGCAGACAGCAAACTTTTAAATTCTTTCTGCAAAAAAGATATAATCGCGTCCTGTAACGCACGTGTAGTCTAATTGGTAAAACACATGCCTTGTAAGCATGAGATTTGGGTTCGACTCCCAACACTGGCTTTTATTTTTTACGAAAGGAGTATTAGACAATTGCCTAATTAGCATTAGACATCCACCAAAATCTAAATTCAATAAACTACATAAGGAGGAGTTATGGCAAAACCGCTCAGACCTACCAACACAATCGCCTCGTCGGATCCTTTTGGATTGAGATGGCGGAAGCGCATCAATACCACTCCGTGTACCATCGTAATTCGCTATAATGAAAACGGCGCAGTAATCAAAATCACGGAAAACAAAACAAAAAAGACCATCATTAAGATGGTGCGCCGTTATTACAAAGACGAGCCGGACATTAGAGCAGGAATCAACGCCGCCCTCGACAAGCTGTTCGCGCATTTAGAAGATGGATATACCGGCAAAGTCGTCTGCGTGTCGTCGGATTTTCAGAACACGTTCACGCCGGGCAAGGTCTACCACATGCAGGACGGTATCATCAACTGCAACGACGGATTTTATAATCCGGAGGGTCCCCGCTACAAAACACTTGATGATTTAAACACCATCGGCGGGCATTATTTTATCCCCTACGTGGGTGAAAACGAAATTGGAGTTAAAAGATGCACAGAGTAAAAA
>DASRMS010000029.1:0-2130 GCA_035647835.1 Oscillospiraceae bacterium
CATGTGTTGAACTATTTTCATAAGACTTCACCTCGAGTGACTATTTTTAGTTACTTGTCCTTCCGGGACGGTGAAGTCTTTTTTCTACAAATTGGGGGTGTTTTCCTCCAAAAGCCCTATAGTAAGTTTACACTAACGTAAAAGGTTGACCTTCGCTGTTAGGCATACTATGATTAAAAGTGTCATTAAGAGGGACCTAGCTGTCAGGGGGGGATAGGGTATGTCCTGTACAATACGGTCGGCAACATATGAAGATCTGCGGGATATTTTAGCTATCTACAATCACGCTATTCTTAACACTACGGCTGTCTATCATTATCACCCACATACATATACAGAGCGTTTAGCATGGTATGAGCAAAAATTTGCAGCCGGACTCCCTGTGCTTGTGGCTATAGCAGAAGAGCAAGTGATGGGTTTTGCAACATATGGCCCGTTTAGACCTTGGCCGGCTTACAAATATACTATTGAACATTCTCTCTATGTGCATCCAGAGCATCAACATAAAGGCGTTGGCTCGTTACTATTAAAAGAAATTATCCGTGTGGCCGGTGAAAATGAATATAAAACGCTGATTGCAGGGATTGATTCCTCAAACATACAGAGTATGATGCTGCACAAAAAAAATGGTTTTCAGCAAGTCGGGGTCATAAGTAAGGCGGGCTATAAATTTGACCATTGGCTCGATTTAGTTTTTTATCAGTTAGAACTTCCCGGCCCCCAGAAACCTACTATTGAGTAATAAAATATAAAAAAAAGTGAGCGATTTTGATGACTAGTGATAAATCTTTACTATTTGTAGTGCAGCAGCACCATGCAATGTTTATGCATTGGGATTTTCGTTTGGAGATGGATGGAGTGCTTGTTTCCTGGTCTATTCCTGATGGGCCTTGCACAGAGCCACAGATAGAACGTTTGACATTTCGTGTTGAAGATCATGTTTATGGCTATAAAGATTTTGAAGGAGTTATCCCTGGTAATGACTTTAGCTCTGGTAAAGTCATTGTTTGGGATCAGGGAGAGTACAAGCCTCACAATCTCGAGGCGGTGGTCCAGCTGCATGAGACATGGCTTGCTGCTGGTAAGCTAGAATTCACTCTTTATGGAGAAAAACTACAGGGTCGCTGGAGCTTGACGCGTACACCGGAAAAGCTATATGGTGAGGAAACGTGGTTTTTAAGTAAAGGAAAAGACCAATATGCGTGCAGCGGAGAAATTGTCAAAGAATGCCCGAAATCAGTAGTGTCAGGAAAAACGGTTGATGAAGTTAGTGTTAAAGACGGGATTTTTAACCTAAATAACTATTAGAAGTTCACCAAATTCGGGTTTGCTAACCGGTTGACAAATTTCGCAAGTCATGTTACTATATTTTTTGTGCTGGTTATTGGTTGCGGTAAACTTTTTAGATCAGTTTTTCTTTTGCCAAGATGTACTTGCTGTTTTAATGAAAGAATACTGGTACAGTAACTTTCCCGCACTAATCATCTTACATACTTGCTGCCACGCAAGAAACGGAATTTGGGCGACCGCCTTACATTTTACCACCAATTGGATGTTGACATAACATCGTAGAAATGGTAAGATAGAATTCCGGTCGCGAGAGCGGCAAGGATGTAACACATTAAAATAGCAAGTCTTTCAGCAAGCGCACAGCGCAGCTGCAAGACAGCCTAAAGCTCTTTGAAAACTGAACAGGAAATATGTAACGCCATGCGAAGTAGACATCGAAGAGATGTTAAAATTTTACGTTTCATCAAGGCAGAGCCTAACAGCTCCGAACCGGATGAGCAACTTTGGTTTCAAATAAGAGCCAAGAACAATCTGTAAACGAGAAGCTTAATCGCTTTTCACTATATTACGGAGAGTTTGATCCTGGCTCAGGACGAACGCTGGCGGCGTGCTTAACACATGCAAGTCGAACGGAGTTACTCTCTAGCTTGCTAGAGAGTAATTTAGTGGCGCACGGGTGAGTAACACGTGGGCAACCTGCCCGGAAGTCTGGGATAACACCCCGAAAGAGGTGCTAATACCGGATATCTTTAGGAACTCCCATGAGTTTCTAAAGAAAGTTTTTCGCTTCCGGATGGGCCCGCGTCCCATTAGCTAGTTGGTGAGGTAACGGCTCACCAA
>DASRMS010000030.1:0-1033 GCA_035647835.1 Oscillospiraceae bacterium
CGCACTGCAAAGAGAAGTTACATCAATTGCAAAAGACGAACTACCACAGCTAATAGCGGAAGCAGACTTGGTGGCTGAGTCGGCTTTAATTAAAGAAGTTATTGCGCTAAGACAACAAACTGGCATGACGTCGGTTAAGAAATATCAGCGCATGATTGAGTGTGCAGGAGATGATGGCCGGGCACATGGCTTGTTCCAATTCTATGGAGCGAACCGCACCGGGCGTTGGGCTGGGCGCTTAATACAACTGCAAAATTTACCTAGAAACTACATTGACCAGATAGCAAATGCCAGAAACCTAGTACGTAAGGGTGCTTTCAACACAATTAACATTCTCTATGATAACGTAACAGATATTCTATCACAATTGATAAGAACGGCGTTAATTGCGCCTGAGGGTAAACTCTTAGTAGCCGCTGACTTTAGTGCTATTGAGGCAAGAGTTTTATCATGGTTAGCAGGTGAAGAGTGGCGAATGCAGGTATTTGCAACGCACGGCAAGATATATGAAGCGTCCGCCGCGATGATGTACAATTTACCAATAGAGTCTATTGCTAAAGATAGCTTGGAAAGACATAAAGGAAAAGTTGCAGAATTGGCATTAGGTTACCAAGGAGCAGCGGGTGCGATGAAGCAGATGGGTGCCGAAGCGATGGGTTTAGATGATGCTGAAATTGGAAATATCGTAAGAGTATGGCGCGGCAAGAACCCTAAAATTGTAGGGCTATGGGCCGCGGTAGACAACGCCGTAAAGGAAGCAGTTCAAAAATCTTGCGAGATAGTGCTCACAGCATATAGAAATATAACTATCAACTCAGAGGGCAAAGTACTAACAATTTTGCTACCTTCAGGCCGTAAACTTTTCTACCAAAAGCCGCGCATGACTAGAAACAAATGGGGGCAACCCTCTGTAAAGTACATGGGGCAACACCACTCGCGCTGGGTGTGGATAGAATCATATGGTGGAAAGTTTGTAGAGAATATATGTCAAGCAATAGCGCGGGACATTCTAGGGGTGGCCATGCTTAAAATG
>DASRMS010000031.1:0-21845 GCA_035647835.1 Oscillospiraceae bacterium
TATATAAAAATTCGCTATATTTACAGCAAAAACCTGCTTAACAACAGCAATTAAAAAACGGGCGAACTCAGTTCGCCCTTACGGAAAGCAGCAACGGCAGACCGTTGTCTGCATTTTATTAATCACAGTTATAGACGCAAGGTATTATTGTTTAAGTAATGATTTCAATTGCGCAAAGGGGAGTTGTCCCGGCGCTGAAGCGGCTTGTCCCGAAGCAAAAGTGATTGCCGAACCAAAGGTAGACCCAGCGAGGCGACTGATCGTGCCTAGCGCGGACATCGAAATAGCTACAACGGGAACTTGCGCAGCATCAGTGGCAAAGGTCAGAGTGGCAGTTAACAAGTTTAAGACATCTTGGGGTTCTTGCGGCATCACAGCAATTTTAATGATATCAGCACCTGTTTTTTGTAATTGCAGCAGTTTAGCAAATAGGGCGCTTGGTGCTGGAGTTTGCGCAAAATTGTGGTAGGACACTATTACATGGGCTCCCTGCTGCTGTGCAGCTGTAAGCAATGGTACAAGCTTATCCTGACCCAAACTATATTCCACATCAATAAAATCAGTTTGCCCCGTTTGCAGTAATGTCTGTAGAAGGGCCATACGGAAAGGCTGCGATAGTTCTTGGCAGCCGCCTTCTACGTGGTCCCGGCAGGTCACGATTAAGGGACAAGCAGGGAGAACTGTACGCAGTTTAAAAAGGGCAGCAGTAACTGCAGCTAGATTTTTAGCTGCCCGAAAATAATCAACTCGCCACTCGACTAAATCTGGCTGTAATCGTGCCATTGCTTCAGCCTCTGCCAGCAGTTCAGGTAAAGTTGGGCTGAGCAGCGGCACACAAATATTAGTGTTACTACCACCAATAATCCGTCCTTTAACGTGAAGCTCTTTTTTGCTCTGCATTTGTTCACCAACTCAGACTATATTACAGGTAGGGGCGAACTGTGTTCGCCCGCTTTTCTGTCAACCATCTAAGATGTACGGGCGCACATAGTGACGCCCCTACATGTTTATTGTTAAAATCATATCTAGAATTATGTCAGCTGTCAAATTAATTTTGGTGTTTGCTGACTTTTACAGTGTCAACTTAAGACCACATCTAAAAACATCATCACTACAAAACCTATTAATAAAGTATGGGTTGCTAATTTGGAGTTGCCGTGATTGTTCTGACTTTCAGGAATAATTTCATAGGCAATAACAAAAAGCATGGCTCCAGCGGCAAAAGCCAAGGTGTAAGGGAGTAAGGGGCGTGCTACTTGCACTAAACCAATGCCTATCAGACCCCCAATGGGTTCTACCAGACCTGTAGCCAAGGCAACTAGAAAGGCCTTCCAGTGTGGGAACCCCTCCCGTAATAAAGGTAAGGCAATAGCTAAACCTTCAGGGATATTTTGCAGGCCAATGCCGATGGCCAGAGATAATCCATTAGCTATTTGACCATCGCCAAAGCCGACCCCCACGGCCATGCCTTCCGGGAAATTATGAATAGTAATAGCTAAGACAAAAATCCAGACCCTTCTTAAACTAGGGCTCATCGTTAGCAGCTTACTGCTATGCTTTTTTGTTTCAGGCACTGGGCCGACCTGGAGGTTAGTATTGGGGAAAAAGGTGTCCACAACATCTAAAAATATGCCTCCGGCCAAAATACCAACAATGGCAATGCTAGCTCCCTTAATACCTTGGCCGCCCGCTTCAATCGCCGGGATAATCAGGCTAAAGGAGGTAGCGGCCAGCATCACTCCTGCCGCCGCACCTAACAGAGCATCAAGGACCTTTTTTGGAACTTCTTTGACGAAGAAAATTGGCAGACAACCTACACCTGTGGCTAGCCCTGCTGCCAAGCTAGCCAAGACTCCTACCCAAATGATATTAAACTGTGATAAGTACGCTACCATATAATGTAGTCACCTCTCGCATTATACTATCTAACCTTTATCATCATATGGCAGAGCAATTTTGATGGTGAGAGGTGAGTGATAAAAAAGCTTGTGCTTAATTCTACCTAATAATAAAGACGCTTCGCAAAAAAGCGAAGCGTCCCCATCTAAACTGCATAGTTGTTCATCAAAATTGAGTGCTGTTTTACAATAATTCCCGCCGCAGGTCTGCCGCAGGCCGGTGGGATAAGTAGCCCAGCGGTATATCGAAAATTGTCTTAGCCCCTGTCTGACCTTCCCGGTTTAAACGATAGACTGCTCTGGCAAAAGCAACTAGCACACTTGAGGTGAACTCCGGGTTGCTTTCAAGCTTTAAAGAAAACTCAAGCATTTGCTGGTTTTCTTTTTGCAGCCCCGTTCGTCCACTGCGAATTACAAAACCGCCGTGTGGCATCTTGCTGTGCTGCTGCTTGAATTCTTCCTCACTGATAAAATTCACTTCAGTATCGTATTCCGCAAAGTAGTTGGGTATGGTTTTTATGATCTGCGTAATCTGTGCTGTATCGGCCCCAGCAGCTGCCACGACATAACATGCACGTAGATGTTTTTCTCTTGCTGTTAATTCTGGGTTTTCACCCTTTCTAACGCGCTCCATTGCCTCTGGAATAGGAATCGTATACTGCACAGCATACTTGACACCTTCAATTCTTCTGATGGCCTCAGAGTGACCTTGGCTAACACCACGGCCCCAGAAAGTATAATCACGGCCTTCAGGCAACACGGCTCCAGCCAGCAGGCGGTTAAGTGAAAACAAGCCTGGATCCCAGCCAATGGAGATCGCCGCTGTGGTGCCATTTGCTTTAGCCACGGCATCGACAGCTTGAAAGTGTTCGGGAATCTTGGCATGCGTATCAAAACTATTAACAATATTAAAATGAGCTGCAAAGATAGGACTCTGCGCTGGCAAATCTGTTGCCGAACCGCCACACAAAATCATTACATCTATTTTATCCTGATATTGTTCTGCGGCGTCAATATGTAATACCGCTGCCTGCTGGTTGTTGATTTGCAGGCTTTGCGGAGAGCGACGGGTAAAAATGGCTGCCAACTCTAGATCGGGGTTTTGGGCAATGGCAGCCTCCACCCCTCGTCCTAAATTACCATAACCGACAATACCTACTTTAATTGTTTGCGTCATCTTCTTCCCCCTGCAGATTATTAGTGAATAATTTTAGTTTATCATACATCTTTCCCGCTGCCGTCACAAGTCATTAACCATGCCGCATTGCAGTTATGGGATCTAGATGAATCGCCCTGTTGGCCGGGTAAAGCCCTGAAATCAGACCAATACCCATACTAAAAGCGACGGCAAACAAAACCAGCCAGGGCGGAATCAGCGAAACTTGCATTGGTGTATTTTCCATGCCCATACCACTGCCCATCGCTGCACCAATATAAGTATTCAAAAGATAGGAGATAAAGTAACTAAAACCTATGCCAATCGTACCCCCGATGATACCAATTAATGATGATTCAGTAAGAAACAGGGTGCGAACATCGGCAAAAGAAGCCCCTACCACCTTCATAATGGCAATTTCCCGTGTGCGCTCATAAATAGACATCACCATGGTATTAGTAATACCGATGGCGGCTACCAGCAAAGTGATGGCACCAATACCACCTAAGACTGCCTGCATTTGTCGAGCCACATCTTCAATACCCTCTAAACTATCAGCCATGGAATAAGCATTAAAGCCTCGGTCACGTAACTCTTGACTAAGGTTACGAGTAAGGGCTACATCTGTCGTACGTACTAAAGCAAAGGAATATTGATCCACAACTGCTTGCCGGTTAGTCCGCGGCTGCAGAGGCACACCTACATCTTTTTCCGGTGGATAGATAGGTGCATCTTGACTACCCTGTTCCACAAAATCACGCATTTTTTTAATTTCGGTGATGGGACCAAAGACAGAGTAGGCATTTTCCATAGAATCATCATTCAGTATTCCCACAACATTAAGGTTATAAATACGCTTCTGCTGTCGTGAATTCAGCAGCGTGAGAGAGATGCGTTGATGCAGCAGCTCAAGGGGATCAGCCTCAGGCGGTTCTTCCCAGCGGCCAGCAGCCATTTTAGGGTCCTGAAAATTATTAATCACCCAGGAACCTGCCACCACATTAAACTTATCGTCAGCTGCTAGCAAACGACCATGGCCAACTTTAAATTCAAGTAGTTCCATCATCGCCGGCTCGATGCCCACTAACTGGAAGTAACCAACCTTTTTACCCAGCGCTGCTTCGCCTCCTACCTCATAGGCAGGCGAAACCGCCAGCACGCCCTCCATCTCCTTAATTTCTTCAATGGCCTCGTCTGTTAGTTGGCGTTGCTGCTCTTCACTAGGTTCACCAGGGAATGAATAAGACTGCTGTACCCGAATTATATTCAGGCTTCCCCATTGCTCCATTTGCTTTTTTTGTGAATCCACCAGGCCAATACCTAAGGATAACATCACCACAATAGCTGTGGTGCCAATAATCACACCTAAAACTGTGAGGATCGTCCGTCCTTTGCGGCGCCACAAATTACGATAAGCTAAAGACAGTAAGTCATAACTCTTCATCAAAAAGCTCTCCACGCTTCAGCCGACGACGCCATAACACCACCCCAACTAGTACGGCAAGCAGTAACAAAGTAACAAGGATTGTGACATAGCTAGGGCCTTTAGTCGCCGTATCCATGGGCAGCGGCTCTTCCGGCTTTCCCGTTCCTGGCATCGCCATCTGCTGCACCTCCAGGCTAAAAGGCCATTCTGTCATAACTTCCTGGTTGGAGTTATCGTTATAGGTAAAGATAACCTTTCCTTCCAGTGGACCTTCTGTCTGGGGTGTAATATAAGCCTGGTAAAACTCGCTCTGACCGATCTCAAAACTTGCCAGGAAAAATGAAGCATTTTCTTTGGGGAAATCCCCCTCTAAAGTGACCATTAAGTTCTTTAAAGCCACCTTACCCACATTAACAAACTCTGCCGTTACAGGACAAGGTTCGCCCAACGGGGCAAGCTGCGGCACCTCTACGCTTAATACCTGCAAGCGGCTTTCCTGCAGCACGGGGATATTTACCATTTCCGATACTGTATAGCCTGTGCCTTGTTGGTCTTCATAAAGAATTTCCACAGGCACCAGATAGGTTTTAGCTGTTGCATTGGGATCCACATATATTTCAATTGACTTAGTATAGGTACTTTTAGCCGCAATGCGTTCCACAAAAAAACTATTACTGCTGTTGACAGGTGAAAAGACTGTGCCGCTGGTACTATCTTCGGCAGGAATTGCGGCTAAAGATATTTTCAGATTGCGCACCTCACGGCTGCTGCTGTTTTGCACATATAAAGTCAGTTTTACAGTATCTCCCGCTAAGATACTATGTGCTGATAATGTGTATTTTTGGAGGAAGACGCGCGGTGTCCCCGCGGGGGGTGCCGTTAGCTTGATGCCTAAATCGTTAGCTGTTACCGTGATTGTTTCAGACAAGCTGACTTTTTCGCCAGTGGGCAGTACACAGTTAATAGTTACAGGGATCGCATAGACGGCACTATTAGCAGCAGACAATCCCATGATTACAGTAATCGCCTGACTAGCGCCGGCGGCGATATCTGAAAACTGCACAACATTACTACTGCCGCGCACAAAGGCTTGCTCACCATTAAATTGCACAGATACGTTTTGCGCAGCTGCCGTACCCGGATTCTTCAAGGTAAACTTTAAAGTAAACTCATTGTTCTTATATGGAGAAACCGCAACGGTATTTAGCTGTAAACTGAGGGTGTTCTCTACAGCTGGCTTGGCCTGCACTTGAATAAGGAGAGCATCAACATAAATAGTTTCCAGTACTTCATCCTGACTATCAACAACTTGGATTTGGGAAATATCCTTAAGCCCTGGTTTTTCACTGAGCCCATATAAAAACACCTCTCGAGAGGCACCCGGTACCAATCCAGCGATTAGTTCACTCTGAGCCAGTGTCTCATTAGCCGAGGAAAGAGCGACTAATTTGATTTCGCCGGCAGTATGACGTGTAATAGCTGCCTTGACTGCGAATTCCTCCCCTGCCATCACTTCTTGTTGCCCTTCCGTCAAAAGAGAAATTGTTGTAGCATCAGCTTCAGTTGGCAGGGTTGCTTCTGTTTCAGTAGCTTGGGCAATCCCAGCTATACAGAATAAACATAACAACAATGTAATTAAAACAGGCTTTCTTCTAGGCATTGTCAGCCCCTCCCCGTTCTTCAGATACGATCTTACCATCTACCATAAAAATAACCCTGTCGGCGAAACGTGCCACATCACGATCATGGGTTACCAGCAAGAGCGTCTGCCCTTGCTCTTTAACTGTGGCTTGCAGACTGCACATTATTTCATGGGTGGTGTGGGAATCAAGATTCCCCGTTAGCTCGTCGGCAAATATTATGCGCGGTTGATGCACCAGGGCTCTGGCAATAGCTACCCGCTGCTGTTGACCACCACTCATTTCTGTCGGTTTATGCTTACGACGATCCTTTAAACCCATATGTTTGAGGACAGTCACTGCCCGACTGATGCGTTCGCGTGGCGGCACATTATCAAAAATGAGGGGTAAAGCCACATTCTCTTGTGCTGTAAGAGCTGGAATTAAATTATAAGATTGAAAGATAAAGCCCATTTGTTTGCGGCGAAAAGCTACTTTTTGTCTTTCTTTGAGCTTATTTAAAACGACACCACGAAATACGACCTCACCACGGGTTGTTTTTTCCAGCCCAGCTGCTACATTAAGCAGTGTCGTCTTGCCACTGCCCGAGGTGCCGAGAATGGCGACAAACTCTCCGGCCTCTACAGCTAAATCTACCCCATCTAAAGCTGTAATGATCTCTTTGCCCACACGATATTTTTTCACGACGGACCGTAATTCCAAGAGCGGCAACCAATTCACCTCACAGAAAGGTATTTATGATCTCTATAGATTGATTATTTTGCAAAACGTTCCAATATTCCTGCAATTATGGCCAGGCTTGATCAATTTTACACAATAGGTAATTTACTTAGCGCTCAATACGTTTAACCTGCCTGGCAAAATGGTATAGGTAAGCTCCTGCACTTCCTGTGGAAATAACTCCCCATCGCAGTGTGCAGGGGAAGGCCGGTCGAGACTAATACGAAGCTGAGTTGCATGAATTTCACGAATACCTGCAGACTCCACAAATGTGCCCTTGGGAGACATTGCTTTTGGTAAAAGAAGTAGAGTGCTTAAAGCTGATTTTCTATAAGCTATCACAGCCGTTAGTTTACCATCAAAGGGATCGGCATGCGGCGCCATATAAAATAAGCCGCCGGTACGAGGTGCATTGCCCACAGATATTAAAGAAAGCGGTCCCGTATACTCCCCATCGTCCCACACCACCCGCGCCTGCCAAGTTGGGTGCTGAAAAATACCTTTTAAGGCGGCTACTAAATAGCGGGGGATACCCTTTAACACCTTAATTTCTTGTTGAATTGTCGTCACATATGGCTCTAAACCAATAGCCGAATTATTAACAAAATAACGCTCGTTTGCTTTACACACATCTAACGCCTGTATTTGGCCAGCAGCAATTACCTTAGCCGCTTCCCCTAATGCAAGGGGCAGCCCTAGATTACAAACTAAATCATTGGCAGTACCAAGTGGCATAATCCCCAAGGTACCCAAATGTTCTTCGCCCTTGGCTTCTGCCAGACCATTAACTACTTCGCCAATTGTACCGTCGCCCCCAGCAGCAATAATGGGGGAGTAACCGGCTCTCGCCGCCTCTCTTGCCAATTCTACGGCCTGTCCCTGATGTTGGGATACAGACAACGAGAAACTAACATCTGCCGCTTGCAGTGCTGCTTCTGCCTCCGGCCAGCGTTTTTTAGCCTGCCAGCGATTTGAATAGGGATTTAAGATAACTTTAGCTGTCATATTTATTTCCTTTTCTTAGCTCGTTTTAGCTTTTTATAGTTATTTTACTTTAAAATACTACTTCTATATTCCATAGCAAGTCAAATATTCCTGCTCTGGTCAAAATAGGCTGCCTTATTATTGTTTACCTGCTGATTATTAAGTAACCTTAAAAGAGTATTTAGAAGATGTAATCGATTATTCATACTCAGCAAACGTCTTTTACTTATAATGAAAGCAGCAATCAAAATAAAAATAATATCGGAGGGGTACATAATGAAATTTACAATGAAGGTTTTTGTGGCGTTGATGTTATTTGCCTTAACAGGCAGCAGCAGTTTGCAGGCTATTGCCCAACAACCTGCCTCTCCAGCACCTGCTGTAGGGCCAACGCTGATAGCAGCGACCACCGGCTTAACGCAGGAAGAGTATGCTGAAAAAGCTGCTCAAGCGCATTACATAACCGTGCAAATATTTAGTGAAGCATTTGAAGCTGAATTTAATAATTCCCCGAAATTACCCTGGTCAGAAGTTCGTCCCCAACTATTGCCATACTGGTCAGAAGAACTAGTAGACAATGATCTAAAATCATTTTATAATGATCATTTATGGGATTGGGGCTATGAAATGGGCTTTGCCTTCCCCTTGTGGCAGCCAGAATTAATTGAAGATGTACAAATCACCACTAATCAGCAAAATGTAATCATTGGCCAGATTAAAATTCCCACTAACTATGATACTGTTGAATATCTTCCCATTACACTACAAAATAGCAATGGCAACTGGGTCATTGCCTCCCCTTTCATAAGTAACTCTACCTGTGAGCTCATCTAGCATCCTCGTAGATAATGATATAACTCTTGTTTAGTAAAACAACCACACTCACGTGTGGTTGTTTTACTACTGTACTGCCCTGCAGCTGTGGACATGGAAAAGAGTGCCGCTGGCGGCACTCTTTTCGCATAGGGTGTTGCTGCAAATTGTGGTGGGGTTAATTAGTGGGATTTCGTGATGTGATTTATAGTAAAGCTGGTGTTATTTTTTTTAGAAGATCGAAATCGGAAAACCTGCTGGCATCATTAGGGAGTTAAGTATAGACATGTTCATCATAAAAGCTGCGTTTAATTCCTTTTCAGTTCTTGTATCATTACTGGCGTGTGCCCTATGGTCTGTTCTAACATCGTAGGAAATAACATAGCCTGCTGGCATCAATAGGGAGTTTGTGAAAGCCATGTTATGTAGAAAAGCTGCGTTCAGTTCCTTTTCAGTGCTTACCTCATTATTGTTGTGTACCCTACTGTTTTTTCTAACATCATTGACCCTGTAATCAGAAGTGAGTTCCATTAAAATAGCCTCCTTAAAATTTTGTTTTTTTATCTCAGATTAAACTATTGAGTGTTCCAGCTAGTTATTTTTGTGGTTGTTTTGTGTTTTCTAGAAGTAGGAAACTGCATAGCCTGCTGGCATAGCTAGCAAGTTTAAACGTGCCATATTCCTCAAATATTCCTTAGCTAACTTTTCTTCTTTAGTTGTCACAGCACGGCCCGCAAATGCTTTTTCGTAAATGCTGGCGTCCTTGACCCGATAAGGCGAAGTGATTTCCATTTGTGTAGCCTCCTTACTTTTAGGTTCATCTTCTGACTTTAGTTTACAAGATTATTAGCAGCAAAACTACGTTGTATATACAGAACTTTACATGTAAACATTGCTAAATCTACCAATGCTGGTTTTATATTTTATTACCACTTTCATCCTTTAATTTTATTATTTTATACATGCTTGCTAGGATATCATTAGATTATTATCCTATCTATTACCATTTAACTTATTACTTGGTGGCAAGATCAGCTATTCCATGTTTTACATTAGTTATTGTTCACAAGTGCGATAATTATTGATATAATTAGGACAGACATCTAAAGGAGGTAAGCTGATGTTGACATTACAGAAACTAGTAAATAATTTAAGTAAATACGAACCCAAAAGCAGAATTATCATTGATCTGCAAGTACGTTCTTTTAAGCTCTTTGAAGAAGGTTTTACTCATTATGCGACCGACACCATCTATGTAGGGAAGGTCTCCGACTTACCACCAACTAAAATCTTCACCGCACAAGTTAATTTGCTCCTCTTGAAAGATAGCGAATTGCCGTTTACTTTTTACGAAAATCCCCTGATCAATTACATTTTAATTGAGGACCAGCATCAGATAATCAAGATTATTAATGACTTGCAGGATTTTTTTAACACACGGGAGTTCATCGCTAAAGCAATAAAAAAACTTTTAGCGATCGTCATGAAAAAAGCTGATCTACAAGAGATGCTGGAAACAGCGCACCAGCTTTTAGGCAACCCACTTACCCTAACCGACTCCACCCATCACCTTGTTGCTCACGCTGGCTGGGGCAGTGAACTAGATGAACCAGAATGGCAGCACTATTTAGAACATGGCTTTATGTCTAATCGTTTTGCTATCGCCGTTGGTAATGATTTAGAATTTAGACGTAAAGCCAACAGCGATATTATCATCCCACTGGTCATACAGTACGAAGACATTTTAAAACATCCTCAAATGGTTGGTCGTGTTACTGCTGAAGGAACTAACATCGCCTATCTCGCTATGTTAGAAGTCAATCGCCCCTTCACAGAAACCGACTATGAACTAGTGCCCATTGTTTGTGATTTCATCTCTATCCTCATGCAACAGTCCCAGGACAAGCTGAATGTGGCCACTTCAGAAACTGAATCCATGATCATCAACTTGCTAAATGGCACTTATGATCCAAGGACTGCGCATAAAAAAACACACAGTCATCAGCTAAAACTTGCCGATGAACTATGTATAATTTGTATTAGTGTCGATGAAGTTGTGGATTCAACCGATAAAACAGTTTTAGTAAAAAGCTTGATGCAGAACTTTTTTGTCGGCAGTATCACTGTGATTTACAACGGCAGTGTGGTCATCATTAACGAATATAGACATAGAGACCAGCTCTTTTTTAGTAAGGACAAAACAAGCGCTTTTAAGCAGCTGTTATTGGCCCATAATCTCCGTGCAGGCGTTAGCAGACCATTTTACCATTTGTCAGATATTAAACAACATTTCCAACAAGCGCAAAATGCCATCAACACTGCCTCACAGTTAGCACCTGAAGAATGCCTATATTTCTATGAAGAATACTTCTTTCACTATCTTGTTACACGTCTTCTTGAAAACGATAGCATCGCTAGCATCTGTCACCCTAAATTTTTGCAGCTAATCAAACGCGACCACGAGAAAGCAAGCAGCTATGCGCTTAGTCTCTATCTATATCTGCAAAACAATGGCGATATCAAGGCTACGGCACAAGCAATGCACCTACACTATAATACTATGAAGTATCGCCTACAAAGGATTTCTGACATGATGGACGTTGACTTAAATAATTATGACATCCTCCTAAAATGCAAACTCTACTTTCTGGCTTTAGAAAACTATCATAAAATTGCTTTTACGGATTACTTCAACCAAGTTCGCATCCCAGAAGAAACACCTTATCTCGAAAAATAGAATCTACGGGTCGGCGTACCTTGAACACCTTGCAAAATTAAAGGAGCATCCCTTTTAACAACCAAGTTGTTAATTTGCATCGCGCAGTGTCTGCCAAAAAGTAAGCACACCTTGGGGCAAACCGAACTTAGCAAAATAAAAACCGAGCAGCAAAAAACTTGGCACCAAAAAAGTGAGAAGTTTTACGAAAACACTATGGCTCGCGGGATCTAAAGCACCCCTGCCAGCGAGCACTACTGGCAGCAACATGACTACTAAAAGCAGATAATTACCTTTTACTAATATTTCACTATCTTGCGCTATTGCACTAATGATGATAATAATCAACTGCACAACGCAGCCATAGATAAAGTATCGTCTCATTGATGACACCTCCACATGGGTTTATAAAGCCAGTTGATATACTATATTCAACAACCTTCTCTATTTCCTCCTTATATTTGGCAATTACTTTACCTTTCGCCTTCGACAGGCCTGACGGCCCTGCTTGTCACCATAATAAACACACCAGCACCAAATGCACAAGCCTCACAAAAGCCCGCCTAATCAAGGGTTTAATAAATCTGGCTTTACCTAACGACAACGCCTCATAAAGCGACAGCAAAATCAAGGAGGGAGATAGTTGAAGAAACGGAAAAGATTATTTATTTTTATCGTATCTCTAGTGCTCACCATTTTAGTGCTGCCTAAATTTTTTTCTCCCACCAAGCAGCCCCTAGAGTTATTAACTTTTTCTCCGCAAGGAGAAAAAGTGGATGTTGACACCGTCATTACCCTTGAGCTAACAGCTCCACCAGATATAGCAACCCTCGAGCAACATTTTACTATCAACCCGGCAGTTCCCGGACAGCTGACAGTGGATGACTCCACAATTCTGTTTACACCAGAGGCCCCACTGCAATATAGTACCCATTATGCTGTAACAGTGACTGAAGGTGTTCAAACAAAACAGGGAAGTGTCTTGGATGAGCCCTTGACACTGGCATTTACCACAACAGACCAACCGCCACTGACCATTATGGCGATGGGCGATATCATGCTGGATCAACTAACCAGGCAAAAGTTGAAAGAATATGACCCGACCTACCCCTTCCTAAGGGTAAAAGAACTGCTTAAGCAAGGCGATGTGATTTTTGGCAACTTGGAGACGCCTATTTCCGCAAGGGGTACCCCCTTAGCGGGGAAAAAATACACTTTCAGTGCTGCCCCTTTCTCCGTCCAATGCCTAGAAGATGCAGGGATCAATATGGTTTCCCTGGCCAACAACCATATCATGGATTATGGAGAAGAAGCCTTATCCGATACCCTAAACATTTTAGCTGAACATAATATTACCTCTGCGGGGGCGGGTATGAACAGCACTCAAGCTCATAGCGGTACAATTCTGGAAATCCAGGGGTATCGGGTGGCGCTGTTAGCCTATACTGATGATTTTGCTGTGCCTGCCCAGCACCGTGCTCTTTGGCAGGCATCAGAACAAAAACCAGGCGCGGCTATAGTTCATGATACGAACAGAATTAAAGCAGATATCCAGCGGCTGCGTACAAAAGCAGATCTTGTGATGGTCTCTTTCCATTGGGGCTATGAATACACCACTAATGTCGCGGCTGAACAACAGAAACTTGGGCACTTGGCAATAGACGCTGGTGCCGATCTGATCCTAGGTCATCACCCTCATGTGCCCCAAGGAGTAGAAATATACAAAGGCAAACCAATCGTCTACAGTCTGAGCAATTTTGTTTTTTATCCCTTTGCTAATCGTCCCGAAACCCAGGATACTTTCATTCTACAGGCGAAATATGAAAATGGACGAATCACAGCTCTCTCCCTTATTCCAATTCTCGGTGGCAATAGTCAGCCGTATTTACCCCAGGGACAAGAGCTAGATGCTTTAACGTCACGACTAGCGCAACTTTTGCCTCGGCTCGGGACTTCTTTTGAAGTAACCACTGACTCCATTATTCAAATAAAATTACCAGTAGATTAGGATAACAAAGTGATCAAAAGTGAACTGAACCACTCGCCCTGCTCAGACAGAAAAAAACGACGCACCACTTAATAGGTGCGTCGTTGCTGTTTAACTGTATGCTTACAAAATTGCTTTACCTTCCGCTACTAGCCGGTCATAATTTCTTCTGGTAGCCTCATATATTTTAGCCCGTAACTTTGGTGCCCTCATCAGATCCACCAATACTCTGTTGTCCTTTCCTGACTTCGCCATGAAATCTGCCACCGCGGCATCCATTTCTTCTTCAGTAGCATCTTCCGGACAAATCGGACCGTCAGTAAAAATGAAGCGGTCACCATATTTCTGCTTCAGAGCATATTTATCATTGAGGGGCTGACCACCCCAGGAACTATAACCAGCTTCAATAAACAGCGGCACAAATCTTTCCACAAACCCGCAGCAGTGTAAATCCATATACATTCCTAGAGAATGGACATGATCGATAATTTCCTTAACGTATGGCAATAGCATTTCTCTTACTGTTTCAACTTTAAAGAATTCGGAACGCTGCGAACCCCAATCGTCGTTAAAGTTCACAATGTCGGCATTAAACCATTTTTTAACGTTACTATAGAATTTTTTATGTACTTCAGTTACTGCTCTAAAGAAGCGGTGTACACCTTCCTTTTGCTCGTCGTCAATCAGCGCCACTGCCGCATTATCAAAATCCATCACAGCAATCAGTCTTTCAAACAAACACCCTGGCACAGCAATATATGTCATTCTATCAGCAGATAGTTTTTCTTTGTTGCGCTCATAGCAGCCTTCCCAATCCCAAGTATCGGGATCCGGTATGCTAACATATTTTTCCCACTCATTAATATCTTTCACTTTGGGACTACCCGGCTTAACGATTGCACCACCAACAACCTCAACAAAGACCCATTCGACACCGTAACCGTCCACACCGCCGCTTTCTTTATTGCTGCGCGCCTGATTCTCCGGATCACAATCGACCATAATCATCGTGTGCTCACCAAAAGAAAAGGGTGACCACATAGGTGTTTTCCCCTGATACAGAAGCAAAGCATTCTCTTTCGAAGTAATTGGTGTCGTAAACACCTCTGTCGGCGGACCAAACATCGCCGGCACCAACTCTTTTACTTTTAGTTCATCTTTAGAAAACTTACTGTCTCTCCCCATCGTCAATACCTCCATAGTTAAACTTTTCACTAACAACCATACTTTTTTAAATAGTTGCTCTTAAGTGAATTATATGACTACTTCTCCTGACTGTCAATAACTGCTGCGTGTCAGGGGACGGATCCTTGTCACACTGCTATTGCCATCATTAGCTCACTCAGACGCCGTCTGAGTCCGTTTAAAGATTATATCTACAATTATACCTATGATGATTCCCACGAAATAGCAAAGCAAATCACTCCATAAAAAACCTAGCCAAGAACCAAACCGCCGAGACGAGTGCTGCGTGAAGCATCAATCCACATCGCATGATAGAGTTGACTAAGCTCAATCAGATAAGCAATAATAAACGCAGCCCAGGCTAACCTACTTATCCCAACACCCACTGCTTTAGCTAGTCCTTACAAACCTGACTTCAATTTATCTTGGGGTCAGAAGCTAAATAGCAGTACAACCCCAGCAATTTCCTGCCGGGGCTGTACTACTTAACTTAAACCTCGCCCCTCTGTTTAACCAGTATACAGATAAGTCTACGTGATTATCTGTACGATGTGCTGACCAGTAAGGTTCATGTATTTTCCACCTGCTTCAGCAGAACAATTAGTGTGCAGCAGTGTTTCTGGCTGCTAAATCCTGATGAATTTTAGCCATAGTTTGATTATCAAGCTTGTAAAAAGTCAGCGTAATCAGGCTAATGAAAGCGCAGACTGCCGGAAGCAATGTGGAAAGCACAATAATCCCTTGGATAAGTTGCGGTGTCGCTGCAGCTTCTGCACGATAGCCAATAGCTGCCAAGCCAAAACCCGTAATTGCTC
Organism: Oscillospiraceae bacterium; assembly: GCA_035647835.1. Classification (GTDB taxonomy): domain Bacteria; phylum Bacillota; class Dethiobacteria; order Dethiobacterales; family Dethiobacteraceae; genus UBA9865. Next base: position 15,341 of record DASRMS010000031.1, read on the forward strand.
CCGCTACAGCTGCTGCAATTTTCATCGGGAGTGCACTGATTGACATAATTAAACCCTTAGCATTTTTACCAGTCTTCCATTCCGCATAATCAGCCACATCAGAATAGTTTGCAAAATTTACCACACCGGCTAACCCGGCAAACCCCCCAACCCAACGACAGATCATGTATAACGTTGTGTCGCGGGCACAAAAATAGGCAGCAACTAAACTAACCAGACTAATAGCTGAACCTATCATCATAACCGTACGTTTGCTCTCTACCTTTTGTGCCACAAACTGACCGACAAAAGTTGCTATTATCCCTACAATGGAGGTAACAGTCATAAAGACTGAGATCAACAGCATATTGCCTGCTACATACTTAAAAAAGTAAACGTTTAATCCTCCGGCAATTGACAGGATTGTCCCGGTAAACATGCCGTAGACCATTAATACAAGCAACGGTGGATTACCAATCACCTGACGCCACATGTCCCCAAGAGAAGGTGTAGTACCAGGGATTTCTTCCATCACATCATAGGGCTTTGCCACACGAGCAGCCAGGAGATAACCGAACAACTGCAGAAATCCTGCAATAATAATATAGGTGAGATAACCGATACCCTCATTTGTACGACCAAAATAAAGAATAATCGGCATATGACAAGAGCTATATACTAGCATGGCAATCATGGAAACTTGCATTCGCCTTGCCGATAGAATTACTCTGGATTTGGGATCGATGGCCATAATCGGCGTAATACCTGAAGCACCACTAAAGGCAAAGTTCAAGGCAAAGGAACCTAAAACATATGCCACACAATAATAAACATATTTTACTGTTTCACTCATGAATGAAGGATTGGTAAACAATAGAGAGATAAAAATTAGCGTTAGCGGAGCACCTATATAGATCCAGGAACAATATTTGCCCCATTTTAGGTTAGTTTTCTCAATAACAGCACCCACTAAAACAATAGAGACTGTATCTGCTATACGAGTTAGCAAAAGCAGCCCACCTACTACAGCTGCACTCATTTTCACAATATCTGTGAGAAAATAAGCAAAATAGGCCCCAACCGGCCCCATAAGCATCATAAATGGTGAGAGGCCAATACTAAAAAGATTGATGTCCTTGTTCGTTAATGGTTTATGTACTGACATTTACAACTACCTCCTTGACTTTAACATTTCTTCTGTAATCAACATGTTGTTTTTAACAGAATAGGTGTCTGGTCGTAGTTGAAAAGCTGCCGAGTCAAAAACCCGGGGAAAACATGATTAGTGCATCGAACCACCTCTTTATACTTTACCTGCCGCCGCCGGTAATAGCAGGCATCAAATGGGAAGTCACCCGCCACTAGTTGTCCTACTATTCTAAACCTTATGTATATTGATGTTAAATAATTACTACTTTGCTCATATTTACTGATCAAGATATTAATCTCCATTTACATTACCGATTTATCTGAATGAAATAACTGTTGCATTTAGCCGCGAGCGCCCTTACAGATAATGTTAAAGCATAAGACAAGCAATGCCAAATGGGTGAGTGTGCACGCTAATCCAGTCCCAGTCTAACGCTTAAAACCACTTCAGGACGATGCTCACGCCTCGAGCTGGCAGCAGTATGCAAAAAAGAAACGACACACCAAATAGCAGTGCGTCGTTAAAAATTTTACTGGTAAAGACCTCCTTAACCGGGCTTAAAGAAGTCGTGTGTTTTTAGGCTTTCCTTTAAAAAAAATCCCGGAGATTAGAAAATCTGTCCCATATTTGTCATTAGAAATGATACCATTTTGCCACCGGCCTAACCCTGCGGCTACCGCTAAAGGGCGTAGGTCGCCATAGACAGAGAAAATTCCCTTTGTCCATATTTTGCGGTACCCTTGCTTTTTAAGCAGTTTTTTAACTTGTCGTAAATTTCTATTAGCCATCTGATTAACCCTTAAAACGTCTCTGGTTACTCTGTAAAGGTCTTTATAAAATAACGTATTTATACAATAGTGACCAAACAGAATAGCGTGTACTCCTCCGCTCAACTGAACATAACCACGCATAATTACCTTATGAGTATCACTGATTTCCTTGATTTTAGTCATCAGCTTACGATTCAATATCAAACCAACTCCTTCATTCTTTTCTTAAAAGGAAATCTTCACTGCTCTAAAGTTCCACAAACTAATCATTAGTATGCTTCCCAGGCTTGCTCTACTTAGCAAGCTGATATTATCTTACCAAGTAAAGTATATCTTTATTTATAGGTTGCGCACTTATGCTGCTAACCAATATTCTACCGTCATGTTTCACGTCAGCGAACGCAAATTACTGATACTCAAGCTGGTTTTATCATTATCAACCAGCACAATCTGCCCAATTCTATAAAAGATAAAAATAAACGACGCCCCAACCTAAGTTAGTGCGTCGTTTAGAAACCTACCTTTTTACCTTAACGATTTATTGGTGATAATCATGCTGGTGGTCATCGTGATGTGAAATTGACAAAATCTCCATTTTTGCCTGCCAGTTTGCGGCAAGAACAGAACCCACGTTCCGAACAACCTTCTGTGCTTCTTGATTTGGAAGACCATAGACCAGTATATTTAACGTCAACTTTATGTTAGCATACGCCGCTGTTTCTTTCTCCTTAAATTCAACATCTGCTGGGTAAGCCACGCTTACTTTGCTGCCACGGAGGTGTCCGCCTGCAGGAAAGCGCACCAGACATTTAATATGACCCAGAATGCGCTTATCGTCTGCTGCACAAACTTGGCCTAACTGCTCTAAATATTCCGCAATTAGTGTCTGCCAAACCTCTAAAGGCTGCTCCTGCTGAAGGGACCAACTGATAATGGCTGCATAAGGCTCTAGTCCTAGTCCTTCCATGGTAAAATCTCCTTCAATAGCTCTTTGGCCAGCCCTTGGCGTGCGGAAACCAAGTAGCGCTTAACTTCCGGATTGATTTCCTCTACTATACGGTGCACATCCTGAAGCTGTTCCGCTGTGGCCAGGTCTACCTTATTAACAAGTAGAATATTGGCGTTTTTAATTTGTCTCGTAATTAACGGGGTCACGATTTCGTAAAGCTCGGGCAGGCGTAAGGAATCAAGCACAGCTGTAATGAAAACAGACTCTAAAGGCCGCCCCCTATAATATTGCAGTACATTAAGCATACTACTTGGTTCCGCTGTCCCTGAAGGCTCTATGAGAACCAAATCGACTGCGTACTCCTGGTTCAGCTTTTCTAGCGTTGGCACTAAATCACTGGCCAGAGTACAGCAAATGCACCCATTGGCCAGCTCATAAACATTCAACTCCAGTTCTCGCATCAGTTCGCCATCAATGCCGACCTCGCCAATCTCATTAACTAGAATTGCCATTTTTCGTCCCTGTTGAATGCATTCTGATGCCACCTGAATGGCTACAGTGGTCTTGCCTGACCCCAGAAAGCCCGTAATCATCAGCAAGTGCATCGTCCATCCCTCCCTATAAAACATGATTTATGCACCCGCTGGGGCAAACTAGCGATTGCACAATTGACTATATCATTTGCCATCCTCACTGCGTAAACATTAGGTCATCAGATACTTACAAATAGATTTTCTCCCAACAAAATTGACATAAGTCGCCGGGGCTTAAGTTTGAATTATTTTGGATTGTTTGATAGTGATTTAACTGGTTCGTACATAGACCCTATTGGCATTAAAATGCCAATAGGGTCTATTTCCTTATTTAAGCTATATTAGCCCTCTAATGTTGCAGCTATAACAGCTTTAATATTATCAAGAGGGGCATAAGGAGGCACTGAACAGCCAGATGACATAATAAACCCGCTCTTGCCAAATAGTTCGACTAATTTACGAGCATAGTTATAGTTATCATCCGGAGTGCCCATTTCTAAAACAGCAGGAGGGACATCTCCGGTAACACACATGTAATCGCCAAGAACTTCTTTAATTTTAACAATATCCGTTAAGCTATCCGGATCAAAGATACAGGAGCCCTTGGGAAAATCACGCCAATATGACAAGTAGTTATCCCATTTTCCATCCATATGGAACAAAACCTTCGTGCCGGCAGCAATAAAAGCATCTGCTGTCTTTTTGGTAAAACGCCAGGTGAATTTTTCAAAATTTTTCACATTGAACAGGTCATCGCCAAAACGGCCATGCCCTGAAAAGACAGATAATGGCTGACGTTCACGGATTAATTTCGTGGCCGATTCGATATATTCATCAGCAATAATTTCCATTGCTTCAAGAACTTTGTCCGGCATACGATACAGATCTCTTAATAATTTTTTCAAGGAACGAGCTGCACTCAGTATTTCAACGGGCATAACATACGCACCACCGGACATATTAACCAGTCCCAGCTCTTCTCTGACTACCTTGTTCATTTTATCCATATATTCAAAATCCGGAGCAAGCTGCTCCTCGGTGTAGCCCAAACGATCCAGCAGTTCTTTACCTAAGGCCGCCCAGCCCTTGTTAATGATCGTGTCATAATCATCTTCTGTCATAGGACCAACTTCTACAATTTGCCAAAGGGCATTTGGGGGGAGCTCTTTGCCAGGAAGTTTGGTCTTGGAATACCACATTGCTCCCATGCCTTCTCTGCTGCCACCAAGCATAGGTCCAGTATCAATTTCCGGCAGCATTTTATATGAACGTATTACGGCATCATCTGCCCACTTCGGTCGCAGAATGTAATCAGATAACGTTGCTTCGGGCTCCGAATAATAGATAAAACTTGGCCCTCCTAAACTAATGGGGATACGATCAGGTGTCCCCATATCCATAGCTGTTTTAATCCGCTGCAAGCGCTGATTATAGAGCTCTTCCACAGTCATTATTATTCCTCCTAACCTCTTATTCACTAATTAAGCACATATTTACCGGTGATGAAATAGCTTAACAACCGTTTTAGCACTTGTCAATTTGCGGCGACCACCGCTAAATACATTTAATAACAACCCCATATCTGCACAACGGTTCATTGATAAGCCTTTCCAGGAGCAGCAATCGTTTCACTACCCCCTGGAACTATTGAATAGTAAGCTCATGTTGTATCTTAAGCTATCCACTCTTTGCAGAAATTCACTGCATCACTAGCAGTACCGAAAGCATCTGCACCCACAAACTGGCAAATATCAGCTGTGACAGGAGCTCCACCGATCATTACTTTGACGTCTAAACCGGCGGCTTTAAGCGCATCCGCACACTCTCTCATTGGCGGGAAAGCAACGGTTAACAGACCGGAAATGCCCACAACAGGTGCACCGGTTTCTTTTACTGCTTCAACAAAACGCTCCACCGGCACATCAACACCTAAATCAATAACCTCATAACCGGCACTTTGCAACAAAACGATTACAATATCTTTGCCGATATCATGAATGTCACCAATGATTGTCCCAATTACAACCTTGCCTTTGGGTTCGCTTCCTGCTCCTTCAGCAAAATATGGTGTTATCACTTCACTAACTGCACTGAAAACTTCTCCGGACATAATCAGATCAGATAGAAAGTATTCACCGCTTTCAAACCGTTCACCGACAACCGCCATGCCTTGCTGGCAAGCGTCAAACAGGGCTTTGGCGTCTTCACCAGCATCCAATCTTTCTTTGATCCGCTGCAGTAACTGATCTTCTTCAAGATCTGCCATTAAGGCAATGAGTTCTTCCATGAGGATACCTCCTAATCATTAGTTTACTTTACCCTTTCTCTGTATGGCAGATGGCTCTGCCTCAAATGATGCGTACAACACCCGGTATGCACCAACCAGACCTATGACACAGATACAATAATCCTCCTTCCTATTAGGACTCAATAAGATTCAAAAGCTTTTCATAGATGTTAAAGTATTCACAATGTTAGATGCAATAAAACACGTTTTACGTGCTTACTCTGGCATCTAGGGCTCCCCTCACAAATATTAGCAGGTGATACTTTTGTTAAAAATATATGCCCTTTCTGCATGAATATTCAGACTAATGTGGTTATCTTTGTATAGGATTCTACCTCTATTGTCTAATGGATTTAATTCGCAAATATTCTGAATACTTAAATTATAGTAATTGTCTCCGTTTTTTGTCAAGTACTAAAGTAATCCTAACTTTTCGTGACACTATCACATAGGTCAGGGTCAGTGAGACAGGTAAAGGTTTTTATCCCGGCTAACCACTTGAGTACCGCCAAAACATTCGCTAATGAGGGGACATATCACCAGAAGGTCCATCGGCCTAACCCAGTGAGCAATGCGAACGGAGTTATCAGGATACAAGTAACGCTAAAGAGTAAAAAACAAACTGCCACAACCAGCAGCGTGGTCATCTGGTTATGTAGCATTCGCCCAAGGAGGGGACACGTCCCTGGGAGAGTCACAGGTGCGGGTGCATAAACAAACAACGCACCGATTACTCAGTGCGTTGCGTAATGATAGTCTGGCAAAGACCTACTCTCGGCCTAACCTAGTGAGCAAAGCGAACGGATGATACTAAGTCAGCGTATCGCTAAAGAGGAG
>DASRMS010000032.1:0-1143 GCA_035647835.1 Oscillospiraceae bacterium
GTGTGACTCGTTGGCTATATTTTTTAATAGTAAAAAATCATCTACATACTGACCCTGGTTACCTTGTTTATTTGCACGTACTTCGAAACACTCCCAGCGTTCGGTGGTGGCTAAGCTTAGCAAATAGCCATCTAACACCCATGCAAGCGAATAAATATCACGCTGTGCATCTAAAGGCTGGTTAGGTATATACAGATCGTATTCAGAAACCTCTTCTAGCTGCGCTTCTGTCAAGGCATCAAGGGCCGGGCTTTTATCTTCGACCTCATACAAAAAAGCCTGCAAATCTACATCACCGCAGTCAGCTACAAAATCTTCGTAACTGTAGTTATCAGCAAGCTGTAAATCGAACAGCTCTTCGTTGTTGGAATCGTAATAAAAATGCACACGCTCATTACCGCTATCTATGAGCTGTAATACACCAGCCAGCGCATCTTTCATCAGCTCTTTGCCCCGCTCCACTGTATCCGCCGGCAAACTATTAGTGTTTATACAGATGGCTAAATCCATTTTCTAGTTCCTTCTAGCGAGTAGCGCCCTATTTTTTAGGGTTTGATCAAAAAAACCTTCTGGCCAACTATCTAGCTTAGCGTTTTCATCAATTGTGGGGCTGATGAGTTCTGTTCTGCCTTGATCATTTTTAGTGAAGTAATGGAATTTAACACCCGTTGCGGCTATTTGACCTTGTTTAATAGCAATACGAATACCATCCATAACATGCTCACTGTGGGTTTCCACTACCACCTGTGCGCCTTGCTGTGCACATAAAGCTAAAAGCTTACCCATGGCCGTTTGCCCTTTAGGGTGTAGGTGCGCCTCTGGATTTTCTACCATCACCAACATGCCTTTGTTTGTCTTGTTAGATTCCCAAGTATCTACCCAAGGTGCATTACCTTCTGGACTTAATGGTTTTGCTACACTTCCTAAAGCTGCTGCAATAATGGGCAGTGTGTAACTTAAACCAAAACCTACGTTGGTGGGGCGGTGGCTGTCTATTTCTGCATGTGAAATATCCGCCTTGGTGTTGCGTTGGTAGCTAAACTTTACCCCGGGGGTAATTTCTGAAAGCCAGTCTTGCAGCACGTGGCTAAAGGTTTTGCTTTTAGAGTTTTGATGAAGCAACTCATCAGGCAGCACATAACC
>DASRMS010000033.1:0-49712 GCA_035647835.1 Oscillospiraceae bacterium
GTTAAAAGATGCACACCCCCAGAGGTCTAATCGTTTAAAATAAGCACTTGGCAGCCACAAGTTCGTGTCAAGTATCCTCCGAAAACGGCTACTCTAAAACACCAACTATTGCTACAAGGCAAAAAGCACAAAGCCCGAAAGCGGCGTAAATCAAGCACTTTCGGGCAAACAAAAAACCACCTGCTGACAAAATTCCTTTTATCAATAGATGGTATTTGATTTGGTGGAGGCGAGGGGAGTCGAACCCCTGTCCGAAAGCAGACCAGCAAGAGTTTCTTCGAGCGTAGTCCCAACTTTAGTTTTACACAAAAAGGCTCCTTGAGACGGGATCCTGATGTGCTAGCACTGTTGTTATTCCCTTCCTCTTTGGCAGTACGGACCGTGAGGTTGGTAGCCTGATTAGTCGGCGCCCGGATTTACCCCTACAGGCTCGCGGTAAGCGGACGAGCTACTTTAATTAAGCAGCTAAAGCGTAATTATCGTTGGCAATTAAGCCTTTTCCACGTTGTTGACCGGGTCATGGGCCCGGACTCGCTACTCTCACCCATCCAACCCCCGTCGAATCCAAAACGCCCCCAAGTTGATTATTGATTACTTTCCTTAAAGGCTCTTTCTACTTCACGTTTGGCTTCCTTTTCTTTGAGGGAAGCACGCTTATCGTAGAGTTTTTTACCGCGGGCTAAGGCGATCTCAATTTTAATATATCCTTTATTAGAATAGACTTTAGTGGGTATTAATGTGTATCCTTTTTCCCGGGTGAGACCGATTAAGCGGTTAATCTCCCGGCGGTGCATGAGGAGTTTACGTTTACGCAGTGGTTCATGGTTAAAGCGGTTACCCTGCTCATAGGGGCTGATGTGCATATTATGCACCCAAACCTCATTGCTGTCAATGCGGGCATAACTATCTTTGAGGTTAATGCGGCCGGCACGGATAGATTTTACTTCAGTTCCTGTCAGCACCATACCTGCTTCATAAGTCTCCTCAAGATGATAGTCATGAAGAGCTTTTCTGTTTTTGGCAAAAACCTTATCTCCCATAAACCAACCCTCATTCAATGGCATCGTATAATGCCGCCGTCTAAAGAACCCTATTTGTCTAGACAAATAGGGCGCCACTTCTCCTTATTACACCAACAACAGTATTATAACATGTGTCGGATTTTTCGTCAACATCAGAACACCGGCCTTGCGGCCGGTGCTTTGATAGAGGGGTTTTTAGAAATCGTGTATCTCGTCTTTTTCACCATGACAGGTTACACAGTTATCTTTACCTTGAATATCTTTGCCGTGACAGCTTACGCAATCATCAGTACCTTGTGTTTTGTGGACAGCTACAAATTGATTGCTAAAATGAGCATTCAGCATTTCAACTGTAAACTTAGCTACGTCAGCACTGACACCGCCACAACGTTCAATTTTATGGTCGGAAGTAACTTCGAGATCATTTTCACTTAAGAAGGTAGTTACTGAAACGTGACATAGAGTGGAGTTAGCTACAGTTGGTTTAAATTCTAAATCCGAAGGTTTGTAATAAGGGAAGGTTGCATTTTGATACCAAGCCATTAGTTCATTTACTATGGGGCCCTGCTCCTCTAGCGGAACAAAAAGTCCAATGAAGCCGATAGCACTGATTAAGGTGCCGCAAGTGGTTCCCCAGCTCATGATTCCGCCCTTGGCATTATTATACATTTGTGGCGGGATGTAACTATAGGGAGCACCGTGTTCTTCTGCCATTAAGCCGAAAAGACCTTCGGCGACAGCTTGGCCTCAGCCAGCACCTGACTTGTATGAGTTGTAGGCAATTTCTTCGGCTTTGGCTGAATCCAATTGATGGTACGCTAGGGGCCAGGTAACATCAACAGGCTGGCCATTTGGCTCACCTGTTGTTTCTTCTGTAGGCTTACTACAGCCGGTTAAGAAACCACCCAACCCAGCAGATAAAGCTGTTACAGCTAATGTTGCTCCAGCACCTTTAATAAATTTACGTCTGGTTAGTTCTTTTTCTTTTACTGCCATTTTTAATACCTCCGCCTTTATTTACTAGCAGCTTAAAGCTGTTCTAGTCTTATTCTAAAAACTTTAGTTTGTTAATTTTAGGCCTCACTGCTGCCATCTTTAATTGAGTCACTGATTTCCTTTGTAGCATTTTTAAACTCGCGGATACCTTTCCCCAGTGATTTACCCACTTCTGGTAGTTTGCTTGGTCCAAAAATTAAGAGCACCGCTACTAAAATAAGTAGTAATTCACCCAAGCCGATTTTTGACATGCTACTCCCCTCCTAGTCAAAAGCTTGTGAATCTATTACCTTACTTTGTAGTTCAACCTTGATTTGGGCATTCCTTCTCGACAAAACTTGGACAAAATGGACGTAATTTCGACAAAAAGAAAGAAGCCTTGTAATATAAGGCTTCTTAGGCAACTTGCAGATTTTTGCCATAATGAATGCAAAACGCTATAGACATAAGCTATAGCAGTAAGTTAGGTTATTAGATATCGTAATAGTGCTTTGCTGCCGCCATAGGCACCGATAAAAACAGCTAAAGCAAAAACCCAGCCATGCAAAGACAGTGAAGCAATACCGGTGAGCAAAGCACCAATATTACAACCTAAGGCCAGTCGGGAACCATACCCCATCATTATGCCGCCCACTAGTGCTGAGTAATAGTATTTATTAGTACGGGGCTTGCGCAGACGAAATTCATGGTGACGTACGCTAGCAACAAATGAGCCAAGCACCATCGCTAGTGCCAAATAAATTATCGGATGCTTTAGCAGAATAGCGGTAGTATTTTCCCTAAACAGCTGATGTTGAAAATACTGCCAGCTGCTGACGGGAAGCCCCAGCCAAGCAGCTAAACCTCCCGCTAAATGTGTTAGACCACTACTAATACCCCATGATCTATGCCAGAGAGCAAATAACATGGTATTGGCCAAAGCTAGATAAACTGCTCCTTTGCCATATGGCCAGATTTTACCCTGCTGTTTAAAAATTGACCAGAGATCCTTTGCTCCCCCATATTTAGCAGCAGTAAAATAGAGCAAGCTAATAATTGACAACTGCAGCACCTGGGCGGCTTGCCAGCCGACCACATCGGGTAAAAAGATTGTGGGTGTAGAAGCAATTATTGTGGGCAGCCACCAATTCAAATGCCAGGCGCCTAAAAGTGAGCCTAGCAACAAACCAAACAAGGTCCCTATCTGCATCAAGTTTCCTTCACCAATACGCGTGAGGCAGCCAGATAAGCAGCTGCCGGCGATCACCATGCCAAAACCGAAAAACAGTCCACCCACTAGGGTGTGAACGCCAACCGGATAGACGCGTCCTGCTGTACCTAAACTACCAGCCGTAAAAAAGTGTACCAACGCAAAGCTAAGCGTGTTAATAAACAGTGCCACTAAAACAGCCCGTGTTTGTGCCGTGTTGCGAATTAAAAAGATATCACGAAAGCAAGCAGCAAAGCAAAAACGAGATCGTTGAATAATATAGCCAAAGATCAGTCCAAAAATAATGGGATAGAGCATTTGCATTCTTTGGTTAAACACTCCTTTTATGGCAGCACATATTTATTTCTTAACATAAAGAAAAGGACAAGGGAAAGACAATAAATGAAAATAAGAAGGGAATTTTAAGTTAAACGTGAAATATAAGAGTAGGAAAGATCAGGTTTTTCCTTAGCACTTGTAAGGAAGTGCCAGGTATAAAATAGGCAATTTCTCCGCAATCAACTTTTTGGGAGCTGATCTGATGGAGCTTGATAATTTAAAGGCCTTTTGCATCGCAGTAGAATCCGGTAGTATCTCCAAGGCAGCTAAAAAGTTATATATCTCACAACCTTCGTTAAGTGTCAAAATTCAAGAACTAGAACGTTATTACGAAGCTATCTTGCTGAACCGCACAAATAAGGGCATTCATCCCACGGATGCTGGATTAATTGTCTATGAGCATGCACAAAAAATGCTTTCCCTTAGTGATAGTATTGAGCGCAGTTTGGAGCAGAACCAACAGGACGTACAACAATTAGTTGTCGGCACCTCAAGTACAATTGGTAACTTTGCTTTGCCTTGTACGGTCTATAATTTTAATGAGAAATATCCTCATTATAAGGTCTCTCTAATTATTAGCAACACGGAAAAAGTGCTGGAGAATTTAGCAACACATAAAGTTGACCTAGGTCTGATCGAGGGACCGCTTACTAAAGAATTAAAACACACTTTAACGCAAGAGGGTATTAAAACAAAACATGTGATCAGCAATCCTTTGATTCTTGTGGTGCCAAACGACGAAAACTGGCAGAACATCAACAGTATTCATCGTGACCAGATTTCACAACTGCCCTTAATTATGCGTGAAGAAGGCTCTGGCATTCATTCTACACTCAAGCTGGGTTTAGCTAAATTAAATCTAGCATTCGATGACTTAAATGTAGTGATGCAGTTAAATTCTACAAATGCTATCATTTCTGCTGTAGCCTCAGGCAAGGGGGTCAGCTTTTTACCACAAGTTGCTTTGCGCAAAGAACTGCATTATAAAATCTGCAAGGAAGTCAAAGTGCAGGATGTTGTTTTTCGCCACAGTTTTACAACACTCTACTATCCTAACGACAATCAGCACAGTTTACAGACTGCCTTTTTAGGTTTTTTACATTCTAGTGAACGCGGCTTTTGCTAATCTTTTTTAAGAATGGTGATCTCCCAGATACCCTCGCCCACTTGCGTTAAGCTGCAAGGGTATTTGTACTTTGATTCAAAATGACCGACAACACTAGCTGAAGAGCAGGTATGGTCAGTCGTAATAATTACCCTGTCACCCGGTTTAATTTGGGTCAATTTTACTTCTGCCCGAATGATGGGAATGGGACAGAATTCCCCGATTGCATCAATGTTGTGATCCATCTCGTTCAACCTACCTTAAACTTTTCTATTTTACTGTTCTTTTTTAATTCTCGGCTGGGCTCTGTAATCCCTGCTCCAGAGGGTGAGCTCAATGTGGAAGATATTTAACCAAAAAATAGCCAAGAACCAGCTTCTGTACTGGTTCTTGGCTATTTTTTCTACTATTTTACTGAAAATATGCCTAGATAGTTTACCTGGTGGGGACTTAGCAAGCGTGTCAAAGAACCGTCCCCTGTCATGCGGGGGCTAAGGTGAGGCAGCACTATATGATGTTGCAGCGCAAAACCGTCCCCTGTCATGCGGGGGCTAAGGCAAAGTCTAGTTGGCGGTCTTCTTTGCTGGCACGTTTAAGGATGACACGAACAGGTTCACCAAGGCGGAAGGTGTTGCCCGTGCGTTCACCGATTAACGCTAATTTCTCTTCATGGTAGTGGTAATAGTCATCATCCATACTGGAAACGTGGATTAAACCTTCTACCAGGTTATCTAATTCGGCAAAGAGTCCAAATGAAGTAACGCCGGAAATCACAGCGTCAAATTCCTGACCTACTTTGTCAGCCATAAATTCAATCATTTTGACTTCAACGCTTTCCCGCTCTGCCTCCATGGCCACTCTTTCCCGCAGCGAGGAACGTTCAGCAGCCACAGTATTACTCTTGTAAATACTCGCTAAACGCTTTTGGGGCGGTACTTTAGTCAGGTATTCGCGCATTAGGCGATGAATCACCAGGTCGGGATAGCGGCGAATGGGAGAGGTAAAGTGCGAATAATATTCTGCAGCTAAACCATAGTGAGCCAGGCGATCCGGTGCATATTTAGCCTGTTTCATGGCGCGCAGCAGGAGAGTATTAATGACCCGCTCCTCTGGTTTACCAGCTACCTCTTTCAGTATCTCCTGTAAAACTCGGGGATGGATTTTCTCCGGATTACCTTTTATGGAAATACCCAGGTTATGAGCAAAATCACGGAAATGCAGCATTTTTGCTTCGTCGGGGTTTTCATGAATTCTGTAGACAAAAGGTAGTTCCAGGCGAGCAAAATGTTCAGCCACCGTTTCATTACAGATGAGCATAAACTCCTCGATGATAGTTTCAGCGATGGTTCGCTCTCGTTTGACGATATCTACGGGTTTGCCATCGTCATCAAGCAGTACTTTGACCTCGGGTAAAGCAAAGTCAATGGCACCGCGGGCAATGCGTTTGTTGCGCAGCACCAGTGCCAGCTCTCCCATTTCCTCAAACATGGGCACCAATTTTGTATAACGCTGCCGCTGCTCGTCGTCCTGCTCTTCCAGAATGGCTCGCACTGCATCATAGGTCATACGTTCAACCGTACGGATCACACTAGGGGTAAACTCATGTGTGACGACTTTACCTTGAGCGTCCACTTCCATCAAGACACTCATGGCCAGACGATCAACCTGGGCATTAAGACTGCAGAGATCATTGGAAAGTTCGGGCGGCAGCATGGGGATCACGCGATCCACCAGATAGACACTGGTACCGCGAGCGAGAGCTTCTCGGTCCAGCAGGCTGCCTTCCTTAACATAGTAACTTACGTCGGCAATATGTACACCTAAAAGCCAGTTGCCATTGGGTTGACGCTGCAAGGAAACTGCATCATCAAGGTCTTTAGCATCAGCCCCATCAATCGTCACCAATTGCTGCGCACGCAGATCACGACGGCCTGCTATTTCTTCTTCGCTTACCTCGCCGCTGAAGCTTTGCAGTTCTTTTTTAATTTCCCGAGAGAAATCCTCTGGCAGTTCATACTTTTTAATGATTGTTAGTGTATCGACACCTTTATCCCCTGGAAAGCCTAGAATATCCACCACTTTTCCTTCGGGGTTGCGGCGTTTTTCCGGCCAGCGGGTTATTTCTATCTGTATTTTCATGCCATTCTTTAATCCTTTAGCCTCAGCTTTGGGGAGAAAGATATCCTGAGAGATGCGTTGGTCATCAGGCACGACAAAACCAAATTGCCGTCCTGCCTCATAGCGGCCAACAATTAAACTAGAACGACGTTTCAAAATGCGGATAATTTCGCCCTCTTGCTTCCGACCGCTGCCACCTTTACCTAATCGTGCCACCACACGATCACCATGCATGGCGCCATTCATTTCGCTGGCAGGCACAAAAACATCGGCATGTGTAGTATCATCGGGGATGATGAAGCCAAAGCCGGCTTGATTGCCTTGCAATCTGCCTACTATCAAATTCATTTTTTCCGGCACACCATAGCGCCCATAACGGGTTTTAATTACTTGACCTTCCTGTTCCATCTCCACTAACAGTGTGTTAAAATGTTTGATATCCTTTTTTTCATTTATGCCTAATTCCTGTGTTAGTTCTTCGGTTTTTAGTGGCTTGTAGGCTACTTCGCGCATATAAGCTAAAATTTTATCTTGAAAACTCATACCTAGCCTCTTTTCTGCTGGATAATTGACAAGCACAAACTTGCCTTCTATAAACGTAGTATAAACAAAAGATGGTTTTTAAATGAGTCTGCAAAGGGAAATTTGCAGATGATCTAGATTAGGCGCTTACAGTATAACATACACCTTGGTAAATAAAAGAGCGGCAGCTGCCGCTCTTTTGTGATTAAAAGATTAATTCGATTAGAGGTACAATGCGTAGGAAAAGCGGGGCGAAAACAAGTGCTACGATACTCATCAGTTTGATGAGAATGTTGAGCGAGGGACCGGAAGTATCTTTAAAGGGGTCACCTACTGTGTCACCGACGACAGCAGCTTTATGCGGCTCGGAACCCTTACCGCCATGCGCTCCGCCTTCAATATATTTCTTAGCATTATCCCAGGCACCACCGGCATTAGACATAAAGATCGCCATCAAAACACCGGTAACTAAGGAACCGGCTAAGAGGCCGCCAAGGGCTTCTTTGCCAAGTACAACACCTACCAGCAGGGGCACAACTACCGCCATTAGACCAGGGAGAACCATCTGGCGCAGTGCAGCTCCGGTAGAGATATCTACACATCGTGCGGAATCAGGTTTTGCTGTCCCTTCCATTAAGCCAGGGATTTCCCGGAATTGCCGGCGTACTTCTTCAATCATCTCAAAGGCTGCACTTCCCACGGCTTCCATAGTTAAAGCGGAGAAATAAAAGGGCAGCATGCCACCAATTAGCAGTCCGACAATAACATAGGCATTGGTGATATCAATGCTTTCAATCCCTGCCGCTTGCGCAAAGGCAGAAAAGAGAGCTAAAGCGGTCAATGCCGCCGAGCCAATGGCAAAACCTTTACCAATCGCGGCAGTAGTGTTTCCAATAGAATCAAGTTCATCAGTGATCTTACGTACAGATTCGTCCAGACCAGCCATTTCTGCAATGCCGCCGGCGTTGTCAGCAATGGGGCCGTAGGCATCTACGGCGATGGTCATGCCGGCTGTGGCCAACATACCAACGGCTGAGATAGCAATTCCGTAC
This sequence comes from Oscillospiraceae bacterium, assembly GCA_035647835.1. GTDB lineage: Bacteria > Bacillota > Dethiobacteria > Dethiobacterales > Dethiobacteraceae > UBA9865. Next base: position 8,344 of record DASRMS010000033.1, read on the forward strand.
AGACCTGCTGATTGGTTTGCCACCAGAATGGCCAGGCAAATTACCAGCAAGGGCAGCATGGTAGAGCGCATACCCACGGCTAGGCCAGAGATAATGTTTGTGGCCGGGCCGGTTTCCGAGCTGTCAGCAATGTCTTGCACAGGACGATAATGATCGGAAGTGTAATATTCAGTAATCCGGCCAATAATGATACCAGCAACTAAACCAGCAACTACAGCCCAGAACGGGCCGATGCCACCAAACTCAAAGCTATAGTAACGGATCACAAAAAAGGAGGTGATAACTACTAAAATACCGCTCACCAGAGTTCCACGCTCCAAAGAAGATGATAGTTTTACTCCTTCTTTGGCTTTCACAAAAAATGTGCCAATAATAGCAGCAAAGACGCCGGAAGCAGCAACAATCATTGGTACTAGTGCACCTTCAATACCAAATGTAGCGATACCAATCGTCATAGCTGCAATAATGGAACCGACATAAGATTCAAAGAGGTCAGCACCCATGCCGGCAACATCACCGACGTTGTCGCCGACGTTATCGGCAATAACTGCAGGGTTGCGGGGATCATCTTCGGGAATACCGGCTTCTACTTTACCTACCAAGTCTGCGCCCACGTCAGCTGCTTTAGTATAAATACCACCGCCTACACGGGCAAAAAGGGCAATGGAACTAGCACCTAAAGCATAGCCATTAACAATTTCCGGATCCTTATAAATTAAGTACAGCAGGCCTAAACCAAGTAAGCCCAAGCCAACAACAGACAGTCCCATCACCGCACCGCCGGAAAAAGCAATGGTGAGGGCTGGATTGGTACCATGCTGTGCGGCATTCGTGGTACGTACATTAGCCTTGGTAGCAATATTCATACCAATATAACCAGCTATTGCTGAGGCTAGAGAGCCACAGAGGAAGCAAATCGCCGTTTGTAGATCAATGGCAAAGGTAATGACAGCAAATAAAATGATAACAAAAATAGCAAGTGTGCGGTATTCTCTGGTTAGAAAAGCCATCGCGCCTTTATGAATTTCATCAGCAATTTCCTGCATGCGATCATTTCCGGGATCCGCAGAGCTAACTTTATTTGCCAAATAAAAGGCAAACAACAGTCCAACCAGCCCTGCTGCGGGAATTAAGTACAAGATGTTGTCCATACTTTCTACTCCTTCTTTTTCAGTTCTTTCGTGCTGCACCGCAGACAAGTTTTTTTTCGGCTTGCCCAGCGACGCTAAATTTCAGCGCCAAACGCTGACAGTCTGCCTAGCTCAAGGATGTTAAAATTATGGCTAGACCCATAAATAGCACAGCAAAAATAATTGTCAGTTTGGCCAAGAAATCATCGAGTCCCTTTTTCTTACCAAATAAAGTTTGTGCCCCACCGGTAATACTGCCGGATAAGCCAGCTGACTTTGATGACTGCAGTAAAACAGAGGCAATCATCCCCAGCCCTGCAATTAAGAAGATCAGGTTCAAGACAAACTCCATCGGTAAACACCTCCTTTTTAACGCCTAAAACCTTTAGCTATTCTACCATAGTCACTGTTAAAAAACAATAAACTTATTATTTACCAACTAGGCATTCTTAAACGGATTACCGGCGTAAAGCGCACTATCAGCCACTTGTTCCTCAATACGGAGTAATTGGTTGTACTTAGCCACGCGATCAACTCTAGAAGGAGCCCCTGTCTTAATTTGTCCGGCAGCAGTGGCCACGGCCAGATCAGCAATGGTAACATCATCTGTTTCGCCAGAGCGATGAGAGATAACAGCATTATAACCGTGCTGCTGCGCCAGCTGGATACAATCTAAAGTTTCCGTTACTGTACCGATCTGATTTAATTTAATTAGGATAGCATTGCCTGTAGCACGGTCAATACCCATTTGCAAACGCTCAATATTCGTAACAAATAAATCATCACCAACTAGCTGCACCTTCTGGCCTAGTCTGTCAGTTAGCAGCTGCCAACCTTCCCAATCATCTTCTGCTAAACCATCTTCAATGGATACCACCGGATAAGTATCAACTAGTCTTTGATAATAGTCTACCATTTCGGCGGCTGTCTTTTGTAATCCTTCTCCGGCTAAATGATAGAAACCATCTTTATACATTTCTGTAGCAGCCACGTCTAAAGCTAGGACCACATCTACACCAGGTTGATAGCCAGCGGCCGTAATGGCTTTGACAATTTCCTCGAGCGCAGCTTCATTAGAAGATAGATTGGGAGCAAAACCGCCTTCATCACCTACGGCGGTATTGAGACCGTGCTGCTGTAATACTTTCCTCAAATGATGAAAAACTTCCGTTCCCATGCGTAATCCTTCTTTAAAAGTAGCGGCACCGACTGGCATCACCATAAATTCCTGAATATCTACATTGTTGTCAGCATGCTGACCACCATTAAGAATGTTCATCATGGGCACAGGCAGCAGTTTAGCATTAGCTCCGCCAAGATACCGATATAAGGGTAGTCCCAAAGCATTAGCTGCTGCTTTAGCTGTCGCCATAGAAACACCTAAAATGGCGTTAGCACCTAGTTTACCCTTATTGAGTGTGCCATCCAAAGCAATTAAAGTTTGATCAAGCTCTGCTTGCTTCAGGGCATCCATGCCCAGCACCGCGGGTGCAATAATGTCATTAACATGGCGAACTGCCTGCTGCACACCTTTACCCAGGTAACGTGCCGGGTCGCCGTCACGTAGTTCTACCGCTTCAAAAGCTCCCGTAGAGGCACCTGAGGGAACTGCCGCACGACCAAAAGCGCCACTCGCTAACCAAACATCTACTTCTACAGTAGGGTTGCCCCGGGAATCTAAAATTTCGCGGGCTAAAATCTCCACAATTTGCGTCATAAACTTCAACCTCCTAAACTCATTAATTATCAGCAGGCAGCAATAATGATCTGCCTGTCATCACTGCCGGTTTGGGTAAGGCCAACAGTTCTAAAATTGTAGGCGCCACATCAGCTAAAATACCCTGGGAGTGTAAGCGCCGAGGTGTTGTCGAGACATAAATAAAGGGTACAGGGTTTGCTGTATGGGCAGTAAAGGGATGCTCCGTCTGTCCCGCGGTCATCTGTTCGGCATTACCATGATCAGCCGTGATCAGAGCGGCACCACCAGCCGCTAACACTGCTTCCACAACCTCGCGTAAATAGTCATCCACTTTTTCCACCGCACAAACAGTAGCCTCCAGCACACCTGTATGTCCTACCATGTCTGAATTAGCATAATTCAGGACAATCAGATCATGTACTCCCCGCTTTATTTCCTCTATCACGCGTGCTGTGACCTGCAGGGCGCTCATTTCAGGTTGTAAGTTATAGGTAGGCACTTTGGGCGAAGGAATGAGAATCCGTTCTTCACCAGCAAAAGGTGTTTCTTCACCACCACTAAAGAAAAAAGTAACATGAGCATACTTTTCTGTTTCAGCAATACGTAATTGCCGTAACCCGGCAGCCGCTACCACTTCCCCTAAAGTTTGACGCGGATGCTCGGGGGGAAAGGCAACGGGAACCTTAATGTCTTCAGCATATTGCGTCATACAGGTGAAAAGGGGAAATGGCGGCGCTTGGCCACGATCAAAGCAGCTAAAATTTTCTTCAGTAAAGGTACGTGTAATTTGGCGCGCCCGATCTGGCCGAAAGTTAAAAAAGATTATACTGTCCAGGGCATTAATTGTGGACACAGGATGTTCACCCTGCAAAATCACCGTAGGACTAACGAATTCATCTGTTTCTTCCCGATCGTAGGCACTTTCTAAAGCATGCAGAGCACAAGCGGCCACTGGGCCCTCACCATAGACCATGGCACGGTAGGCCCGCTTGACGCGCTCCCACCGCTGATCGCGATCCATCGTATAATAACGCCCACTGACGGTAGCCACTGCACCCACACCAAGTTGGGCCATTTTTTCTTCTAATGCTGCTAAATACTGGCGGGCACTGGTTGGACCAACATCACGACCGTCTAAAATAGCATGAATAAAAACTTTTTTTACTTGCTCACGTTTAGCCATTTCCAGCAAAGCAAATAAATGCTGGATATGACTATGGACACCACCGTCTGATAAAAGCCCCATTAAATGCAGTGCCGAGTCACTCTCTCTGACCTGCTGCATCACCGTCAACAGTTTTTCATTCTCACAGAAACTGCCTTCACTAATGGCTTTAGAGATACGGCTTAAATCCTGATAAACAATCCGTCCGGCACCGATATTTAAATGTCCTACTTCAGAATTACCCATCTGACCGGCAGGCAAACCTACGGCTTGGCCACTTGCCATTAAGCTGGTGGTAGGGTATGTTGCCCATAGGGAATCAAAAAAGGGGGTTTGTGCTTGGCAGATGGCATTACCCTCGTCCTCTGCACCTAACCCCCAACCATCTAAAATGATTAAAGCTAGCGGTCTAGGTCGGCTCATCAGACAGACTCACCTTGGGCGCGATTAATCAGGTCAGCAAATACTGCCGCATCCAAACCTGCTCCACCGACCAAGGCGCCATCAATTTCTATTTCCTGCATAAAATCAAGAATATTATTGGGCTTGACACTGCCACCGTACTGAATGCGCACATCTCGTGCCACTTTGAGGCTAAATTGTTCTGTGATAGTATTACGAATATGTAATGCTACTTCTTTTGCATCGTCACCCGTAGCAGCTAAACCGCTGCCAATCGCCCATACTGGCTCATAGGCTACGACTACCCGTCTTACTTGTGATGGATCCAGGCCAGCTAAACCTACACTGACTTGTTCTGCAATCACCGGCATTGTTTGTTCTGCTTGTCGCTGCTGCAGAGTTTCTCCGACACATAGAATAGGTGTTAGTTCATGGGCAAAAGCAGCCTTAACTTTTCGGGCCACTTGTTGATCAGTTTCGCCAAACAATTGACGCCGTTCTGAATGACCTAAAATAACATAATCAACAGCCAAATCTTTCAGCAGCAGTGGTGAAACTTCTCCTGTAAAGGCGCCTGTCTCTTCCCAGTACATATTTTGTGCGCCTAGGCGTAAGCCAGACTGATGACAGGCCTCATTAATAAGGCCTAACAAAGGAAAAGGCGGGCAGATCACTGTCTCCACGTTACCTTTCTCTAAGAGTCCCGCAAACTGCTCCACATAATCAACAGCTTCACGGACAGTTTTGTGCATCTTCCAGTTGGCAGCTATGATTGGTACACGCATCTTAAACCTCCTCTGTCTGCTTTAACACCACAATACCTGGCAGCTCTTTACCTTCCCAAAACTCTAAAGCAGCACCGCCACCGGTGGATAAGTGTGAGATTTTATCTGCCACGCCGGCTTTTTCCACCGCGGCTACCACATCGCCGCCGCCAATCAGCGAAAAAGCTGAGGCCCCGGCTACGGCCTGCGCTATTTCGATCGTGCCCTGAGCAAAGGTGTCCACTTCAAAGACACCCAAAGGGCCATTCCAAATTACTGTACCCGCTTGCTTGATGCGTTCGGCATATAAGCGGCGCGTCTCTGGCCCAATATCCAGGACCATTTTAGCTGCAGGCACAGCTTCAGCCTTGACAGTTTGTGCACCTGCGGCATCATCGATACCAGCAGCAATAGTGACATCAACAGGCAAACAGAGCTCTACCTGCAAAGCTTTAGCTTCACGCATAATTTGGCTGGCATTTTCCACTTGGTCGTCTTCCACTAGTGATTTCCCCATCTGACAGCCTTGTGCTTTCAGGAAAGTATTGGCCATGCCGCCACCCAGCAGGATGGTCTCAGCTAATTTGAGAAAAGCCTTAATCACACCAATTTTATCGGCAGTCTTGCTGCCACCAACAATTGCCAGCACTGGTTTTTGTGCATTATGTAAGGTTTTGGTTAAAGTCTCTACTTCCTTTTGCATCAAGAACCCCGCGGCAGCAGGCAAAAACTCGGCCACCCCGACATTAGAAGCATGAGCCCGGTGTACTGTGCCAAAGGCATCTGAGACAAAGACATCTGCCAGTTTGGCATATGCTTGCGCCAGTTCGCGCTCATTTTTTTCTTCACCAGGATGAAAACGTACATTCTCTAATAACATTACCTGACCTGGCTGTAATTGTTGTGCTAACCGCTCTACTTCAGGACCTACCACATCATCAGTTTTAACTACTTTAACTTTCAGTAACTCTTCCAGCCGCTTTGCCACCGCAGTGAGGCGTAATTCTTCTTTCACCTGCCCCTTAGGACGTCCCAGATGACTGGCTAAAATTACTGCTGCTCCCTGCTGCAGCAGGTACGAAATAGTAGGCAGGGCCGCCCTGATTTTTGTATCATCGGCCACTGCACCTTGTTCCGTCCGCGGCACATTAAAATCAACCCGGGTAAAAACACGTTTTCCGGCCCAAGCTACATCTTTAACCGTCTTGATTGTCAAGGTAACACCTCCGCTAAAAACTCTGTCGGTTTATTTTGCGATAGGGCATGAAAGAAATTTGCCGCCCGCCGACAACGACGAGCGGCAGCTATTAGAATTGTTTGCCAATGTAAGCCGCTAAATCAATTACACGACAAGCATAACCCCACTCATTATCATACCAGGAAACAACTTTCACCAAATTATCTTTGACCACCAAAGTAGACAAGGCGTCCACAGTACTGGAGTGAGAATCGCCTTGATAGTCTACTGAAACCAGAGGTTCTTCAGAGTAACCCAAGATCCCAGCCATGGCACCTTCGGCAGCGCGACGGAAGGCTTCGTTAACTTCAGCCGCAGTTACATTTTTATTAAGTTCAGCCGTTAAATCAACCATGGAAACGGTGGGGGTAGGTATCCGCACGGCGAAACCATCAATTTTACCTTGAATACCTGGCAGGACCAGAGATACCGCACGTGCTGCTCCTGTGGTCGTGGGAATCATCGACAGTCCGGCAGCCCGAGCTCGACGTAAATCACTATGGGCAACATCGAGAATCTTTTGATCATTAGTATACGCATGAATGGTTGTCATTAACCCTCTGATAAAGCCAAATTCTTCATCTAAAACTTTGCACAGCGGAGCTAAACAGTTGGTAGTGCAGGAAGCATTGGAGATAATATGGTGTTGAGCGGGGTCATAGGCGTCATGGTTAACACCCATGACCACCGTTAAATCCTCTTCTTTGGCTGGTGCCGTAATAATCACCTTTTTTACACTGCCGCCCAGATGCTTGCCGGCCTCTGCGGCACTACGGAAAGCTCCGGTTGCTTCAATGACAATATCCACATCCAGGGCATTCCAGTCCAGTTTAGCAGGATCCCTTTCTGCCAAAATTTTCACTTCTTTACCATCCAGCAGTAAGGCCCCGTCTGTCGCTTCTACAGTGAAGGGCACACGGCCATACAATGAATCGTACTTAAGTAGATGAGCTAACGTCTTGGGGTCGCGTGTGCTGTTAAAAGCCACCAACTCCAGCTCAGGGTTCTCATGTGCTAAACGCACACAGGCTTTACCGATTCGACCAAAACCATTGACACCAACTCTAATTGTCATGTTTTTCTCTTACCTCCAATTAAAATATCTTAGGTTTAAAAGCTCTAGCTTTATTAAGGTGCTTAAACGGGAATCCTCTGGACACTTCCCCACAAATAGGAAGAAAGCATCACAAGGCAGTAAATCTCCTATCCGAGCACAAAAAATAATTCTACATAAAAACCAAAAATCCTGCTAAATGATGTAGCATATTTACTAAATTGTATAGCCTAATAGACAGAATAAGAGTAATTAACACGCAATTAGGCGAACAAATAATAGCGCCGCTGGCGCTATTTGTTCTGACAGAGAAATTATCTCGTTGGCAATCAGTAAAACATTTATACTCTTTTTCGTTTACTGGAAGCAGGAACACCTAATTCCTCACGATACTTAGCGACTGTGCGGCGCGAGACCACAATGCCGCGTGCGGCTAACAGTTCACCTAACTTTTTATCACTATAGGGTTTATATTGGTCTTCAGCAGCAAATAATTCTTTCATATGACTTTTCACAGATGCTGAAGAAATAGCGGTACCGTGATAATCTTCTACCCCGGAAGCAAAGAAAAACTTAAAAGCATACAATCCACGTGGCGTCTGCAGATACTTATTGGCCGTAGTACGGCTCACGGTGGATTCATGTACACCAATTTCCTCAGCAATCTGGCGTAAAGTCAGAGGCTTTAAGTATTTAATGCCTTCATCTAAGAAAGCTTGCTGTATTTTAACCAAGCATTCCGTCACACGATAGAGCGTCAGACGACGCTGCTCCAGACTACGGACCAACCAGAGGGCGGCATCAAAGCGACTTTTCAGAAAGTCACTGGCCACCTGGTTCTCATTACCGAGCAATGAACGATAGTAAGGATTAATTGTTAAACGCGGCATGTTTTGTTCATTTACAATGATGACATACTTATCCTGCACCTTTTCCACCGACACATCAGGTACCACATAGCGCACATCTGCAGCCCCGCCAATCAAGCGCCCTGGTTTGGGATCTAAAGTGCGGATAAAATCAATGGCAGCCTGCACTGCCGCTGGCTCAACCTGCAAAGCGGCAGCAATTTTTTTTTGCTTATTATCTGCCACATCCTCTAGGTGCTGGCTGACAATTGCTTCTGCTAGCGGATGAGCATCCGGCAGCTCCTGCAGCTGCAGCAGTAAACACTCTTGTAAATCTCTGGCCCCCACACCCACGGGATCAAAAGTTTGAATAACTTTTAAAATTGCTGTCAGTTCACTGCATGCCAGACCGCTTAAGGCTGCTAATTCCTCCATCTTGCCATTAACATAACCATTAGAGTCGATATTGCCGATTAAAAACTCGCCAATCCTCTTTTCCGTAGTGGTTAAACTGCAGAAACCAAGCTGCGAAGAAAGATGTTCCTGCAGCGATGGTTCGGCACTTAAGGCATAGTCAACAGCCGCAGCGGCATCATTGGCGCGCGACTGCACTGCTGGCAAAGGCTCGTATCCTTGATCCCGTAAATATTCATCCCAATCAATAGAATCATTTTCTAATTTACTGTCGACCTGCACTTCTTCCGCTTTTTTATCTTCTTCCTCATCGAGATCAAGCACAGGGTTATTTAAATATTCATTTTGCAAGAAAGCTTGTAATTCCATTACTGGCAACTGCAGTAGACTAATGGCTTGCTGCAGTTCTGGTGTCATGATTAATTTTTGTGTTTGTTCAAGCTTCAGATTGTGAGTAATGTGCATCTAACATCTTCCTTTATCGTTATTCGGTTCGGCAACACGCTAAGCTTGCAAGAGGAAACTGAAAAGCGCAAGCTTTTTTATTACAGTACATCTTATGCCCGCACCGAATGATGATGAATCAAGGAAACTTGTCTTACCGTAAATATCTCTACTATTATTGTTCGCCATGTATCAACAAAATCCTGTAGCTGGTGCCACTATCTCGACACTAGCTATCTTTCGCTAACTGTTTACTCAGCGTCTCCAACTTACGCATCCGGTGGTTAACACCAGATTTACTAAGCGGTGGTTCTAAGAGGTCACCTAGCTCCTGCAGACTAGCCTCAGGGTGAGCCAAACGCAAGCGAGCTACTTCATTTAAAGGCGCGTCCAAGGCTTCCAAGCCAACCTTTTCATCAATTAGGCGAATCATCTCCAATTGACGTACAGATGCATCTACTGTTTTATTCATATTAGCAGTCTCAAAATTAATCAAGCGGTTGACCCGGTTCCGCAGGTCCTTAAGAATGCGTACATTTTCAAAGTTTAGTAAAGCATTATGTGCACCAATGACATTAAGAAACTCTACAATCTGTTCACTGTCCTTTAAATAAACCAGCCAGCCATTTTTACGGCTAATGGTTTTAGCCGTCACCTGAAAGCTGGCCATTAAGCTTACTAAATCATCTGCTTGCTGCTGATAAGCAGTGAAAATTTCCAAATGATAAGAGTTCTCCGGATTAGTCACAGAGCCTGAGGCCAAAAAGGCGCCACGTAGATAAGCACGTCGGCAGCATTTTTTTTTGCGTACCTTTTCACTAATCTCCTGTTTTAAATCACCGTCTATGAGCAGACCTAAGGCCTGCAGGATCTTCAGCACGTGCTCCTTTTCTTTAATCCGGATCAAATAAACATTATTTTTACGCAGTCTAATTTTACGACGCACTAATAATTCAGAATTAAACTTAAATGTTTGTTTAAGTATACTAAAAATACGCCGTGCCACGGCAGGATTTGAGGTAACCACATGCAAAGCAAGGCGTTTTTCTGAGATTTGAATGTTGCCGCTATGTCTGATAAAAGCTGTCAGTTCGGCTGCCTGACAACATGCCCCGCCCAGTTCCCGGCGCGCCAATTCATTCTTCGCCTGCATCGCATATGTCATGCTTTCACCCCACTTTTCTTCAGCAAGCCTAGCAAATAATCAAGCTAACCCGGATCGCTACAAGACATCGGTAAAAATAGCACAGGCTAATTTATCGGGGTCATGTCGCACTAGTGCTACTGGTGAAAGCAAATCAGCAGCTACCACTCGCACACCCATTGTTTGTAGCCGCTTAAGATCAGGCTGCACAGGAATAGCACCTTCGGCAGCATATTTTTGTAGCAGAGCGGCAGGAATATGTAAATTATTATTAATCAAAATGGTGTCAAACACCCCTGTGCCAACATGCTCTGTCAGAACCTGAAAATGATCGGCAGCACTAAATTTTTCAGTTTCACCTGGCTGGGTCATTACATTACAGACATATACTTTATGGGCAGCTGTGTCACGCAGTGCCTGCACTACACCCGGCACTAAAAGATTGGCCAGTACGCTGGTGTAAAGGCTGCCTGGTCCTACTACAACCAGCTGCGCCGCTAAAATAGACTTACGGGCAGCCGGATAAATATCGGCTGTCGCAGGCTCTATATATAACCGTCGAATAATACCTCCAGCTTGCGGTATCCTGCTTTGCCCACGGATCGTGCGTCCATCAGTAAGTTCAGCCACTAAATTCAGTTTAGCCATACTAACCGGCAGCACCTCGCCAGTGACAGCGAGCACCCTGCTGGCTACGCGTATGGCCTTTTCAAAGCCAAACTCTTCCGTCAGCGCCGCTAAAAAAAGGTTGCCGAAGTTATGGCCAGCTAATCCTTCACCTGACAGGAAACGGTGTTGAAAAACTTGTTCCAGCAGCGGTTCAGTATTGGCCAACGCCAAGAGGCAGTTACGGATATCGCCGGGCGGTAAGATGCCCAGATTTTGCCGCAAGCGGCCGGAACTGCCGCCATCATCAGCTACACTAACGATAGCAGCCAGTTTTGTTGTATAATTCTTCAGGCCACGCAGCAGGGTGGAAAGGCCTGTACCTCCGCCCAAAGCTGCCACCATCAATTCTTTTCCCCGTTCATAATGATTAGATGCTGTAGCTTCTATTTTCACTGTTGTAAACTCCTTAACCTAAACTTCTAGACTTTATCGATGTCGCGATACTCCTTCACCACCGGATAATTTTTACCCTGCAGTATTTTTCCTAGTTCATTAACAATGGACACCGAACGGTGTTTACCGCCGGTACAGCCGATGGCGATCACCAATTGCGGTTTCCCTTCTTTAATATAACAGGGTATGAGGAACTCAATTAGATCGAGCAATTTGCGGAAGAACTTGTAGGTAATGCTCCATTTCCAAACATAATTTTTAACGAGCTCATGGTTACCTGTTAAGGGGCGTAAGTTCTCCACATAATGGGGGTTAGGCAGAAAACGCACATCAAATACTAAATCTGCATCTAACGGAATGCCAAATTTAAAACCAAAAGCTACAAGAGTAATCAAGATATTCTCCTGCTTACTATCCGGTGCATACAAAGTAGTTATCTCTTCTTTTAATTCATGCGGTGTAAGATAAGAAGTATCAATTAATTTATCTGCATGGGCGCGAATTTGAGCAAGCAGTTTCTTTTCTTCTTTGATGCCTTCCGCAATGCTGCCCATCGTCGCTAAAGGATGACGACGCCTGGTTTCCTTGAACCGACGGATTAAAACCTCATCGCTTGCTTCTAAAAACAGCACTTCATAATCTGTGCCCATGCCTTCTAGCATTTGCAGAGCTTCCTGCAAACTGGCAAAAAAGTCACCACCTCGGATATCAGAAACTAAGGCAATGCGGTTAATTTTACCTTCTGACTGCACTGCTAGTTCGGCAAATTTCGGAATCAGCATCGGTGGCAGGTTATCAATACAAAAGTAACCTAAATCCTCAAAGCAATGCATGGCTTGACTTTTTCCTGCTCCAGATTGTCCAGTAATAATCACAAAACGTATCTGTTCCATGTTCTCACCCCTTCTGCCAGTTATCTATTAATTCATCTTTCACAGGGGAAGTTCCTGCTTTTCTGCTTGTGCAGGTGCGATATTAACAAGTCGCTTTAACGGTAGATTTAATCTTTCAATCAGCTGGTAAGCGGCTGTAAAATCACCAACCCTAGCAGGGATGTGAGCATCACTATTCACCACAAATTTTACCCCTAAGGGCAAAGCTACCTGTACATAACCAGCCAGTTTGGGAGCATAGGAACTATTAATCTCCATCAGTGTCTCAGTTTCAGCGCAAGCCTCTGCCAGGGCGTGCGTATCAATATCTATCTGCAGACCAGGATGGGTAATCGCGTAAACTGGATAGCGGCGCACCGCAGCGCAGATGGCTGCTGTATTCTGCTGGCGCAGACGTGGCACAGTCAAGCCTAACCACCCAGCCAAAAAATTTTGTGCACCCAGCCAAAAAGCAGACCAACTGCGTGGCCGTACTAGTTTATGATAGCCTACCAGTAAGTAATCCAGTTCAGAGAGGATACTTTCTGGCACATCAATGGTGCCATCTACATCGACAATATTTGCCTCTACGCCAAGCAAGATTTCCAATTCAGGATATTCAAGACGCAAACTGTTGATCTCCTCCCGCATGCGTCGAAAAGTGTCTGCACCGCGCACGCCAATGAAAAAATGACCCGGCCCATGATCAGCAATACCAATAGTTTTTAACCCGCGTCGTTGGGCCGCCTGGACATTTTCCTTAATCGTGCCTTTACCATGACTATATATTGTATGTGTATGAAAATCAGCTGTTGCCTGCATTAAAATAGCACCTCCTCTCGTAAGGTAGTGTGCCCGTTAACCCGGAATTTCTACCCCAGGCAGCGCGAGTAATGATTAGGCCGCCAAGCTGGACGAGTACGGCGCACAAAGTGTCGCCCCGACATAATAAAACAGTCTCCCTGCTGAATTGCAGGGAGACTGTCAATGAAATCAAGCTAATGGTTATCCTTTTTGCGCTGCTAATCTTGCTGCGTTTTCCCGTGCATACATGGCTGCATCTTCGTCGGTAATCTTATAACCGAAGAACATGATCATCGATGCCAGCAGGTAGAAACCAGCGGGAATGCCGCCAAAGATCCACATAAAGCCATTAACAAACTCAGGAGTTGCTGTCATACCGGCAGTATAGCCAATAATGGACAGACCGAAGGTCCCAATGGCACCACCAAGAGCGAAACCAACTTTAATGGGAATGTTATTCATGGACATGGCCACAGTACGGTTGTCTTTACCAGTGGTGTACAAACCGTATTCGGCAGCATCAATAGAATAGTTAGGACCGAAAGTCATATACAAGTACATTGAAGCTTGACGCAGAGCGGCAAAGACAATGTAGATCACAATTGACTCACGGGCAAATAATGTAATACATAAACTACAGGCAGCCATCATTATTAAGCCTGTAACTAAAGCCATCTTCTTACCAAGCTTTTTACCGATGGAAGGCCCAACCATGGCAGCAAAGAAGCTGACCATCGTCATGGTCGTCATCGCCACAGCCATCAAGTTGAAGTTACCCAGTACATAGATAAAATAATAAGTTTGAATACCCATGGCGCCCATGGCACCAACTTGGGTCAAAGACATGACCAGCACGTAAATTAAAAGCTGACTGTTGGTAACAACGGAGTTAATCATATCCTTAACGGTTACCACAGGACCGCCACGCTTGGCATCTTCGGGCCGATCATATGGTGCAGAAACTTTTAAGATGATCCCAGCGCCGATAGCATAAATAAGGGCAAAGGGGCCAGCTACAGCAATATAAGCGTTAGAAGCACCAACAATTGGCGTGAAGAAGTTAAGCAAAGGAATAATTGAAGCTGAGGTAATGATTGCACCAGCTGTTTGAAATTGTGCTTGTCTGGCAGAAAGCCGGTTTCTGTCTATCATGGAAGTTCCCGCCATGGAAGCCAGAATACCAAACTGTGATAAGGCCACAAAGTTCATGGAGAAGTGAAGCATAAAATAACCAACAGTCACAATCGCCAGCCTTAGTGGCATAGCCAAAGAACTAGTATTAATAAACTGCAAAGAAATACCTACTACTACTACCCACCGTAAAATCACAAACCAGGAACGGTATTTACCCCATTTCAAGTTTGATTTTTGTACAATGGCGCCTGAAGCTAAACAAACAGCAAAGTCAAGAATACGGGCAACCAACAATAATGTGGCCACAACCGCGGCACTAATCATGAGATGGTCTGTCATAAATAGCACGCCATAGCTCATGGGGATTGCAATACCAAGACCTGAAAACAAGGCATAGGAACCATAAGTATTAACTTCAGCATTAGTTAATCTTCCACCACTCATCACTAAACCTCCTAATTGTTCATAGTTCTTACTTTAAAAATCCTTAATACATGATGAAAATATAAATTCTGTAAGTTCTGACCCATGACAACCACAACTTTTCCAAATTAAAGCTACCCCATCTACCCCTCCCCAGCTAATTCTGCTGAATTCAACTGTCAAAGCAACATAATTGCCCAATGCGAACTCCTATTTTCTACGCCGACAATTCTAGATATCTTGTCAAATTATTTAGTGCAAATGCTGTTTTTTTGTGCTGTGATTAGAGAGTTTATGCTGCCAGTGACTATTTCATTATTTTAAATAGTCAGACAAATTGTATCATATTTTTCAGGCAAGAACAAGTAAGTTTTTTGAAAAATAAGGTAATTCTAGGGTGAACTTTATTTCACTGCACAAAAAAAATCTCCCTGCTGTAAGAGCAGGGAGATTTGCTTGCATTAAGCTTAAGCTTTTTGTGCTGCTAGTTTTGCTGCGTTTTCACGTGCATACATAGCTGCATCTTCGTCTGTAATCTTATAACCTAACAACATAATCAGCGATGCCAGCAGGTAGAAGCCAGCAGGAATACCACCAAAGATCCACATAAAGCCAGTAATGAACTCAGGCGTTGCTGTCATCCCGGCAGTATAACCAATAATGGAAAGACCAAAGGTTCCAATGGCACCACCGAGAGCAAAACCAACTTTAATGGGAATGTTATTCATGGACATGGCCACAGTACGGTTGTCTTTACCAGTGGCGTACAAACCATATTCAGCAGCATCAATGGCGTAGTTTGGCCCGAAGCACATGTACATATACATGGCGCCTTGACGCAGGCAGGCAAAGATGATGTAGGTGACTACTGAATTACGGGCAAAGATGGTAATACATACGCTGCTGGCAGCCATAATCATCAAGCCTGTAACTAAAGCCATCTTTTTACCAAGTTTTCTACCAATGCTAGGTCCAACTGTGGCAGCAAAAAAACTAAACACAGTCATGGTAGTCATGGCCACAGCCATTAGGTTGAAGTTGCCCAACACATAAATAAAGTAATACGTTTGAATCCCCATGGCACCCATGGCACCAACCTGGGTTAAAGACATCACCAGCACGTAGATTAAAAGCTGACTGTTAGTGACAACTGAGTTAATCATATCTTTAACTGTTACAACAGGACCGCCGCGCTTGGCAGCTTCGGGGCGATCATACGGTTCTGCAGCCTTCGTGATGAGGCCGGCACCGATCACTAAAACAAAGGCGAATGGCGCAGCCACAACAATATAAGCATTAGCAGCCCCAACAATTGGTTTGAAGAAGTTAAGCAAGGGAATAATTGAAGCTGAAGTAATAATTGCGCCAGCTGTTTGGAATTGGGCTTGTCTGGAAGAGAGACGAGTTCTGTCTTCCATGGAAGTTCCCGCCATGGAGGCAAGGACACCAAACTGTGACAGGGCAATATAGTTCATGGAAAAGTGAAGCATAAAGTAACCAATAACGACAATAGCTAGTCTTACTGGCATGGGCAGGGAAGTAGTATTAATAAATTGCAAACAGATACCTGTAAATACTACCCAGCGTAAAATTAGTAACCAAGAACGGTATTTACCCCATTTTAAATTTGATTTCTGCACAACTGCACCAGCAGTCAAGCTGACACCAAAGTCAAGAATACGAGCAACTAGCAATAATGTTGCCACAATACTGGTACTAATCATTAGATGGTCTGTCATAAAGAGCACGCCATAGCTCATGGGAATCGCAATGCCTATCCCTGATGCTAGGGCATAAGCTCCGTACATATTAATTTCTTTAGTAGTTAATTTTCCACCACTCATTACTATACCTCCTAGTATTTATAATAGTTCTTGCCTTGGAGAGTTATTGCTAAATCACAACTAATTAAATATAAATCCTGACTAAACACCCAATTCATTCAACAACTTGTCCTCTTAAAAAATTTCCCTCGCCTCGCCTATATAACCCCTCCTTACCAGTTATGCTGTGTATAGTTAAGGTAAAATTCATTACCTACTGTGTCTGATGCTCCGCTCCTACTTCCTGCCTTTTCAAATACTTGCTAACCTTGACTACCTTTTGATGTTTCTGAATTTTATCATGAAAAAAAGTAAAGCTGAAAGTATCTTATGCCACTTATGAATATTTGATAATTTCAGACAAATTGTATCATATTATTTAAGTTAAGGCAATAAGAATTTTGTCAATCAAAGGGGAATTAACAAGGAAAATAATAGGAAAGGTTTAACAACCTTTCCTAGATAAGATAAGTTTAGATTAAGTTATCTCAAGTCCAATCATGCAATTTAGCTTGGTCTTTAATAATAATGCGCTGTTTATCGAGGACAATAATTCCTTCTTTTTGAAAGCGGCTCAAGATTCTGGCCACAGTTTCCCGGGAGGTGCCAATCATACTGGCCATCTCCTGACGTGTTAAATCCAAATCTAAAACCACACCATCTTCCTGCGGGCGGCCTTCAAGACGTACAAAACGCAATAATAACCCTGCTAAACGGGCATAAGTATCATGTAAAGCTAGATCACGCACCAATAGCTGTGCCCGCCGCAAACGCCTGCTCATAATGCGCAGCAGCTTAATCCCTAGCTGTGGCTGTGCTGCCAAAAGACGCTCCATATCGGCATTGCGCAGCAGCCAACATTGCGTATCTTCCACGGCCTCAGCGGTTGCAGGATAAGGGCCACGGTCGAACAAGACTACTTCGGCAAAAATATCACCATCATTATAAATATGTAAAATCTGTTCCCGTCCATCTGGTGAGGACTTGCTGATTTTAACACGGCCGTGGTTAATCACAAATAAAGATTCTCCACGTTCTCCTTCTAAAAAGAGTACTGCACCTTTAGCATAGTTCCGCTCAATCATCACACTGGAAACGATCTCTAGTTCTTTTTCAGCTAACCCGGCAAAGAAGGGTACTTTCTGTAAGTATTTGGCGCTGCGCTGCACTGTCTCCCTCCTCGCAAGTCTTACCTTTATTAATAGATAATATGATAATCAACAGCTTTGAGATTAACACAGCCCGTCATCAACATGCCATGCCGCAAGTGCTCGGTCATCGTCTCAATAATCTTATTGACACCTTCAGTTCCAGCACCAAAAGCGCCCCAAATAGCGGGACGACCAATGAGCACCGCATTTGCTCCTAAAGCCAGCATCTTTAAAGCATCTATCCCGTTGCGGATACCACCATCAGCAAAAATAATAATTTCACCTTTAACACGCTCAACAATCTCCGGCAGCACTTCCGCAACACCCGGTGTGCCGTCCAGTACTCTGCCGCCATGATTAGAAATCACAATGGCGGCGGCGCCGATTTCCACAGCCATTTCCGCCTCTTGAGCGGTCATAATCCCTTTGAGAATAAAAGGCAGCTTAGTTATTTTTACCAGTTCACGCAGCTGGTAAAAACTTTTGGGGCCCACCGGCTGGCCTTTCATGGCCATGGTCACCAGCCCAGCACCGTCCAGATCAATACCTACAGCTAACGCACCACTAGCCTCTGCCTGGCGAATACGCTCTTTTAGCGGCTCCATGGCCCGTGGCTTAATAATCGCAATACCGTTGTCAGCTTTTTCTATAGCTTCTAAGCCAGCCCGATAAAATTGCGGATCAGCACCATCACCTGTAAAAGCGCACGAACCTGCTGCTTTAGCACCCTCAACTAGATGGGTGACAAATTCTTCCTCACTTAAAGCCCCGCCCAGATTATAGGCAACCCCAGTTAAAGGCGCCACCAGCACTGGCGTGGCAAAATTACGGCCAAATAACTTAAGTGTAAGATCAGGTTGGTCAACTTGATGGATCGTACGCATATTTAAGTGATACATCGCCAAAGACTCGACATTGTTCTGGAAGGAGGAGCCAGTTAATAGTCCCCCGATACCCGGCACTTCTCCCGCACAAGCACGTCCATCACAAACACGGCACACACGGCAACTGCCACGTAAGCGCCCCCTTGCCCGCTCTCTAATCTCCTGTACATTCATCCTCGTGTAGCCCCCTCGCTTTTCACCAGGTAATTCTATGTAAACTGCAATGCCTGCAGCTAGGTACTTTTCAGCCCCATTATCATATCATATGCACTGAGCACTTTACCAGACATCTAACCACAAAAAGAGCTTTCCCTGTTGTACAAGGTGCGGGAGAACTGCGTCGCCCAAACCTGACTTGTTTTTATGTAAAAAAAACTGCGGGTTGAGCCCGCAGCCTGGACATAACTGTTAGTTATCTGCCAATAGGGCACTGAGTACACTGCTAATGATTGACAACAAGAGGGCGCCAAGAATACCAGCCCACAGAGACTGCACCACAAAACCTTTCACAGTGTCTGCCACTAACCACAGCAAGGAACCATTAATGACAAATGTAAATAAGCCAACCGTCATAATATTAACCGGTAAAGTTATCAGATTGATCAAGGGGCGAATAATGGTATTAACAAAACCCCAGACCAGGGCAGCTACCAAAGCTGCGGCAAAGCTTTCAATGTCCACACCATTAATGACCAGTGAGGTCAAATAAAGCGCTAGGGCATTTAATACCCATCGCCAAACAAGGCTTCGCATGCAGATCACCTCTATCCTTTATTCTTCTGTGTTGCTAGTTCGACGTATTTGTAAAAAAATCCTCTTACTTCTACTTAAATTATACTTCTTTTGCCACTTTGTTGGAAAAACTGTTCACTTACGGTCAGCATCCTCCTGAAAATATGCATAGAGAGTGGCCGCAACAGCTTGATTCATGCCGGCGACCGCCGCCAATTCCTCGACGGTTGCTTCCCGCAGGGCCTTGATACTGCCAAAAGCCTGCAGCAAAGCTTTACGCCTTTTTTCTCCGATGCCCGGCACCTCTAACAACAAGGAGCCGCGGGCAGGACGGTTAAGCTGTTTTCGCTGTTGAGTGATGGCATAACGGTGACTTTCGTCGCGCACACGCTGCAGAAGCTGCAGTGCAGGTGAGGTGCGGGGTAAACGCAGCGGCTGCGGTTGGTCAGGTAAGTGAAGCAGCTCTTCTTCCTCGGAGAGGGCAATAACAGGCAGTAAAGCATAGTCCTGTTCTGTTAAAGCCTGCAGGGCAACATTCAACTGCCCCCGCCCGCCATCAATTAAAATTAAATCTGGTACTAACAGAAAAGGATCACTGGTTGTTACCGGCAGGTCACCGGCAGCCCGGGCGGCCTTCAGGCGAGCGAAACGCCTGTTGATAACTTCTTTCATGGAAGCATAATCATCTGGTTTATCCACACTGCGAATACGAAAACGCCGATATTCAGCAGTTTGCGCTAACCCGTTTTCAAAGACCACCATCGAGGCCACTGTCCCTTCCCCTTGGAAATGAGAAATATCATAACCCTCGATGCGTAATGGCGGTGACTCTAAATCAACAGCCTCGGCCAAGGCCTGTAAGGCCACTTGCGGATCCCGCGCCTTCACGCGCAGCACTTCCTGTTCTAAAAAGAGGTGAGCGTTATCTAGTGCCAAGCGCATTAATTCCTTTTTCGCACCGCGCTGCGGCACATGTAAACGTACTTTAGTGCCGCGCTTTTGACTTAACCAGGCTGCCAGCAGCTCAACTTCAGACACCTCTTCAGAAAGCAGGATTTCTGCTGGCAGATCACCGGCATGTGTATAGTAGCGATGTAAAAAAGCTGTGAGCAGCTCGGGGGCTGCTTCGCCTGTAGGGTTAGTCAAGAAGAAATGCTCGCGACCCGTTAGTTTACCGTTGCGCACAGCAAATAACTGCGCGCAGCCACTATCTTCGCCAGCAGCTAGGGCGATAATATCACGGTCGCCTCCGGCAGCGATGGCGATTTTTTGTTTCTCCGAAATGGCTTTCACTGCCCGGTACTGGTCACGCAATCGGGCGGCTTTTTCAAAATCCAGCTTTTCTGCCGCTTCTGCCATGCGTTGAACTAAATCACGGAGCAATTTATCTTCCTTGCCCTCCAAAAACAGCAGCACCTCATCCACCAGACTGCGGTACTCCTCTAGCGAAACAGTCCCGGCACAGGGCGCTAAACAGCGGCCAATATGGCGGTTTAAACAAGGCCTTTTGGCACGCTCAGCATTAAGCGGCCCACGGCAGTGGCGCAGTGGAAATAAGCGGTGCAGCAAACGAATTGTTTCCTTAACGGCACCAGCATTAGGGTAAGGACCAAAATAGCGAGCGCCGTCTTTTTCCACACGGCGCGCCACATGAATGCGGGGAAACTTTTCCTGTACGGTCACTCGTAAATAAGGATAGTGCTTATCATCTTTTAAATCAATATTATAGCGCGGCCGGTATTCTTTAATTAAGTTACTTTCTAAAATCAGTGCTTCTACTTCCGTATCCGTCACTGTATAGTCTAAATCACAAATCTTTTCTACTAAAGCCCGTACTTTCGGCGTTAAGTTGTGGGCAGCCTGAAAATAGGAACGTACACGCTGCCGCAAATCAATTGCTTTACCAATATAAATAATCTTACCGCGTTCATCTTTCATCAAGTAAACGCCAGGTCGGCGTGGTAATTGCTTCAGTTTTTCTGCTAGCAGTTGCTTGACCTCACTCATCATCAACCTCCGCTAATGTGCTGGTACCAGGTATTTTTTCAAGTACCGCCCGGTATATGAGGCAGGCACCAGAATAACTTCCTCTGGTGTACCACTGGCTATTACCTGGCCGCCGGCGTCGCCGCCTTCCGGACCTAAATCAATCAGGTAATCTGCCCGCTTAATCACGTCTAAATTATGCTCAATAACTAAAACACTATCACCATTCTCGACTAAACGGTCTAGAATGGTCAGCAGCTTGTTAATATCATCACTGTGCAGACCGGTGGTTGGTTCATCAAGAATATAAAGAGTCTTACCATTGCTGCGGCGGGAAAGCTCGGTGGCTAATTTTACCCTTTGTGCTTCACCACCAGATAAAGTAGGTGCCGGCTGACCTAAACGAATATAGCCCAGCCCCACATCATAAAGTGTTTGCATCTTGCGCTTAATCCGGGGAATGGGATCAAAGAATTCAACGGCCTCCGCCACCGTCATCTCCAGCACATCCGCAATACTTTTCCCTTTATAACGAACCTCCAGCGTCTCACGGTTATAGCGTTTACCGTGACATACTTCACAGGGTACGTAAACATCAGGTAAAAAGTGCATTTCAATGCGTAAAATACCATCACCGCGGCAAGCCTCACAGCGCCCGCCTTTAACGTTGAAACTAAAACGACCAGGCTTGTAGCCGCGCGCCCTGCTTTCGTTAGTGCGTGAGAATAGCTCACGAATATAATCAAAGACCCCAGTATAAGTAGCGGCATTGGAGCGCGGGGTACGACCAATGGGTGATTGATCAACATCGATGACTTTGTCTAAATATTCCAAGCCCAGCAAGTCATCGTGCTCGGCTGGCTTATGGGTATTACGGTGCAGCTCCATGGCGAGGCGGCGGTAGAGAATTTCATTAACCAGCGTACTTTTACCAGAGCCGGAAACGCCGGTCACACAGGTAAAGACGCCAAGGGGCACACGTACATCTAGATTCTTTAAATTATGAGCACGAGCCCCTTTGATTTCCAGCCATTTGCCATTCAGGGGACGGCGCTCAGCCGGTACCCGAATGGTTTTAACGCCGGATAAATACTGTCCTGTAATGGAGGCCGGCACTTCTTTGAGGTCTGCGGCAGTGCCCGCAGCGACTATGTTACCCCCCCAGACCCCGGCACCAGGGCCGACATCAATAATATGGTCGGCACGGGAAATTGTTTCTTCATCATGCTCCACCACGATCACTGTATTACCCAAATCACGCAGGCGTTCCAGAGTTTCAATTAAGCGCGCATTATCGCGTTGATGCAAACCAATACTTGGTTCATCAAGAATATAAAGCACACCCATTAAACTGGAGCCAATTTGGGTAGCCAGGCGAATGCGCTGCGCCTCGCCACCGGAAAGACTCCCTGCTGCACGATTTAGTGACAGGTAGCTCAAACCTACATTGAGCAAGAAGTTCAGACGCGCCTGCAGCTCTTTTACAATCAAGCGAGCTATCTGTTCTTCTTTGGCACTTAATTGCAGACTGGCCACAAAATCTTTCGCTTTATCCACAGTTAGTGATGTCACTTGGGCAATATTTTTTCCTCCCACGGTAACAGCTAAAGTAGCAGGTTTTAGGCGCATACCATGACATTCGGAGCAGAGATGCTCACTAAGAAATGTTGCTAAATGCTCCCGGTACTGCTCTGAAGTTGTTTCTTTATAACGTCTCGTCAGGGTCGGGATCACACCATTGTATTTAAGCTCATAGTGCTGAATGCGGCCGCTGCTTTCTTCATAATCAAAAGGCAGACGTTCACGAATCCCCCAGAGTACTTTTTTCTGCTGCCCTTTGCTCAGCAGGGCAAAAGGTTTATCCACGTCAATCTCATGATGCTGGGCCATGGCTAAAAGCAACTGATAGTAATAGGTGCCCGGTTTCCAGGGCACGACGGCTCCTTCCCGCAGAGAACGCTGGGGATCAGGAATTACTAGCTCCGGATCAAATTCTGAAGTAGAGCCTAAACCGCTGCAGGCGGGACAAGCACCGTAGGGGTTATTAAAAGAAAACATCCTCGGTGTTAATTCCTCAAAGGAGAAGCCGCATTGCGGACAGGCAAAGGCAGAGGAGAATAACAATTCCTCTTGCTCAATGACATCAATCAGCACCAAACCATTCCCGTACTTTAGGGCAGTTTCCAAGGAATCGGCCAGCCTGTGCTCCAAGCCTTTCTTGATAATTAGCCGGTCAACCACAATTTCAATATGGTGCTTTTTATTCTTGACCAGCTCAATTTCTTCTTCCAGTTCGCGCAGCTCACCATCAACTCGCACCCGCACAAAACCATCTGCTCGTACATCCTGAAAAAGCTTACGGTGCTCACCTTTACGGCCACGTACCAGTGGTGCCAGAACCTGAATCCTGGTCTTGTCCGGCAGCGCCATAATGCGATCCACCATCTGCTCCACTGTTTGTTGGGCAATGGGAAGATCACAGTGGGGGCAAGAGGGATGACCAATGCGGGCAAAAAGCAAGCGCAGATAATCGTAAATTTCTGTCACCGTACCGACTGTAGAGCGCGGGTTATTGGAAGTTGTTTTTTGGTCAATGGAGATCGCCGGAGATAAACCTTCGATGTAATCCACATCAGGCTTGTCCATTTGACCAAGAAATTGCCGCGCATAGGCAGAGAGAGATTCCACATAGCGGCGCTGACCTTCGGCATAAATCGTATCAAAAGCCAGCGATGATTTGCCAGAGCCAGAGACGCCCGTAATCACTACTAATTGATTGCGCGGAATATCGACATTAATATTTTTTAAGTTATGTTCGCGGGCACCGCGAATACTAATTGTGTCCTGTTTCATTTATTCTAAACCATCCTCTTTTCCAGCCTTACGCAGTTTAAAAATCAAATCGCGTAGTTGTGCGGCTCGCTCAAATTCTAAATCTTTCGCTGCCTGCTTCATTTCTTTCCCTAGTCGTTGTATTTCTTTCTTCCGTTCTGCGGCACTCATCTCACCGGCAGCCCTAGCTGTGGCTGCATAGCGCGGCACTTCTTCTGCTGTTTTGCTGGCTTCAATCACACCACGCACTTCCTTTTGAATGCTGACTGGTGTGATGCCATGCTTTTCATTATACTCCGCCTGGATAGTACGACGACGCTCTGTTTCATCAATGGCCAGGCGCATGGAATCGGTAATTTTATCCGCATACATTATAACTTTTCCGTCAACATTACGGGCTGCCCGACCAATAGTTTGGATTAATGAACGATGAGCACGCAAAAATCCTTCCTTATCGGCATCCAAAATAGCCACCAGCGAAACCTCTGGTAAATCCAGCCCTTCACGCAGGAGATTGATGCCCACTAAGACATCAAATTCACCTAAACGTAAGTCGCGGATTATTTCCATGCGTTCCAGAGTATGAATCTCCGAGTGCAGGTAACGCACCTTGAGACCCAGCTCTTTATAATACTCGGTAAGGTCTTCAGACATCCGTTTCGTCAGCGTAGTGATCAGTACGCGCTCGTTTTTCTCCACCCGTTGACGAATTTCACCATATAAATCATCTATTTGCCCTTTGACCGGCCGGACAATAACTGCGGGATCAAGCAGTCCGGTCGGGCGAATAATTTGCTCCACCACCTGCTGGCTGTGTTCTTGCTCATAGGGGCCAGGTGTAGCCGAGACATAAACGGCCTGACAGACTAACTCCTCAAATTCCGGAAACATCAGCGGCCGGTTATCTAAAGCTGACGGCAGGCGAAAACCATAGTCCACCAGCACCTGTTTACGAGAACGGTCACCGGCATACATGCCGCGAATCTGGGGGATAGTTTGGTGCGATTCGTCAATCAGCAGTAGAAAGTCCTGGGGGAAATAATCTATCAGGGTAAAGGGACGGGTCCCGGCGGTACGCCTGTCCATGTGCCGGGAATAGTTTTCAATCCCTGTACAGAAGCCCAATTCATTCATCATTTCCAAATCATATTTGGTCCGCTGCTCCAAGCGCTGTGCTTCTAAAAGTTTACCCGTGGCACGGAACTCCTGCAAACGCTCTTCCAGCTCCAAGCGAATATCAACCATCGCCTCTTCCAAAACATCACGGGAGGTCACATAGTGGGAGGCAGGGAAAATAGTGATATGATTGCGCTCGGTCAGCACCTCACTAGTGAGGGTATCAATTTCCCGAATGCGTTCTATCACATCACCAAAGAATTCGATGCGCACCGCTTGCTCTGTGGCGCTAGCAGGATAGATTTCCAAGACATCGCCGCGTACACGGAAACGACTGCGTTCCAGCTGCAAGTCATTACGCTCATACTGGTTAGCTATTAACTCCCGCACCACTTGTTCACGACTCTTCTCCATCCCAACGCGCAATGACACCATATGGGCACTATACTCATCCGGTGAACCTAAACCATAAATACTGGAGACACTGGCTACTATCAGTACATCACGACGCTCAAAAAGAGCACTGGTCGCCGAGTGACGCAGCTTCTCAATCTCTTCATTAATGGAAGAGTCCTTTTCAATATAGGTATCTGTATACGGAATATATGCTTCCGGCTGATAGTAGTCATAATAACTGACAAAATACTCTACTGCATTGTCAGGGAAAAACTCTCTAAATTCGCTGCACAGCTGCGCTGCCAGCGTCTTATTATGTGCAATCACCAAGGTCGGTCTTTGCACCTCTTCAACTATATTAGCCATGGTAAATGTTTTACCGGAGCCAGTCACGCCTAACAAGGTTTGATGTTTCCAGCCACTTTCTAGACCTGCTACTAGTTTCCTAATAGCTTGTGGTTGATCCCCTTCTGGGCGGTAACTACTCTGTAACTGAAACTTGCCCATTTAAATTCTCCTCAACTAGTTTCTCTGCACTGCTTCAAGTTTACATAACATATTATATCATAACAAGACAAACTTTTTGCACCGTCCATTTAGTGGCTTTTGTTTATTGTAATACTATTCCTGCTCTAATGCCATAAATATTCTCTTACCTGGTAATTTTGAGCTGCGGCTTTTCCTCCCCAGGATCTCGGGGACGAACTGCAGATGCCCAAAACTTAAAGAGACCTGCAAATGGTAAAAACCAGTACAAACTTGATGTACTGGTTTTATCTGCATCTAAAATATTACTGCAGCTCTGGGGGCTGACTAAAAATCCACGGTGGCAGCTGCCCGTAGTTTTCTGCCGCTGAACCATCTGGCAAAGTGGTGTTCTTAAGTTGAGCAAAGTCTTGCGACTGCCGCAGATTTTGATGAAATTTCAAATCCGCTGTCAGCTGCTGCTGTACTAAGAGCAGGGCATTCATCGCCTGCTGCAGACCTTGTAAGGCTTGGCGATCCCGCTCCTCCTGCCGCCGACACAATTGCTTGAGCAAAAACTCTTTTTCTTGTAAATTTTGCTGCATTTCTTTCACTGCACATCCACCCCCTCTAAACTTCTAGTATGTGCTATTTTCACATTTTCATCAGCAGAGCAAGGGGCATACAGTCCAGTTTATTGCATTGCTTTAGTCAAAATCTCCAAGGCCTTCTTTTTTTGCACATCCAGCTCTTCCAGCCGGGGTTCCAGTTGTTCATTTAATTTTTCCCGTGTCGCTTGGTTGACCTTTCCGTTTACTTCCAGACCATATTTGCTCTGGAAGGAACGCACAGCTTTTTCCGTCTCTCCATCAAATTTACTTGTTTCTTGGACCGCATAATTTAAGGCTGCTAACATCTTCTGCAAGAAAAGCACGTTGGTGCCTTCATCACTCAGTGCTAAATCCCCTATCATCCCATACTGCAGAAGATAATAGTCATCTGACAGCTCTACTATTACATCCGGCACCAAGCCATTGCCATGAATATCGCGACCCTTGGGTGTTTGGTATTTAGCCACTGTATAACGTAGGCCAGCCTGGTTAGACAAACTCTCTAAATGCTGCACAGTAGCTTTCCCATATGTTTTGGTACCTACGAGAGTCCCGGCAGCAGTATCTTGCAGGGCACCAGCAATAATTTCTGAGGCGGAGGCACTAGCACCGTTGACTAAGGCTACAATCGGGTATGTTTTTTTCGTCCCATAGGATTGATAGGTTTGCAGCACCGTCCCCTCCCGGTCTACCATATGCGTAATCGGTCCCGCTGGTAATATTTCCTGGCCAACCAGTACAGCTTGATCGAGCAGGCCACCAGGGTTGTTGCGTAAATCCAGCAGCAGGCCGCGCATTCCTTGCGTCTCCAGTGCCAACATCGCCTCCTGAAAATCACGACCTGTATGCTCGTCAAAAGTGGTAATCTGAATGTAGCCGATTTTATCCGACAATAGTTCAGTAAACACACTGGGTACTACAATATTAGCACGTGTAATGACAAACTCAAGCGGCTCTGTGAGATTCTCTCGTTCTACTTTTAAGTTAACTGTCGTCCCTTCCTGTCCGCGCATTAATTTCACAGCATCTGTGGTCGAGATACCTACGGCATCTTCACCATCAATAGCCACAATACGATCCCCTGGTTGTAAGCCAGCCTGTTCACCTGGAGTATTCTTGATCGGGGACACGACCGTAATATAACCATCGACTTCACTAATCTCAATACCAATACCAGAAAATGAACCGTCTATTTTAATCATCATTTCTTCATAGTTGGTAGGGTCAAGAAAGTTGGTTTGCGGATCTTCAAGCGAATTGACCATGCCATTGATTGCTTCATTGATTAATTCTTCCCGCGAAACATCTTCCAAGAAACGTTCGCTTAAAATATCTAACACTTCTACTAGTGGTTGTAATTCTACTTCTATTTCTGCTAAATCCCGAGAATTATCTGCTGGCGGCTCACCTGCCGTTTCTTGCTGATAGTGATCCCTTGTGCCGAAATATGTTAAACTGTTTGTCACCACTAACAGCAGTACCAGCAGCAAAACAATTCTTCTTTTCAAAAGCTTAACACCAACTTTCAAGCATAAATTTGAGTTATCCCTAACATTATAAACCCTACTCGGTAAATCTGCCAAGGGCAGTTCTCCTCAGCAACAAAGGCTGCTGCTTCATCCTATTACAAATCCTGCAAAATATTATCAGCATCTCTTTTTAGTCATCAGCTGCAGCGTAGGTAAAGCCGCCTGCTAAAAGGCAAACGAGAGCATTAACTCGCCAAATATGAACAAGCCCGGTCACTGACCGGGCTTGTTTTACACTGCCAAATTAATGTACATAATTGAGTGGATTAACACGTTCTCCGTTAATCCGCACTTCAAAATGCACGTGCGGCCCCGTGGAATAACCCGTAGAACCAACGATAGCTACAGCTTGTCCTTTATAAACTGCTTGTCCATTGGCAACCAAAAAATCATGAGTATGACCATAAACTGTGGCAACACCTTTACCATGATCCACAATCACTAAATTACCATAGCCGCTCCCCATGCGATATGTATGAGCTACACCGGCATCGGCAGCAAGCAGGTTTACAGGATTACCGTTATAGTTACCCGCACCTGGCCAGCGGTTACGGGGAATTCCTATATCAATCCCGCCGTGGAAAGAACCTTGTTTACCAGAGATGGGATCACGCCGATAGCCATAACCGGAAGTTATCCAACCTCTGCCGTAACCTTGTACCGGCCATCCCAGCGTTCCCGTACCTTGATTAGCAGAACCATTTTGCTGTGCCTGCATTTGCAGAATCAAATTTTCAATCTTTTGGGCTTCTGCTTCCAGTTTCCTAATTTCGTTATTTGTTTTGTTGTAAGCTGCCTGCAAATCTGAGACTAACAATTTCTGCCTGGCTTGCTTAACTTCCTGCTCTTGTTTTTTATTAATGTTATTCCGCCGTAGTGTTAACAGCTCCTGACGGCGCTTCTCTAATGATTCTTTTAGTTCGGCAACCCGATCGCGTTCTGCCATTGCTTCTTCTAAAAGCTGCTTATCCTGATCTATTAATTGCCGCAAATCATTATAACGAGTTAAAAAGTCGGCAAAGGATGTACTGCTAAAGAGAACTTCTAAATAGCTAACCTGCCCGTGCTCGTGCAGAGCCCGCAGGCGCACAGCCAGCACTTCATCTATCTCTGCCAATTTTTCTTCTGCTTCTGCTAAATGAGCTTCAACAGCCGTGATTTCCTCTTCTGTTCTCCTAATTTTCGTCCCGATAGCACGCAGTTCGGCCTCAATAACCTCTACTTCGCGCTGAATTAACTCAATTTCCTGCTTGACTTTATTTTGTTCCTGCTTATTTTGCTGCAGTTCTTCCTGACGCTGGTCAATATTCTCCTGCACACCTTCTAATTCATCTTGCTTTTCATCAACCGTATTGGCCAAAACAGGCAGCATGCTGCTCAATAACATCGCTACCACCAGTAGTAACAGTACGGCATACTTTCGTTTAAACATCACAATTCCTCCCCCATCAAACTTTGAGAAAGCGCCGCATCGAAAGCAGGCTTCCTAAACCACCTATGGTGATACCGAGCAGCAGCAACAGTTTGGTAATTGAAGCTAAAATCATCTGTGGAGGCAGCAGCGGCAGAAAAAATAAATTCATTTGTGTCCAAGCCACCACCTCGCGGTAAACGTAAATCAGAATTAAGGCTGGCAGCAGGGCACCTACTGTACCCAGAACAATGCCTTCAATCACAAAAGGCCAACGTATAAACCATTCTGTGGCGCCAACCCACTTCATAATCATTATTTCTTTGGACCTGGCATTAACCGTGAGCTTAATGGTATTGGCAATTAAGAACATCGCCGTAAAGGCTAACCCGCCCATAAATGCCAGACCGACCCAGCGCACGGCACCTGTAAAGCGAAAGAGCTTGTCTACTACATCCGTGCCGTAATCTACGCGGGCAATACCGGGCAGTGTCTGCAAACTTTTCGCCACTGTGGGAATATCTTCGGGAACTTTCGTGCGAATTTCAAAAGAATCACGCAAAGGATTACGACCCTCTTCTTCATACCCCGCCACAAGTTCACCTAACTGGTTTTGTAAACGCACCAAGGCTTGGTCTTTTGTCACATAGCGCACTTCTTCCACATTGGACAGTTGAATTACAGTAACACGCAATTCCTCTACCTCGCTGGGGGCAAGTTCCTCATCAACATAAGCAATAATCTCAACCTGGTCTTTAATATCTTGCGTGATATGTTCCACATTGAGATTGAGCAGCATAAAAGAACCTAAGATAAGTAAGGTCACCGTCACTACGGCAACAGAGGCGAAACTCATCCAACCATTGCGAAAAATACTGCGGAAGGCTTCCTGAAAATAATACTTAATATTTCTAATGAGCATGGTGGTTATAGACCCCCTTCTGCTCATCGTGCACGATTTGGCCGTCTTCCAGCACAACAACCCGCTGCTTCATGCGATCCACAATCTCTTTATCGTGAGTTGCCATAATTATAGTCGTACCACGAATATTTATAGTTTTTAATAAATCCACAATACCCCAAGAAGTTTGTGGATCAAGATTGCCTGTAGGTTCATCAGCTATCACCAAAGAGGGCTGATTAATAATGGCGCGGGCGAGGCAGACACGCTGCTGCTCACCGCCAGATAATTCATGCGGTTTACGCTTTGCTTTGCCCGTTAGGCCCACCATCTCTAAAGCCTCCGGCACGCGACGACGTACCTCACGCGGCGTTGCCCCTACCACTTGCATGGCGAAAGCCACATTATCATAAATAGTTCGTTTATCAAGCAAACGGAAATCCTGAAAAACCACACCAATACTACGCCGGAACATTGAAACTTCGCGGCGCCGCAAGCGTGTTATTTCTTTACTAAAAACCCGAATACTGCCGGAAGTTGGCAAAAACTCACGACCAATCAGACGAATTAGAGTCGATTTACCGGCACCGCTGGTACCGACAATAAAAACAAATTCTCCTCTTTCGACACTAAAGTTAATATCGTTAAGTGCTCCGACACTATTCGGATAGACCATATTAACGTGCTGCATAACAATCATGATGTAAAGGTCCCTCCTGTCTGCACATCTAGATTATAATTAACAAAACCTTACAAAATTGTTGCGACTATTTAACATAAATTCGACAGACACCCTAAAAAACCTTTAACTACCTGCATTTTTTTTCATGGTTTTTTCTCCCTCACTCTATCACCTGACACCGTTTACACCTGTCCTACCGACAGAGTTTTCAAAAACCTCACAACATCAACATCGGTCTTCCGGTGCAGTGCAGTAAAGTAATGCTATCGCCGGTTTTGCAGCAACAAGTTATTGACAAAAAAAAACGCCGCTGCCGGCTGCTGTTTTTTTCAGGTGGGGAAGAATACAGTTCGGTCCGACAAGCGACAGGCCAAGTGAATTATTCAAGCCTGACCCCGCGTGGGACTGAATCCTTCGCCTAAAACTTCGTGGGCATTACCTAGGATCACGAAGGCTTTAGCATCGATTTCATGCACAATCGTCTTCAAACGGGGCACTTCTGATTGCGCCACCACAGTTAACACCATCCGGCGCTTCTGGCCAGTAAAGGCACCTTCCCCGGTTAGGATTGTTGCCCCGCGGTTCATTTCGCGTAAGATGCGTGCCACCATTGATTCCGTCTCGCTAGAGATAATTAAGGCGGCTTTACTGCTGCTAAGTCCTTCTTGAACAAAGTCAATTACCCGGCTGGTGACAAATAAAGAAATCAAGGCATACATAGATAATTCCAAATTAAAAACAATACCGGCTAAGGCGACCACCAGGAAATCTACACCTAAAAGACTTTGTCCCAGGGAAAACCCAAATATTTTATTTAAAACTTGCGCCGCCAAATCTGTACCGCCAGTGGTGCCATGGGCCCGAAAAACCAGTGCTACCCCAATGCCCATCACGATGCCGCCATACAAAGAAGCTAACAATAAATCCTCTGTCACCACCGGCAGGAAGGTCAGCACTTCTATCATCATCGAGAGCGCCACGGCACCAAACAAGCCGCGTGTAATATAGTGCCAGCCAAACAGTTTGACCGCAATTGCAAAAAGCGGAATATTAAGCAAGAAAATAGTGATACCCACAGGTAAGTTAAAGAGATAATAAAGCAACACCCCTAAGCCGCTAATGCCGCCAGCAGCAATTTGATTGGGTGTCATAAACATGTTAAAGGCGGCAGCAATCACTGCTGTCCCCATCAGCACGCCAATATATTCTTTGAGTAGCTGCCATTTAGCCACGTGTGCACCCCCAGTATTTAAACATCCTTACCAGCGGTTTGCCGTAAATATGATTCGATCAGCTGATCTAGTTCCCCATCCATAACCGCATTGACATTGCCAACGTCCACGCCAGTGCGATGATCCTTCACTAAAGTATAGGGATGAAAAACATAAGAACGAATCTGGCTGCCCCAGCCAATTTCCTTCTGCTCGCCGCGCAGATTGCTAATCTTTTTTAATCTCTCACGCTCATAGTAATCAGCTAAACGCGCCCGCAGAATAGTCAGCGCCCGTTCACGGTTCGAATGCTGCGAACGTTCATTTTGACACTGCACAGTAAAGCCTGTCGGTAAATGCGTAATCCGCACCGCTGAGTCGGTCGTATTTACATGCTGACCACCGGCTCCACTGGCACGGTAGGTATCAATTTTTAAGTCTTCTGGTCGCAGTTCAATATCCTGGTCAGTATCTTCCACATCCGGCAGGACATCAAGCGAGGCAAAAGATGTATGTCGTCTGCTGGCTGCATCAAAGGGAGAGATGCGGACCAGACGGTGCACGCCCCGTTCTGCTTTTAGGTAACCGTAGGCATTCTTACCCGTCACTAACAGGGTAGCACTTTTAATCCCGGCTTCATCACCGGGTAAAAGGTCCAGTACCTCTACCTGGTAACTTTTCCGCTCCGCCCAGCGCGTATACATGCGCAGCAGCATGGCAGCCCAGTCTTGTGATTCTGTGCCCCCCGCTCCTGGGTGGATAGCAATAATCGCCGAGTTATGGTCATAGCGGCCGCGAAAAATTACAGCTAGCTCTAATTTGCCCAACTCTTTCTGCAGTTCAGTAATGCCAGCTGCGGCTTCTGCCCATAATTCATCATCGTCTTCATCCTCTGCTAGCGTGATCGTCAGCTGCAAATCATCTAGCTGCCGCTGTGCTGCTTCCAAAGGCCCAATTTCATCACGCCGGGCATTTAGTTCCTGCATTATCTTTTGCGCTTGCTCTGAATTTGACCAAAAATCTGACTGCGAGACCTGAAGATCCAGTTTTTTTATTTGTTCTTGTTGGCCCACCAAGTCAAAGGGAAACACTCATTTCGGTAAGACGTTCGCTCAACTGTTGATAACATGCTTTGATTTCCGCAGACATCTCTACACCTACTTTCCACAACATTTTTTATATTTCTTACCACTGCCGCAGGGACAGGGGTCATTACGTCCAACTTTTTTAGCACTAGCCGGGCCATGTACGGCTGTACCCTGGCTCGGCGGAGTTTCATTGGTAACGGCAACGGCTTGCCGCTGTGGCGGTTCCACTAACTGCACCTGGTAGAGCAGGGCAACAGACTCCTCTTGAATTTCTGCAATCATCTGGTCAAACATATTTTTGGCTTCATATTTGTATTCGACCAGGGGGTCACGCTGACCGTAGGCGCGTAAGCCAATCTCATGGCGCAGCATATCCATAGCATCAATGTGGATCATCCATTTGGCATCAACAGCGCGCAGGATAACAACACGTTCCAGCTCGCGCATCTTTTCAGCACCCAGCTTTGCTTCGCGCGCGGTGTAAGTAGCAACGGCTGCCTCCAGCAATAGTGCAAACAGTTCGTCACGGTCATTTTCAGCTAAAGCAGCCGCAGTCCAGCGTCGCGGCGGCAAAAAGAGTGCTTCCGCCCAAGCTAATAGTCCGCGCCCATCCCATTCTTCTGCAAAAACTCCCGCCGGTGCGTACTGGTCCATGGCGTTTGTCAGCAGTTCCGGCAGCCATTCTAAGACTGTCTCACGTAAGCTTTCACCCTCTAAAACACGCCGGCGTTGGCTGTAAATTACTTCACGCTGTTCATTAATAACATTATCATATTCCAAAATATGCTTACGCGTTTCAAAGTTACGGTTTTCTACCTTCTTTTGCGCTGATTCCAGGGCACGGCTGATCAGGGGATGGTCAATCGGTGTATCCTCATCTAGTCCTAGCTTTTCCATCACCCCGAAAATGTTTTCACCGCCGAAGAGGCGCATTAAATCATCTTCCAAAGAAATGTAGAATTGGCTGGAGCCCGGGTCTCCCTGTCGTCCGGCCCGACCACGCAGCTGGTTATCAATGCGGCGAGATTCATGACGTTCTGTCCCCAGGATATGCAAGCCGCCAACCGCCAGCACCTGCTCGCGCTCCTGTTTGCTTTGTTCTTCGTAAGCTGCCAGCAGCTGCTGATAACGTTCCTTAGCTGCAGCTTTGTCACTTTCTTCAACCGCTGTTTGTTGTACATATTGTTCTAGCTCACAACCAAACTGCGCACGAAAATCATCGTTGGCCAATGCTTCGGGATTACCACCCAGCAGGATATCAGTACCACGGCCAGCCATATTGGTGGCAATTGTTACAGCACCTAAACGGCCCGCTTGCGCAATAATTTTTGCTTCCTTTTCATGGTATTTTGCATTAAGCACTTCGTGACGAACACCGCGTTTCTGCAGGAGACGGCTTAACGCTTCCGAGATCTCGATGGAAATAGTCCCCACCAGCAGCGGCTGCCCTGTTTGGTGTCTCGCTACAATCTCTTCTACCACCCACCGGAATTTACCATTAATAGTTTTGTAAATAACATCAGGTAAATCATGGCGGATCATCGGCTGATTGGTAGGGGTCACCACGACATCCATCCCGTAAATGCTCTGGAATTCGGTTTCCTCTGTCGCCGCAGTACCCGTCATCCCTGCTAACTTCTTATACATGCGGAAGTAATTTTGGAAGGTAATAGACGCCAAGGTCATGCTTTCTTTAGCTACCTTCACCCGCTCTTTGGCCTCAATCGCCTGGTGCAAGCCTTCACTGTAGCGACGACCATACATTAAGCGCCCCGTAAACTCATCCACGATAATAATCTGCCCGTCTTTGACCACATAATCACGGTCACGTTTCATTAAATAATGGGCGCGCAAAGCGTTTTCAACTTTCTTTTTCAGAAAGTTTTTATCCTCAATTTCCTGGCTGTCTGAATCTTCTTGTTCTGCCTCCAGCTCGTCAAAACTAAGGTATTCTTCACCGTACAGTCCCTTCACACCCAGTAAGGCTTCTATTTGATACTCGCCTTCCTCGGTCAAAAGGGCTGATTTAGCTTTCTCATCAATAGTGTAATGCGACTCCGCTTTTAAACGGCGCACCGCTTGCTCAACGCGCTCATAATCCTGATGCTGCTGTTCATCAGTCTTCATTTGTCCAGAGATAATTAATGGTGTTCTCGCTTCATCAATTAAAATACTATCGACCTCATCGACAATGGCATATGACATGGGACGCTGGACCAAGTCTTCCTGATAGCGCACCATATTGTCACGCAGATAATCAAAACCAAACTCATTATTTGTCCCGTAGGTGATATCGGCATGGTAAGCATCACGCCGCTCTAGAGGCGATAAACCATGGACAATTAAACCTACTGAAAGCCCTAAAAATTCATAGAGTGGACCCATCCATTCCTTATCCCGTGATGCCAGATAGTCATTAACGGTTACAATGTGTACGCCATGACCAGCTAAAGCATTTAAATAGGCAGGTAAAGTCGCGACTAAGGTCTTGCCTTCACCTGTTTTCATTTCCGCAATGCGCCCTTGATGCAAGATAATACCACCTAAAAGCTGCACATCAAAATGGCTCATGTGCAGCACTCGCCAGCTTGCTTCGCGCACTACCGCAAAAGCTTCTGGCAGGAGCTCCCACAAGGCAGCCTGTTCGCTTTGAAACAACTGCTGCTCGGCTTCAGCCAGCTCACGCCGCGCAAAGCTATCTGGATTTTCTGGGAGATGAGACTTAATTTCATTTACAGTACGCTGTGCTTCCAACACCGTTTGCTGAAAACGCTTTCTAAATTCATCAGTTTTGTTACGTAAAGCCTCATCAGATAAGGCCTGTGTTTGTTCCTTAAAACGATTTATGTTTTCCACAACTGGCTTGACTTTTTTAATTTCACGTTGGTTCACATCACCAATCAGTCTCGCTAAGAGTCCTCGCATGTAAATTCCTCCTTTTACACCAAGCAAATAAAAGGAACCCTACGGTTCCTTTCAGAAGCCAAACTTATTTTACCATTAATTCAAGCCAAGTACAAGAATAGCGCCCCTGTCAGGCTGGGGTTAACATTTTGCGTTGGATAAAGTAGAAGATGCCGGCCACAATAAAAATGTCACCCATGCTAATCACCTCCGCGACGGGGAAGTAGGGAGGGCGGAGAGGAATAATATCTGCCAAAAAGAAGAGCCGCGTTGTTGCTGTCAGTAAATTATGCGTGCCAGCAGGGTCTCCTTGCAGATTGGCAAAAGACATGGCCACGGCGGAAACTGGCATCGTACCGCCATTGATGGCAATAACTAAAAAGTTTAAGCAGCTGCCAGCCGTAAATAGTTTTAAGCCAGGCAGCTGTAAGTTTTGCAGCAGGGCATAAAAAAGCAGCAGATAAGCCACAATCTGTAACCAGGCCATATCAATGGCCCGTACTGCTAAGACCCTTACCAGGAGGCGTAACAAGAGGGCTAAAATTACCCACGGTAACCCTTTGAGCCCCAAGTCGTGGAGTCTTTCCAGCTTGCCGCCCCGGAGTTTAGCCATGATTACTGCCAGAACTACCCCTACTGCAATCATTCAATTTCTCCCTTACGCCGCAGTACTTTGAGAAAGGCTTTGACAATCTCTTCACTAAACTGACTATTGCTGCAGCGCTGCAATTCCGCCACGGCCTCAGCCTTGGTCAGTGGTGCCCTGTAGATGCGCTCGGAAGTCATGGCGTCATAAGCATCGGCTACGCCTATCATTTTAGCACCCAAAGATATTTCTTTTTCTGTTAACCCATCGGGATAACCACTTCCATCGACCCGCTCATGGTGATGGCGTACAATATCAGCATGTTCACCGATAAACTTAATATTACTGATAATTTCAGCGCCCACAGCTGAGTGTTCCATTACTAAATGATATTCTTCGTCGGAGAGACGACTTGGTTTATTGAGAATATGTTCAGGAACACCAATTTTTCCTATGTCATGCATTAAAGCAATATATTCAATTTGCTCTAAATAATCTTCCGGCAAATGTAATTCTTCGCCAATCCACACTGTATATTTAGCCACTCGTTCAGAATGTCCACGCGTATAATGGTCCTTGGCATCAATCGCTTTAGTCAGTGCTTTAATCGTACTCATGTATTGATTACGCATATCCATATACATGATAAAAGTATGTCGTGCTACCATTAACGGGACAATTAGCAGCAAAACACCCGGTATTGCCATACTATTAAAGACAACGGCGATTAGTACACCGAGCGGGCAGTTAGATAAATAATTAGGTACCGACCATTTAAAGCTAGTCAACCAAACGCCCATAAAGGAAACCTTTTGCGAAAAAGTCACAGCAAGCATGACCAAGGTAGTATTAATAAAAAAGAAGACAAAGGTACTTACGAGAATGGGGACAATATCATGGGACAAATTTAAACGTCCATTGATGCCGCCGGTTAGTATAAAGGCATGTCCTGCCAAGCCAGTGGCCAAGGCCATCTGGGAAGCATTAAAAAGCATTTTATACCAAGATTCACGAAAACTTTTCAAGCTCCGGATGTTTAAAACCGTGCTTAAGCCCGCCCAGGCTGCTGCCGTTGGTCCAAATAGCATAATTAAAGCCAAGTCGACAGCAAAGTTTACGGAAACAGCACTGTTGCCGCGCGGTAAAGGAACATCTAACTGATCAAGCATAATATGTAAGATTACAAAAAAGAAAAAAGAGACTGAAAACATCTGTCTTGTTGGCAAATGGAAGAATAAAAAAGTAATTGCTGCAATCGATACTACGGAAATATAAATTTTACTGGCTAAAGGTTCTTTGCTAAAAGACAAGATGATTCCTCCCGAATTTAAAAAAAAGGACCGACCGTTTAAATTAAATCCACTTGTAAGCTGCACCACCAGCAAGTACGAGTGCTGCCAAAGCAGCAACTGCGCGTAAAATCTTTGCCATTAGTTGATTGTCCCCCTTCACGGTTATCTCTGTCGTGGTCCGCTAGTTAACGACAGGCAAACCGCTTCGCTCGGGGAAAAGAATGTCGGTCCTTTTTTAAAACTGATGATTTAAATATGATTAAAGCTCAAGAGGAACACGCCTATTAATCGCCGCCAGGGTTGCACGCACGACGGCATCTTTATCATCATGACGAATCAAGGCGCTGCCGACAAGAGTTTCTTCACTTATGTCATGCAGCAAGGTCAGCGTCGTAGCAATAATCGTCTGGCTGCCCAGGGAAAACTGCGCCACATCTTCAAAAATCAGGGTAGCACCAGGAGCTAAGAACTGCTTGATTGCTTCTGTCGTGGCTTGCGCAAAAAGTCGTATACCATTACGGCGTGTATTGACACCACTACTGCGACCTTGGCAGGTACGCTTGTCCGCAGCCAGCTCCACTACTGCTTCCAATTGGCTGCCCTGCAAAGAGTAGGAAATACCTGTGAAATTAAGCCGCTTTTCATGGGCCAATTTTTGTCCTTGATTAAGCTGTACAATAGAAACCTTTTTGTGATCCAGGTCGATGCCATACTCGACTTGCAATAATGTCTCGATATCGCGCACAATTTGCTTGGCATTACGCCCAGCTTCGGCCAACACATGTACCTCGACAATTTCGCTTTGCTCCCCTAGCACAATATTAACTGATAAAACGTCACGAATGCGTTTGATCAAGCTTTCACATTCTATTAGCCTGATTTCTTTTACTTCTTTAGCTGTATCAGCCACGAGCCCCCATCCCTTCTACCCGTAGTTCTGCGCCAACCAGTGGGATGTCATTTTTTCAATCCCCTTAGTCTTGTTTCTATTTTCGACCAAGTCTGTCTAAATCCTGCCTCTTTAGGAAAAAACCTCTTAATTTTGACAAGAAAAGCAAGCTCCCGAGATAATGTCAACTGTGACAACAGATAACTCCTCGTCGGGCCAAGCAGGGTACATTATTTCAGCTGCTTTAGCGTGCGCTTTTCAGTCGGCCTTAGCTGCTTCCCTCACTGAGTAGTCAGGATAAGTGCTAGTCTCGGCGAGTAAGCTCCTCTACCAAAACCTGTACGCCGCCTGTAACTAAAGAGTGACCACCTAAAACCACCGGAATACTGCACTGCTGAGCGGCCCGGGTAAATTCACGCACAAAGGGATCCTGTACTTTTTCAAACAGTCCCAGATCTGAATAAAAACGGTCAGCGTCTGCAGGCTCTTTACCATGATGTGCAAATAAGACCCGATCATCGATTAAAGCGGCAGAGACAGTCTGCGCAAGGTAAGTAAAAAAGCGTTCAGGTCCAATCTTCTCCAGCCAGAAACCTAGCAGCGACACCACTTCATTGCGCTCCAGCCGTCCCAGTGCTTTCATGCCCCGTTCTTCTGAAAAAACGCGTAATCTAACCTTGAGATTTTTATTCAGACGCTCCATGGCTGGGGCCCCAATCCGGCCAATCATGGCTACATCGGCATATTGCCCCTCTAAAACTTTTTTTACTTGCTGCAATTTTTCCGTAGGCAGCGATAACTGCTTTAAAGTCTGGCGTAAGTTCTCTCCTCCGAAGGGTGACGCAGCCAGTACCAGCAAGTCGGTAGGTGTATCAATGTCGAATTGTGAACCTAAAGTTATCGGCAGCAGCACTTGTGTAAATTTAGCATCATAACGCAGCAGTAAGGCTAAAGCATTATCTGTAGCCGCCGCCGGAAAATGCTGCAGGATGTTCGCAGGGTTAAAGGCAATAATGTCAGCAGACTGCACATTATTAGTGACAAAACATTGTTCTTTAGCCAAAACCTGCTGGCATAACCATCGCAGTTCCGCCACACTGATTAATGGCACAGCGGCGCCCCCCATACAGAGCACAGTGCGTACGCGGTAACGTTCAATTAAATTGATTAATTGCCGGCCAAACTGAAATTGCGACGGGGGGATATTGTTAACTTCCACGATTACTTTTGGCAGAGAGGCATAGGCTTTAAATTCAGGATGATTAGTGGCCAGAATAATGCGCTTTACCTCTGGGACTGCGACAAGCTTGTTTAAATTATCCCGCAGCGCCGCATGGCGTACTGTCAACAGCATCTCCTCGACCGGGCTTTTTGCTTCGTTACCTTCAAAAATTATGACATCTAACATCATGACACCAACCCTCTATCTTTTTTAAGAACTATCGGCTAAGATTACTGAAAAAAGCCGGCGGCTGCCGACTTTTTTCAGTGGATAAACAAAATTATCATACTGTAGAATTACGCAGGTCGTTAGCTGGGGCGGAGAGCAAACGTATTTATTTTAAGGCTGGTTCAATCAAGCCATATTTTCCGTCATGTCGACGGTAAACAACGTTTATCTCATGGTTGTTTTCAGCATTTACAAAAACGAAAAAATCGTGCCCCAGTAGATTCATCTGTAGAATCGCTTCTTCTACAGGCATGGGTTTCACAACAAAGCGCTTATTTTTAACCACAAATAAGTCTTTTTCTTCCTCGATGGCGGGTAGCTCATTCATAGCTTTAAGGCTGCCGGTTTGACGAGACTTACGGTTAATTCTGGTTTTATACTTGGCAATCTGCCGCTCAAGTTTATCGACCACCTGATCTATTGAAGCATACATATCATTAGTTTTTTCTTCCGCCCGCAGAATCATGCCGTTAATCAAGACTGTTACTTCTACCTTATGGATACCACGCTCTACAGAGAGCGTAACTTGAGCCTCGGTATCATAAGCAAAGTATTTGTCAATCTTACTGACTTTCTTTTCAGCATAATCCTTTAGTGCTTCTGTAACCTCGATGTTTTTGCCACGCACGATCAGTTTCATTAATCATCAGCTCCTTCTTGCTTTATTAATAATACTTCGTGCTTTCTTCGATCCAGGGTCTCCTTTATCTTTATCTTACTCTGGGGACTCATCTGAAAAAGTCCTCCTAAACATATATATATTTCCTTTTCGACCGTTAATAATCCTGCTCAGGATAAATTAACAAAATATAATATCTCTTATGATTGTCATAA
>DASRMS010000034.1:0-1924 GCA_035647835.1 Oscillospiraceae bacterium
AAGGCTTATACTAGTTGGCGCGCCGGTAGCGGTGTAGGTGAAGCAGGAAGCAGTTGAGGAGGCTGCGCTATTAGAATACGCGCCTTTTGTAATTACCTTCCATTTATGTTCACCGCCGCCATAAGATGGAATGTTTACAGAGCTAACAGAGGCAGGAGTTTCTCCATAAAATGTATCATCAACATAAAGCAAATAACTACTAATTGGGTTGTTTGTACCAGCACCTGCTCCGCTCCATTTTAGTGTGGCGGTATTTCCTTCAGCAAGATATATGCTTGAAGCATCGTTTATCGTTACGCTAGTGGGAGCTGCAGGAGTGCTGTAAGCATATACAATAACAGCAGAACTCGCCGCGGAATTTGAGTAGCTACCTTTGGTAATTACAGTCCAGCTGTGATTGCCTGCTGAATAGGCAGGAATAGAAATAGAGGACTGCGTGGAGGGTGTTTCTCCATAAAGCGTTCCATCAACATAGATTAGATAACTCGCGATTGGGTTATTTGTTCCTGCGGAAGCTCCTGACCAAGAAAGTGTCGCCGTGCCGCTATCTGCTAGAATGTAAGCGGAAGTGGCGTTGTTTACTTTTACGGTAGGAGCGGTGGGCGCGGTGAAATTGGTGGTTAGAGTCGCGTAGGCGGTAGAAGCTGCGCTCCAGAGATAATCATTCTGCGTAGCTTTTGTATATACTTTGTAGTAATACGAAGAGCCGTTTGTGGTTGGCGCGGTTACATTCACAGAACCGGAGGTCGCGTTTGTGGACACTTCGGTTAGATAGCTATATGAACCACTCGCGCTCGTTGCTCGATGAATATGGTAGCCCGTTATCGCATTATTCGTTCCAGCGGCCGCGCCTGACCAGGAAAGTTGAACGGAAGCGCCTGGAGCGACATTAGTTGAAGCGACGCTTACTGCAGTTGGAGCCGTTGGATTTGTATAAGCAACATAGTCAATTACAAGCTTGATATCGCTTATACCTAATGTTGAGCTATGGCTACCAAGCCCCTAATTTTTACTACCGTAGGCTCTGAACTGTAGCTCGCCGCTTACAGTCCCGTTCCCTGTAAGTGGTATATCAATACTATTCGTCTTTCCAGTACTCAAGTTTGTATAAGTTCCCGTTTGATTGTTTTTATATCTAAACAGTGCTGCGCCAGTTGAAGGTGAGCCTGCTGAAAAAGATAGCTTAGCACTGTTGATTATTGCGCCAGCTGCAAGGCCAGTAACATCAAAACTAATCGAACGATTTGCTTGCGTAGGATTTTGAGAAAAATATAACTTCCCATTTGCGCTGTTTACCTATACAGACCAACGACTGACAAGGCTGACATTTTCAAATGTGTATGTCAACGTAGCCATTTATTTCACCTCACATATAAACAGCTCCAATGACTTTGTTTGCGGTAATTGTACCAGGAATGGTGATGTTTTCTGGGAAGGTTGTCGAGATATTTGTATCCCCACTGCCGTCAAAATTCGCTGTACCACTTACCGCGCCGGAAAGAGTAATTGCGCGAGCAGCAGTAAGCTTTTCCGCACTTGTTGCGGCGCCACCAGCAGAAGAAGAACCTGCGTAGTTGTGAGTGTGAGATATCGGAGCCGCGTAAGCCGCGATTTGGTCGCTAATAGATGATTCACCGAGGCGATTGTTGATATCATTTACAGCATTTGCCACTGCTGCGTTCTGGACAGGATTGGTAGAAGAAGTGTTTAGGGCATCATCTACGATGGTTTTTGTTGCTCCGCTTTCAATCGCGGCGAGCTTGTTTTTTTCTTCTGTGGTAAAATCATTTGTAGAAAGGCCCTTTCCCTCTACCTTGTCAACCTTAGTACCAAGGCGGGCAACGATGTGTTGCCAAAAGCGGGTTAGGCCGGTTTTATCTAGGGCCATAAGAAAGACCTCCTGTTAGATTATTTGCTCAGGTTT
>DASRMS010000035.1:0-1611 GCA_035647835.1 Oscillospiraceae bacterium
TGTAACTTTTGTAACTTTTCTTCGTAACTTTTCAATGTAACTTTTATCCGTAACTTTTGTAACTTTTGTTTTCGTGTAACTTTTGTAACTTTCCGGCCCCCGGGCCTCCGGCCTCCGGTAATATACTATCATTGCTTTATATGGCAAGCGCCTTGGGATTGATTTATTAATTGATGGCTTTTCAGCGCAACAAAAAGCCGGAAGCGATTGCCTCCGGCCTTGCGTGATTATCCTGTTTTACCATCCTTTTAATTCATTGCCACTGATCTAGTCAGCTCTGCTAGTATCATGATCGGTAATGCAATTATAGCAAATAATATAATCAT
Organism: Oscillospiraceae bacterium; assembly: GCA_035647835.1. GTDB lineage: Bacteria > Bacillota > Dethiobacteria > Dethiobacterales > Dethiobacteraceae > UBA9865. The sequence goes on from DASRMS010000035.1 coordinate 327, forward strand.
GGTCTCGCCTCCGGAAGTATTCTCTGATAAGTTTCATCATCGAAGTAGTGATAATAGGTATACGGCTTGCAAGGACCAAAGGCATTCTTTGTTCGAGTAGCTGCGATAACATAACAGTTGTGTTTATCGCCTCTGTAATCTGTTATGAATACCTTATTTTTTAGCAGTCTCATACGTGATAAAGTTTCCCCAAAGAATTTTAGCGTATCATGACTGAAGAAGTAATGTTCCCCCCCAGCAGTTTCAATCTTATTTTTTAATTCATAAAATGTCATTGTTCCAATCCCCGATCTCAAATTTTAGCGCTTCCAGCGTAGTATCTCGCAGGCCGCGCAGAGTGTTACTGTAAGGCTGAATGTTACTGTCGACGTCGCAGTAAAATGCATAGTATGTGCAGCGGTCCCGCGACGCCGTGTTAACCTTTGCATACTCGCAGCGCTTGCAGTCACCGCCGCAAGCCGTCAATGTTTTTATACTCCGCCGCAGCCGCGCGGCTTCTTTTTTTGTTATCATTATTTTGTTCCTTTCTGTTCCCGTCATCCTTCGCGCCGTACCAGGTCAATGAAAACGAGCGCGAGTAATTTTATAAGGTACCATACAATCATAATTCGATATACTCGCATCGTACGTCGCCCGTGACGTTATCCCGTATAAGTACAGGATAATACGCGAGCTCGCCCGCGTCATATTCTACTAGCCAGTCATAGAGATCACTCAACGCTGCATCCACTTCCCACTCGTTGACGGTTATTGATCGTACGGTTACACTCCCATTATTGGTGACGTAATCGTGTACTTCCAGCGTGTATCGGTCTGTTCCCTGTTCCATGTTATTCCCTCGTCTTCTGTTAGTGTGACGGCGATCGCCGTCCGTCCGTTATTACCTACCCATATACTATCACATATATATGTTAATGTCAACAGGGCACAGAGCCAGGGCACAGAGCCACGGCACAGAGCCACGGCACAGAGCCAGGGCACAGAGCCAGGGCACAGAGCCAGGGCACTGGGTACCCCCCCTTGCTAAAGCCCTGGTATTTTACCTCCCCGGCCCCTCAACCAAATTCTATTTTTTCACCTACCACATCTATCTATTGACAATCACATCTATCTCTGTTATTCTAAACATACAGAAAAAAAAAATAAAAAAAATTACAAAAAAACCAAGGACAAACAAAAGCTGACAAGCTTAACAGAAAGGGAGTTGACCATAACGTGTTCCTTGAGAGGTCATTGGAAGCGTTAGATAAGATTAAAGCTGATATTTATATAAATGCTAAGGCAG
>DASRMS010000036.1:0-4512 GCA_035647835.1 Oscillospiraceae bacterium
CAGGGTTTTCTGGATAACCCTCTCTTTTTAATGAGGCGTTCAGCGTTACTCGTGATACATCAAAATGCTTAGCAACTTCCGCTTTAGTGATTGACGGGTCTTGTAACATTGCTGCTGCTTTTTTTACGTCTGCTGCTGACATCTTCGGTCTACGACCACCTTTACGCCCTCTAGCTCTTGCTGCCGCTAAACCTGCCTTTGTTCTATCCGAAATCAAATTGCGCTCAAACTCAGCCAAAGCACCAAACAAATGGAATACCAGCCGACCACCTGCACTGGTTGTATCTATGCTCTCGGTTAGAGATTTAAACCCAACACCTCTTTCCTCAAGGGCACTAACCGTTTCCACAAGGTCTTTCAATGACCTCCCAAGCCTATCCAGCCGCCAAACAACCAGCGTGTCACCTTTGCGCAAACTGCGTAAGCATGCTTCCAGCTCTGGCCGCTGAAGGGTGCGCCCAGTCTTTTTCTCATTGAATATCTGCTCACAGCCTGCCTGCTTTAACGCATCAATCTGAAGGTCTGAATTTTGGTCTTGTGTTGAAACTCTCGCATAACCTATATGCATAACAAACATACCTTTGCTGTACGTTGATAACTTTACATAGTTTCTTTACGCTAAACAAGCTGATTTAAATAACTTTCAGCAAGCAGCCAGAGGGTAAAGAAAACGGTCGTTATCTTTACGTTGCTTTAACTAGAGGAAATAGGCTAGCTGACGATTAAGGAGCTGCAAGTTACAGTGTCGATAGTCGCAAAGGGATTATTTTCAAACTATGTAGCAATAGAGGTGATAAATGCAGTGGACAGAAGAGCAGTACCAAGCATTACTGAACGCAATAGAAAAAGGGGGTAGCACTCAAGGTGTCATTGATATGGCAGCCGACACAACATCCCGTACCCCAAAGAGCGTGGTGCGTAAGCTAAAAAAAATAGGGTACTTGAGAAACAGCGGCCAATCCTTTTTATCCAAGCAAGGCTTTGTTTCGCTGTAAAAACCTTGAGTCGCAATACGCTGGCAGCACCTGTCTCATGAAAAAACCTTCACCAGCAGACCGTATAGGCTTAATGATGAAGGTTTCATTTCAAAAGGCGCAAGAAGCACACTGCCTGCCAAGGAAAGTACATTTTCTATAGCTTTACGAGCCTAGAAATTAAGCATTGAGTTTAGGTCTAAAGGGAATATGTCACCTTAACCATGTCATGCAACCCATCTGGAAACAAACAACAATCAATGCTTCTTTGCCTGTGGATAACTCAACCATGCGTGGATAAGCCTGTGGATACGCAAAGTTATACACGCATAAATGCCACCCCCTAAAGAGGGAAAGTACGCATAAATGCCACCCCCTAGTACGCATAAATGCCACCCCCCTAAACCTGTAAGGTTTGCCTTTAATCTTTTGACCTATAAAACTTCCTATAATTGGCTGGCGCTTTCTGTGGATAACTTGGTACTTTGTCTAGTAGCAACAAACCGTGATTGTTATCAAAAAGGCGACTAACAATGTTTTATGTTATTGAGCACTTTCATATTATTCTTCCCGAAAAGCAGGAAGATCTTTTTAGAATTATTGTCATCCAGACAAGGCCAGAGCTAAACACAACTACCAACGATGTAGAAATAAACGGTTTGTGCAGCGAGCAAGCGGGAGCAGACGGCAGAGTGATGTATGCAAACGGTGAGTACGAGACGTTTCAAGAAGCCAAAAACAACGCGATTGTTAAAGAAGACAGAAACCCAATTCAACCCGACAGCAAAAGCGCTGTAGCCGCCTACATCGTAGAAAGTGAGCATAAGCCTAAGCTCACCTCACAACAGAGCAGCTAGGTGGCTTTCAAGGCGCTATAGAGGACATTACTGCGGCTCTTGACTTGCTAATCACTGAAGCGCACTTGCTGCTAAGCAGTAGTTATCCCCAACTTCCACAGATTCAACTGCATTTTATTTTTTAATCTTATTATTTTTTAAGCTTTTAGCTTCTCTGTAAGCCCCATACTTGCTGGCCTACAGCAATCTAATATGGACGTTTTCCGGCTTAATCTGGACGGATTCCGGCCAAGCATGGACACTTTCCGGCATTGATCTGTAAGCCCCATGCTTGCTGGCCTACAGTAATCCAATCTGGACGGATTCCAGCTAAGCATGGACACTTTCCGGCTAAATGTGGACATATTCCGGCATTGATATGGACGGATTCCGGTTGATAATTACTGACTTATCCACTGACGTAAAGGCAAATGACGCCAAAAATAGTTAGAAAATCAATTAAATGTTGTGATGACAAAGAAGCAGCACTGGAGGGAGCAGTGCTGCGCATTACATTAATTTTGTTTTTCATGCTCATGCTGAGCAACAAGATCTGCAAGCGATGCAAACTCATAATCTTTATGTTTTCCGCTTAGAACTTCCTCTTTAGCAGTTTTCACAATATCGCTAAGCATAGCTATTTTATCCCGAGACAAAGTTTCTTTATTTAAGCTCGCCCCATGCTGTTCATTTTCAGTTGATTTATTTGCATTTACTAGATCTGAAAGAGTCTGTATTTTCGTGTTCATTTTTATGTTTTCCATGGCGAGTTTAGTTTTCAATCGGAAGTAAGTTACGCGCTACGGTACGATGCCCGTAGCAACGAAAGAGCCTCATTAACACTTATGTTCCAAGCTTGCGCTATTCTGCGCACAAGGTACATAGTTATAACTGCTTGCTCGGTCTTACCTTTTTGATGTTTTAAAGCCAATTTTTCTTATACAATTTCTGCGCAGCAAGCTTGGCAGCAGCATCCAATTCAGCATTCAACGAATTAATTGATACTCCACCATAACCACCAGCGTAAAGTGCTCCACCCTTGCCATCATCGTAGTCAGAACCATCCTCATGAACAGCATAATATTTGTCCAAAGTGAGGTCTTCACCAACGAGTTTTGATAGGTATATCCACTTCCAACTATCAAACAAACTACATTCATCTTTATCAATTAATTCACGCATGGCATAAGCATCGCCTTGATCTGCTGCAACAGTAAACCAATATTTAGCATCTGCATCGCGACCCATTTCTTCTGCTACAACTGCAATAGAAGCTGGGTAATTGTGGTGTAAGTGCCGGCACTTGAAAATGGATGGATCACCAAAGCTCTCAGCTAAAACTAGAAGGGCATCCATATTGCCCAACTCACCAGCCTTACCAAGATGGTGCTTTTGGTTCTGCACACAACTGAGGCGTGTCGCATGTTGATCTGCGAAGAATTTCGCAGCATCGCTTAACTCATGGCCTTTCTGTTCCTGGGTGTACCAGTAACTCCCGTCGTCGGGAATACACTCAACAAATCCAGCGTACATGCACGCCAATGTAAAATGTCCGTCACTAACATTCCATGGACTAAAACTATACCCACCTTGATCACCGTTATAATAACTTAAGATCATCTTGTTTCCTTTCCGTTGGATGAATGGCCTATTTTTTAATCAGCACAAAATAGTCTTGGAGGCTCTTCTAGGCACCAATTAAAAGTCTGAAAGCCCCTAACCATGGGGCTTTGTGCTTTCTAGGGGTTTACGATACCCCCAAAAATACCCCCAAATTGTTTTATACCCCCTGCTTTATCCCTCAACTGGGCAACTCCAAATCAATGTCCGGTACTTCACCAAGGTCAATGTCTGGTACTTCCCCCAGATCAATGTCTGGCAGCTCCAAATCAATGTCCGGCACTTCAAAGTCTAGCATCGCTGGTGCTCCTTTTTTATCGAGTCAGAAAACTATGCGGCTTATGCCTTTTTTATAGACGGGAATTTCCCCCGCACTGTTACCACTATCAGGCACGTTCAAGGTGTCCAATATTTCCACCATCACGCGGCTTTAATACCCTAAGCCTTGGTGATTTGACGGCCACTAGCTGCACGCCTTGCCGCCTTCTGTGCTCGCTCTGCTGCTGTCCAATAGTCCGGCCTTGGCTTTGCCTCACCCAATAGCAAACGTTCAAGGGTGCGGCCGCCACACTCGCTAGGCTTCCGTTCTTTAGCTATCAACTCCACAAGCTCAGGCGCTGCGTAAAAGCTCAGGCGCTTAAAGCCGTTGTCTGCCATCTTTTCGCGGTAGCGTTTTAATCTCTCTGCATTGGTGCTCATGTTTTGCCCTGCTGTTAGCCCTTGCTGTTGTGCTGCCATTGTACTGACTTCAATAAAACCTTGGGCGCGTGCGTAGTGACTGGGAAAAAACCTTTGGGCGCCCGCGCGTATTGTTGGCGAAACTCGTCATGCCGGTATTGCGTGGCTGCCCAGGCGATTAGTAGTCGTGCCACCGGTTGTCTACGGGTGTGCTCATGGCCTGCTGTCCTCCTGTTTATCAGGTGCTTGGTAGTGATCCGGCCTCCAGCAGCTACGAATCAGCGCGGCGGCATGGCGCGGCTCGGTACGCCACTGCTCCAGCAAATCAACGTCATCAATTAAGCCGGATTGCAGCAGGTGTTCCGGGGTCGATTGCAGCAGGTGTGCCACGCGCTCCAACCATA